>JBBRMP010000135.1:0-15817 GCA_038230755.1 Cytophagales bacterium | reverse complement strand
GATGGTAGCCCGGCGCTGCAAACGCTGGATGCCCAGATCAAAAAGACAAAAAATAACATTAGCGAATCGGTGTCGACCATGAAGTCGCAACTGACGTCGTCGAAACAGGGCTACACGGCCAAAAACAGCGAAATCGAGGGGCGCATCCGGTCCATTCCAGAACAGGAGCGGGCCCTGATGGACATCTCGCGGCAACAATCTATTCAGAGCAATCTGTATACCTACCTGCTTCAGAAGCGCGAAGAAACCGCCGTGGCTTTTGCCGCCGCCATTGCCGACACCCGTACCGTCGACGAAGCCAAAAGTAGCGGAACACCCGTGAAACCGGTGAAGCCCATGATGTATATGCTCTTCGGGCTGATCGGTTTCCTGCTGCCGATGGGGGCCATGGCTGGGCGTGATCTGATGAATACCCGCGTGAAAAACCGCAACGAAATCGAGGAGACCACGCAGATACCCATTCTGGGCGAAATCGGCCGGAATCCGGAGCGCAGGCCGCTGGTGATCACGGCCAAAAGCCGCACCATGATTGCCGAGCAGATTCGGTCGTTGCGGGCTAACCTCCAGTTCCTGCGCCCGGCCAATTCAACCGAAAGCCAGGTGATTCTGGTCACGTCGAGCATTAGCGGTGAAGGCAAAACGTTCGTGTCGCTTAATTTGGGAGCCTCGCTGGCCCTCGTTGACCGGCCCACGGTGATTCTGGAAATGGACCTGCGGTTGTCGAAACTGCACACTGCGTTTCAGATAGACAACACGGTGGGCATGAGCAACTACCTGGCTGGTGAAGCCTCCCTCAACGAGGTGCTGATGCCGATGCCGGGTCAGGCCAATTACTCGATCATCAGCAGCGGCACCATCAGCGACGACTATAACCCTGCCGAATTGCTCAGCAGCCCACGTCTGGGCGAGTTGATTGCCGACCTGCGGAAACGGTTCGACTACATCATCATCGACACGCCACCCATCGGCTTTGTGTCTGATGCACAAGTCGTTGCGAAATATGCTGATGCTACGCTATTTGTGGTACGCCACGACGTAACGCCCAAAAACTACCTGAAGATGGTGAATAACCTCAATCGGGAGCAGCGGTTCAACAAACTGAATATTGTGTTGAATGCGGTGGGCGGCAACGAGTCGTACTACACAAACAACACCAGTAAGAGTGCCTATTACGGCAAGTCGGGTAAAGCTAAAAAATATTGGCTGTCCTAATCAACGCGTCTCTTTTGTTCGCTAACCTATTAACTTCTCCACACACGTTATGCTAAGCGCAACCAGCCTCGAGCCGGTTCGAGTCAGAATCGAACGTGGCGTTACCACAACCCGACCGCTGTTTAAAGACGTTTTGAAACGGGCGTTCGACTTAACCGTTGCTACTGGAGTGGCCCTGTTGGTGCTGTCATGGCTGATTCCACTGCTGGCGTTGCTGATCCGATCATCGTCGAAAGGTCCGGCTTTGTTCGTGCAACTCCGGTCGGGACGTAACGGTCGCCAATTTCCCTGCTTGAAATTTCGTACGATGACCTACAGCCCTGGTGCCGAATTTAAACAGGCCGAGCAGGGTGATTCGCGGGTGACATCCATCGGCAAATTTCTACGGAAGACCAACCTGGACGAAATGCCGCAGTTTTTGAACGTACTGGCGGGGCACATGAGCGTGGTTGGTCCACGTCCGCACCCGCTGCCGCTCGATGCCACGTATTGGCACATGATGCCGGGCTACAAAGACCGCTACAAAGTGAAACCTGGTATTACAGGCCTGGCACAGTCACGGGGGGCGCGGGGCGAAACCCGTGAATATCACCAGATGAAGTTACGCATCCGCTACGACCGCATGTACATCCGTCGGCAGTCCTTGTCGCTCGATGCCCGCATTTGCTGGTGGACGGTAGAAGCGGTATTCAAGGGCAACAAAAACGCATGGTAGGTGCTAGTCCCGACATAGAAACCCCGCCGCTGGAACCGCAACCGCTGGAACCCCAGCCCATGCTGTCGAAGCCAACGTTGCGCCGGTTTGCGGTCAACGTGGCGTCGTTGTTTAGCGTACAGGTGGCCAATTTTCTGCTGCCTGTCCTGACGGTGCCCTACGTGGTGCGCATTATTGGGCCGGAGCGGTTGGGGTTGCTCAATTTTTCATTAGCCTACATTGCCTACTTCACGCTGCTGATCAACTACGGCTTCGAGATGGCGGCGGTGCGAACCATTGCCGCCAACCGGTTCGACAAGGTTGCTGTCGACAAGATGTTCAGCGAAGTGATCGCGGGCAAGATCATCCTCTGGGTGGTCTCATCGGTGATTTTCGGACTTGTCACGTACCTCAATCCGCAGTTTCACGAATACGCCTGGCTGCACGTCTGTACCTACATTACCACCATTGCCATGGTGCTGTCGCCGTTTTGGGTGTATCAGGCCATGGAAGATCTGGGCCGGGTGGCGGTGTTTAATCTGGTGGTGAAAGTGCTGGTGACGCTGTCGGTGTTTTTGTTCATTCGCGAAGCCAGCGACTATATCTACCAGAACCTGTCGCTGAGCGTGTCGCAGGTGGCCATTAACGCCATTGCCTTGGGCATTGCGCTGAAACGGTTCAAGATCACGTTCGCGTGGCCATCGGTGGCGCGGCTGCTGAACCGGTTTCGGGAAGACAGCACGCTGTTTTTCTCGTCGGTGATGATCACGATCTATGCCTCATCGACGGTGTTTTTTTTGGGGCTGCTTAGCACATCGTACCAAGTCGGCATTTTTTCGGCGGGTACGCGGCTGGAGGGTATCGCCCGGTCGTTTGTGGCGCTGGCGCTCAATCAGGCGTTCTTCCCCATCGTGGCCAATGCCTTTGGGAAAGGGCGCGAAAATGGCCTCAAGCTGGTACAAACGGCGTTTTTGCCGCTCATTGGCTTGATGGTGTTGATCACGATTGGTCTCTGGATCATTGCGCCCTATTTCGTTACCATCTTCTACGGCGCGGCCTTTGCCGATGCCATCACGGTGTTGCGCATTGTGGCGTTTCTGCCCATCGTGATCGGCGCGAGCAACCTGCTGGGGATGCATACGATGCTGAACCTGCGCATGGACAAAGCCTTTTTCGGCATCACGGCGGTGGGTTCGGTGGTGGGTTTGGTGCTCAACGTATGGCTTATCCGGGGCTACGGCTACACCGGCGCGGCCTACGCCTGGGTGCTGGCCGAACTCTACATTATGCTGGCCATGTTTGGCTACCTGTATTATAAAGGCGTCCGAATTATTCAACGTGAAACCATCCGGGAAGCCATCGCCTTTGTGAAAAACAAAGCCTCCCGACCCCCGAAGGGGGAGTAGTCTCCTGCTTAGAAGGGGGTACGCTTGCGCAAGCAGGTTCCCCTTTCGGGGCGGTTTGCCGCTGCGGGTAGGGGGCTGTTCTTTTTAAAATTATGGAAACAGTAGCAGCAGTGGTGGTGACGTTCAACCGCCTGAATGACCTGAAAATCTGTATCGACACCCTACGGGCGCAAACCCGGAAGCTCGATATCATCTACGTCATCAACAACGGGAGCACCGACGGCACCGACGAGTGGCTGGCCACCCAACCCGACCTCAAGGTCACCACGCAGCCTAATCTGGGCGGCGCGGGTGGTTTTGCCACGGGCATTCAAACCGCCTACGACGGCGGGTCTACCTGGCTGTATTGCATGGACGACGATTGTGTGGCGGCACCCGATGCCCTGCAAAAACTGCTCGAATCGCCTAATCTGGGGCCCTGCATCAAAAATTCGATGTCGGTGAGCGTCAAAGACCATACCGAACTGGCCTTCTACGTAGACCGTCCCAATCGCAGCTACCGCACGGTGTCAGACATGACGCAGTACGACCTGGTTTACGGTGTAGCCTCGTTTTTCAACGGTACGCTCATTCATTCGGACGTGGTGAAAACGGTGGGTACGCCCGACGTAAAACTCTTTATCTGGGGCGACGAGGTAGAGTACATGACCCGGGCCATCAAAAATGGTTTCCCCGTGGTCACGGTCCCGGCGTCGGTTTTCTACCACCCGCCCTCATTCGACCGCAACGGTATTCCCTGGCCCGGTGCGTGGAAGCAATACTACGCCGTACGCAATCAGCGGCGGGTGTTCCAGAACGTCCACGGCGACGCCTATGGCATGGCGGTTTTTGCCAAATGGGCGTTCGGCCAAACCATGGAACAGGCCCGCACCAAACGCACGAACCGCCTGTATAACTTCCTCATTTTCGGCGAAGCGGCCATCGACAGCATTATCAATAATTTCCGCAAACGACCCGATAACATCCTCACGCTGAGGCTGTATAAGTACATGCATAAATGAGTTTATGAACGTCCTGATCGTCACCTTCTTAGCTGCTTATTCTCCGTCGGGCGTGGTCACGTACTACCGCACCCTGTCGCAGGATCTGGTGCGCCGTGGCCATCGGGTGACGGTATTGCAATCGACGGATACGCCCGTGTTCTGGAACAAGCTGCTCAACGTTTTTGGGCACGGTTTCAAGTTGCTGGGCACGGTGAGCCGGGTAATTTGGGACGAAGCCTCCTTCTTTTTACGGCTGTACCTGGGCGCACGGGCGCGGCGGGCTGAAGGCTTCGACGTCATTCATGCGCAGGATGTACGGTCGGGGGTGGCGGCGTGGCTGGCGCTGGGTAAAATGGTGCCGGTGGTGCTGACCTGTCATTTCAACGACGACCCCGTTACCGAAATCATCTCGGCCAATAACTTGCCCGTCTGGTTGCAGAAGCAGCTTGCCCGCTGGTACGGCTACTTGTTTTCGCAGGTGAAAAACTACGTATTTGTCTCGGACTACGCCTATCAGAAGTCGAAGCACCTGTTGCCAGAGGGCGTGAACAAAGTCATTCTTTACAACACGGTTTCAGCCGAAATTGCCACGGCCACCATTACGCATGAAGTGGGGGAAGAAGGCCTGACAATCAGCAACGTAGGCTATATCGACGAGCGCAAAAACCAAAAACTTCTGATTGAAGTTGGTGACGAACTGCGCCGCCGGGGTGTCGAAAAATTCAACATCTGGCTCATCGGCGACGGTCCCAAACGGACTGAATATGAGCAACTGGTGGCCGACCTGAAACTGACCGACCACGTCACGTTCTATGGTCGGCAGGCGGCCCCGTGGCGGCTGGTGGCACAGACCGATCTCTACGTCCATACGGCGCTGAACGACAACTGCCCCTACAGCATCATCGAGGCAATGGCCGTGCATACGCCGGTGTTGGCCCTGCCCGTGGGGGGTATTCCCGAAATGGTGCCCGGTAAAGCGGGTTTATTGGCCCACACCGACGCCACCGGTGTTACGGCAGAGATACTTCACTATTTCGACCCCGCCGAACGCAGGACACTCGCCATTCGGCAGGCCGATTTTGCGGCGGTTCATTTCGACCACGAGACGGGGCTTACCCGCCTGATCACGTTCTACAAAAAAGCACTCAACGTGCCCTCATCCGTTCTCAAATGATCAACGCACTCTGGCTGGCGGCGGCCCCCCACCCGGCAAAACCCGGCCACCCGACGCCCTGGATGACCGCTCTGGCTACCCGGCTGGTAGCTACGGGGCAGGTGCAGATCACGGTGGTGAGCTACAATCAGGCCATTGCTGCCGACGAAGAAACCATGCGTGACGGCGTTCGGTATATTTTCCTGAAAGTACCCGATGACAAAATGGACCTGCTCACGGGCTACACCCGGCGCATTCGGCGGGTGCGCGAGTACGTAAACCAGATTGGCTCGCAGTATGACCTCGTTCATATCCACGGCACCGAGCAGCAATACGCCGCTATGGGTGCCGACCTGAACATGCCCAAGGTGCTGAGTGCGCAGGGATTCGTGACAGAATACTATAAATACCTGCCCAAAAAGTTTGAATACCGGCACGCCTCCTGGGCCGTGGCGGGCTACTACGAGCGGAAATACGCGCCCACCGTGCGCCACTACATTGGCCGCACCCACTGGGACAAGGCCATCATCAAGCAACTTCAGCCCGACGCCATCATTCACCATAACTGGGAACTGATGCGCCCGGAATTCTACGAACCCATCGACGCCACGATCAACGCCAACGCCGATGCCATGTTGTTTGTTGGTGGGCTGAACGACATCAAAGGCATCTGTGAGTCGTTGAAGGCGCTGAACATTTTGCGGCAGAAACTGCCCATTCGCTTGATCGTGACCGGCTACGGCGACATCGACGCGCTGGTGAAACTGGCGCAGTCACTCAACCTGCCCAACGTGCCCGCTTCGGCCTTGGAACACCGGGGTATGCTGTCGGCCCCGCAATTATGGGCGGCGTATCACGAGGCGTTTTGTTTGCTCCACCCGTCCTACATCGACAACAGCCCCAACAGCGTGTCGGAAGCGCAACTGGCGGGGTTGCCGGTGGTGGCGAGCAACGTCGGCGGTGTATCGTCGATGATCGAATCGGGTGAGACGGGTATGCTGACGTCGCTGGAGCCGGTGGACATTGCGCGGGGCGTAGAACAACTTTGGAACAGCCACGACCTGCGGGAGAAAATAGCCCGGCAGGCGCGGCAAATTTCGCTGGAACGGTTTGACGCCCAACGTATTACCGACGAGACGAAGGCCATTTATGAACGCGTATTGAGCAACCCGTAAATGAAGATCTGGATTCACCGCATCGCCCTGTTCATCCTGCTCTTCGGAGTTAGTTCGATGACCTATGGCTTCAACCAGCTTAGCCCCATTCTCACCGCTGCGGTGAATATGGGTGGGCTGGTGGGTGCCGCCGGGCTGCTACTTTTCTACTTCACCTACCCGGGCCCCTACAAGATGGCCGCCTGGGTGATTACACTGAGCGTCATTGCGTTAGTGATCGAATCGCTCTACATCTACGGCCAGTATGTGTACTCGTTTTTTGTGATCAAACGCTTCGCCTACTGCGGCCTGGCGCTCGTTACGTTCTACGTGGCTCCCCGTGCGGGTGAGTTCAAGATGAAGTGGGTGGTCAATTTCATCTTGGGCGTGTATGTGGTGGGCCAGCTTTTTACGGGCCGGATTCTGGAATACGGGTTTACGTCTGAATCGCGGACCACGGCGGCTTATGAGGCGCTGTATCTGGTGATTCCGTTCCTGTATTTCCTGCTCGAATTCATGCAGAACGGTCGCCGTATCGACCTGCTGAAAACGCTGGCTGTATTTGGCGTGATCTTCATTTTGCTGCACCGCTCGGTTATCACAACGGCTCTCTTTGCCATGCTGGTGGTGTTCGGCCTGAGCGCCATTGGCAAAATAGCCACGGCCAAAGTGCGGCTGGGCAACCTGCTTTCTACGTTGCTGGTGCTGGCCCTGATTGGGCTTCCCTTCGCGGGGATCTTATCGCCCAAAAAGACGGCGGCGTTTTTCGAAAACATCGGCGGCATTGCCAAACCGTCGGAAGACGAAACCGGTAGCTGGCGGCTTGAACAGTCGACCTATTACTGGAAAGGCATCACGCAACGGCCCATGTTGGGCTGGCGCTACGAGGGCTACGACAAAGGCGAGATCATGGAAAACGAAGATTTTGCGTCCAAAGGCACCGTCATCCACTCGCAATACATCGACATGCTGTACAACTACGGCATTGCGGGGTTGCTGGTGAACCTGTTTATCGTGGGGGCTACGCTCTGGACGACGTTTTACCGAAACCGGCAACTATCGTCGGAACAAACGATACTGTTTGCGTTCATTATCAGCGGGTTACTCTTCGGCGTATCGTATCAGTTACCGGTTTATTTCTGGTCCTTCACCGGGCTGGGTATGTTCTATGGCATCTACCAGCGGCGAGTGACAACGGTGCCCCAACAGGCCGCCGTGACGAAGCCCGGGGTTTATGCATAAAAAGTCTTGACAATGATTACTATCGTTATACCTGTTCATAATCGGAAAGCCCTCACGCAACAGTGTCTGGGCTGCCTCGACGCGCAGACCTACCGCAACTTCCGCGTCGTCGTGATTGATGATGGGTCGACGGATGGGACGAGTCAGATGATTCAGGACGACTATCCCGACACGCTCATCATTCGCGGCACGGGCAATTTGTGGTGGACAGAAGCCACCAACTGGGGTATCCGCTTTGCGCAGGAACACCCCGCGCCGGGCTTCGAGGAGCACTTTATCCTGACTCTCAACGATGACACGCAGGTGCGCCCCGACTACCTACAAACGATGCTCGATGCTTACGAACAGCATAAGCCCTGCCTCATCGGGTCGCCAAGCGTAGACGTAGACGACCCCAAAAAACTGGAGTTTGCCGGTACGTTTATGGAACTCTGGTTTGCGTCGGGTCGGCACGCTGCCGCCGACTATAACTATGATTATGACGAACTGGCCCGCCGCACCGATTTCGTCGAATCGGATTCGTTGCCGGGCCGGGGTACGCTGATTCCAATGGCCGTTTTCGACAAAATTGGGTTGTACGATGCCAAGCGTTTTTCGCACTACATGTCCGACGTCGAATTTTCGGTGCGGGCCAAAAAGGCGGGGTATAAACTGATCGTGAATACCAAAAGTCTCGTGCTGGAATACACGAAAGCGACGGGGCTGTTTTTAAAAGAAAAAGAAACCTGGGCCGACTTCGTCAAGAGCTTTACCTCCGTGCGTTCGCCAACGAATTTGACCACGCGCTACAACTTTGCCATCGCCCACGGCAAGACCAAACAACTCTATTTCGTTGTCGACGTCCTGCGCATCTCGATGGGTTTTTTGAAACGAAAGTATTTCGCATAAAACAGCCCCCTAACCCCCGAAGGGGGAAGTGCTGCCGCCTGCGTAGCTACGCAAGTGCAAGCGGGTTCCCCCTTCGGGGGTTAGGGGGCTTCAACTATGAAAACAATCCTGCTATCAGCTTACGCCTGTTTGCCCAACCACGGATCGGAGGAGGGCAACGGCTGGAACTACGCCACGTTGCTGAGCGAAGCGGGATTTCGCGTGCATTGCATCACGCAGGAAAATTTCCGCGACCAGATTGAGCCGGTGATGAAAGCGGGCCTATACCCAAACCTGACGGTGCATTACGTAGCATTGCCGAACTGGCTCAACAGGGCCTATGGTAACATGGTGGGGCTGTATGTGCACTACCTCTACTGGCAGTGGAAAGCCGCCAATATGGCCCGCCAACTCGATGCCGTGCATGATTTCGCGCTGGTGCACCATGTCACCTACAGCAGCATTCAGTTGGGTAGTTTCATGTACCGCGTGGGCAAACCGTTTGTGTTCGGTCCGGTGGGTGGCGGGCAGCAGGCACCCGTGGCGTTCAAGCGCTACTTTGGCCCGTACTGGTCGCGCGAGGCGATTCGGGATACGGTGAGCAACGTGCTGTCGTTTATCAATCCGGGCTTTTTTCACACCGTGGCCGTGGCCGACATCGTCTTGATTTCCAACGAAGACACGATGGCGATGGCTCGCGTGCTGCGTAAAGACAAGCCGTTGGTTCGTATGCTCGACGCGGGCCTGACCACCTCGTTTATGCCCGCCGAGGCCATTGTGCGGCAACCGGGCGAGACCATGAACCTGCTTTGGGTGGGCCGGATGTTGCCGCGCAAGGGCATCGAACTCACCATCGAGGCATTCAGCAGGGTAGACAAGTCGCTGCCCATCCGGCTCACGATTGTGGGTGGTCAGGGCGAGATGGCCGAGCTGATGCCCGGCTACCTGGAACGCTACGGCGTGGCCGACCGCGTAGACTGGGTGGGCCACGTGCCCTATGACCGGGTTAAGGACTATTTCCGCGAATCGGACGTGTTTTTCTTCACCAGCCTCCGCGACTCGTGCCCCATGCAGGTCATGGAAGCCATGGCCTATTCTATGCCGGTGGTCACGCTGGCCCTGCACGGCCAAAACGAACTGGTGAATGAACAAACGGGCATAAAAGTGCCCGTACAGACACCAGAGCAGGTTGTCGCCGATTTGGCGCGGGCTATCGAATGGCTGTATCACCACCCCGCCGAACGTATACAGATGGGCCAAACCGCCTATCAGTTTGCGCAACAGCAGGTGTGGACCAACAAAATAAAACGCTTCACCGACGAGATTTATCCGTCGTTATTACCTCACCCCCAACCCCTCTCCTGCTGAGAGGGAGCCACTCTGGCGTAAGCTCCGTTTAGCGAAGCTGCTCTAGAGTGGCTCCCCTCTCAGCAGGAGAGGGGTGGGGGTGAGGTAGCCACCAATGACTACCGACACACACATACAACCCCAAACCCGCCGACGGGTGGTCAGCCTTGACCTCACGCTATTACCCTATGCCGACTTTCGGGACGACATTCTGGTGGCGGCGGCGCGGGGTGAATCGCAGACGGTGTGCTTTGCCAATGTGCATATGGTGATCGAAGCCAGTCAGAACCCGGCCCTCGCGCTCGACGTGAACGGGGCCGACTGGGTGGCCGCCGACGGGATGCCGCTGGTGTGGTCGCTGAAGCAGTTGTATGGCATTGAGCAAGACCGGCTGGCGGGTATGGATCTGATGCCCAGCCTGTTGGCAGGTGCCGAAGCGCAACGCTTGCCCGTTTACTTCTACGGCTCGACCGACGACGAACTGGCGCGGGCCGTGGCCGTTTGCGCCGAACGATACCCCCGCCTGACCATCGTCGGGACGTATTCGCCACCGTTTCGTCCGCTCACTGCCGACGAAGAAAAGACGGTGGTGGCGCAGATCAGCGCGTCGGGGGCGAAGCTGGTGTTTGTGGCCCTGGGTTGCCCCCGGCAGGAACACTGGATGGCCCGGATGCGGGGTCAGATACCGGCGGTGATGCTGGGGATTGGCGGTGCCCTGCCCGTGCTGACGGGTTCGGTGCAACGCGCCCCGACCTGGGTACGTAACGCCGGGTTGGAGTGGGGCTACCGCCTTGTGCAGGAGCCGCGCCGTTTATTCAAACGCTACTTCACCACCAACTCCCTGTTTATCTGGGCGTTGACGAAACAAGTACTAAAACAGAAACAACCATGAACGCACCCATCATTCTGTTCGCCTTTAAACGGGTAGACGATCTGGCCGCTACGGTGACTGCTTTACAGGCTAATTACCTGGCCGCCGAAAGTGAACTGTACATTTTTCAGGACGCACCAAAGCCGGACAAAATCGACGTCGATGGCCCCAAAGTGGCTGAGGTACGTGCCCTGCTGGATGGCATCACGGGGTTCAAAAAAATCCACCGCGACTATGCCGAAACCAACATCGGCTGTGCCGATTCCATCATCCGGGGCATCACGCAGGTGCTGAGCAAGCACGAAACGGCCATCATCGTAGAGGATGACCTGATCACGTCGCCCAATTTTCTGGACTACATGAATCAGTGTCTGAAGCACTACAAAACCAACAGGCGGGTCTATTCCATTGCGGGCTACACGTTCCCTTTCCAGCGCCCTGCCGACTATAAATTTGATGCCTATTTCGTGCCGCGCCACAGCCCCTGGGGTTGGGCTACCTGGGCCGACCGCTGGCATTCCATTGACTGGGACGTGGCTGATTACGACGAGTTCAAACAAGACCGTGAGATGGTAAAGGCCTTTGAACAGGGCGGTGCTGACCTGGGCCGGATGTTGCGGCGACAGATGGAAGGCGAGATCGACGCTTGGGATATACGCTATTGCTACAGCCGCTTCAAGGCGAATGGCCTCACGGTTTACCCCACGCAGTCGAAGGTGCAGAACATTGGCTTTGGTGCCGATGCCACCCATACCGATGTTTTCAACCGGTACAAGACCGAGTTGGATGGGGGCATCCAACGCCAGTTTACGTTGCCGACCGTGGCGGAGACCACCCCGTATTATCACAAAAAAACGCTGCAACGCTACAGCTTCGCCACCCGGCTTTATAACCGGCTGAAGACGTATGCGGGAATGCGGTAAAAACAGCCCCCCGACCCCCGAAGGGGGAGGGCTAACGCGGCAGTAATTAGCTGGCGGCAGCGCTTCCCCCTTTGGGGGTTAGGGGGTTTCAACATCATGAAAATCAATCACTTAACTCATTTTGTGCTGCTGCTGGCCATGCCGATGGTGATGAGCTATTGCAAGCAGCCGGAGGTAGATCCCGACACGCTGGTGCGGACTACGGCTACCGATACACTCAGTATTGCGGGCGTTCGCGGCCTGACCAAACTCGATATTCCGGGTACGATTCAGCTCACCGACGTCGGCCGACAGGGCACGTTCAGGCTGGTGCTGTCGGACAAAACATCGGTCGATAATATGGGCACGGTACTCGTTACGGCCAACGGGCGGCGCTACGTGCGGCAGTATGTGGGCGCGGCCAACGCGTTCTGGTTCGGCATCACACCCGCCGACGATGACATGGGCCCCGAACTGCAAATGGCGGTCGATGCTGCCGTAGAACTGGTCATCCCCGACGGAATTTATACGCAGCGTACCACCGTCCGGCTACCGGGCAACCGGATCGTGCGGGCTAATCCGGGTAAGGTAACCATCAAACTGCCAGCCAGTTATGTGTCGTTGGCTAGTCCGATCAGCAGCAGCCTTGCGTTCAACAACGTCACCCTCGACGGGTTGGGCTGGGAGGTGTCGTCGCAGGAAAAAGGGACGTATGGCGTCATCACGATTGATGGTCCGTCGGTGGCGAACCTGACCATTCAGAACTGCACGAGCACGGACGCTGCCGCCAAAGACAGCACGAATTTTCTGACGTTAAAAATTCAGACGGGCAAAACGGCCAACAACGTGGTGATTCAGAACAACACCATTGGGGCCAAGCGGATGGCGTTCGAGATTTTCAACCACGACAATTTCAACGTCTACGCCGGCACCAACATCCGGGTGGCGGGCAACGTGATCCACGATTGCCGGTTTGGTATTTCACTGTCGGGACCGATGGATGGTAATACGGTGATCGACAATGAGTTGCGCAATTGCAGCCTGTATGGTATCGAGATTGCCGGGGCGTTGCGCAACGTGGTCATCACCAACAACCGGTTCGCGGGTAAGTTCGACAAACTCATCATCGGCTCGAACGACGGGCAGGGCAATGGCACCTTGCAGGGCGGCATGGAAGTGAGCGGCAACCGCACGTTGGGTACCTGCGTGGGTGGGGTGCAGATTTTCAACGCCGGGGCCGCCAATGTGAACCGCAACAGCCTGTCATTGACGGGGCGGCTGGAGATCATATCGCCGTCGAGCAACGGGGGTACGTATAGCCAGAACGTGATCGAAACCACCGGCGATAATGCCGTGATCTGCGATAACGCGCCCAACAATAAGTTTCTGAACAACACCTTTTCCAACCGAACCAACACGGCTAATATTGCTACGTTCAGGGCCTATGGTGCTGGTGCTCAGAACACTACGTTGACGGGAAACCGCATTATCAAAGGCACGGGCGGCGTGGCTTTCGACGCCGTAAACGGCGCTGTGCTGACCGCTATCGATAACATTAACGAAGCCGGTACACTTATACCGTAATACCCCAGGTTTTCCCTTATGACACAACGTTTTATCCTAAGCATCTTCCTGTTTCTGCTGCTGGCCACACCCTTGCTGGCATCATTATTTTTTCGGGAGCCGTGGCTTTGGATGGATGAGGTCATTAGCTATACCCTCCTTACTGATCCTTCGCTGGGGCACGTGAACAGGGCCGTAGTGAGTGGTATGGACGCCAATCCGCCCCTGTTCATCAACATGTACTGGTTGCTGGGGCATGGTATTTCGACTAACCTGGTATTTTTGAAAAGCATCTCTATCGGGCTATTTGCCGCTACGGGGGTGCTTTTATTTCGGTATACCACGCGGTTGATTGGCACACCGATTGTCAATTTTGTGGTGCTAACGGGTCTCATGAGCCTGACATTTCTGAACTATGTGCTGGCCACGCAGATCAGGACCTACGCCCTGTATTTGTTATTGACGGTGGCTTTTGTGCTCTCGGCGCACCGGCTCATGCAAGCGCCCGATAGCCGAAAAAGGCTGCTGGTGCATGTGGGACTAGGTTTTCTAGTGCTGATGAGCCATAACGTGGGCCTGTTCTACGTGGCAGCGGTGGCGGGATTTTTCGGGCTGTTATGGCTTTGGTCGGGGCAACGGCGTTATGGCTGGATTGCCGTTGCCCATCTGGTTTGCTTTGGTCTTTGGTTCATAAGCTGGTATCCGCAGTTTGCCATCCAGGCCGAAGCGGGCAGGCCACACTCCTGGATTCCGGTGCCCACGTTTCTGTCGTTTTTCACCACCATCGGCGAACTGCTGCCCAACCTCTCGTCGCAGGTAGAGCATATACCCCGGCTTAGCTGGCTCCCGGTGGTGCGGGTGGGTTTTGTAATGCTGCTTTTCATTTACATAGCCCTGCCCAAACTACGCGGCGGCTGGCGGGCGATGCTGGGTGACCCGGCATTTTCGTTTTTTCTGCTATCGGGGCTGGTCACACTGGGTACTTTGGCCATTGCGCTGGGAGTGTCGCTGGTGCATACGTCCGTGTTTCTGAGCCGCTATTTTTGGCCCAGCCACCTGCTGTTTGCCTATGGGCTGCTTTATGTTGTCTCTACGCTGGCACCTCAGTTTCGGCACTGGCTGCGCAGTTGGCCCCGGCTGGGTACGCTCTTTCAGACAGGGTCTGCTTCGCTGACGTTTTTGGCTGTTTATGGGCTGGTGATGGTTAGTTTTTTGTTTTTCCAAAGCCGGAAGGTGCGGTTGTTTCCCAGCGGTATTGTGCCATATCTGGCGCAACTGAACCCTTCATATCCCGTCTTTTTCGAGTCAGCTGATTACTTTTTGCCCATCTGGCATTACCAACTGGCCCCCGCCCGTTACCTCCTCGACTGGCCATCGGCCAACGCGACGGGCAACCTGCCCAACGCCACCGTCGACTATAACATCATCAACGGCATCCGGGCCAACTACGGTGTTCGGGCCATTCTTCCCGCCGATCAGTTTTTGCACGCCACCGAAAAAAGCCACAAATCAACGTCGAATGGGCATTTTTACGTAATCGATGAGGCCAGCCGATACCAGTTCGAGCGGCTAATCCGTGCCCATCAGGTGCGCATAATCCGGCGGTTGCCGATCAATATTGTTGGGCATCAGATTCTGGAATGTTGCCTGGAGAAGGGGTAAGGGCATGGGCCTGCCCGTAAATAAACCAGGCTGGATCGATCAGCACACAACGCGCCATCATGTGGCTGGGTAGTAGGATCCAGCTTGCTCTGGAAGGCGATTAGGTCATTTTCTATTCCTGGAACGTAGCCACGTTTCAACCCAATTTGCTCTGGAAATGCCTCTGGAAGACGGTCTTTCTTTTGGTTTATCTACGTGCCGACTCTGGTTTCAATCCAGCTTGATCTGGAAATGCCTCTGGAAGCAAATAAAGAAATAGGTGAAGCCTACGGCGTACTGCGTTTCAATCCAGCTTGATCTGGAAATGCCTCTGGAAGAAGGTGCTAAACATAGCTGGCTACATACGCCGATTAAGTTTCAATCCAGCTTGATCTGGAAATGCCTCTGGAAGATTACCGGGGCGCAACTAGGGAAAGGCGCAAACGACGGTTTCAATCCAGCTTGATCTGGAAATGCCTCTGGAAGATATTACTTCGTTGTTTTCGTCTGCCATGTTAGTAAGGTTTCAATCCAGCTTGATCTGGAAATGCCTCTGGAAGTTTCTTCGTACTAATTACCCGATGAAACGGAATTTAAGTTTCAATCCAGCTTGATCTGGAAATGCCTCTGGAAGTTGCAAAAGTTATCTTATAGCTACCGACTGGTATATAGTTTCAATCCAGCTTGATCTGGAAATGCCTCTGGAAGAAAAAAGAACCCCCGCCCCCGCTTGCCCCTACAATGAGTTTCAATCCAGCTTGATCTGGAAATGCCTCTGGAAG
>JBBRMP010000134.1:0-15839 GCA_038230755.1 Cytophagales bacterium | reverse complement strand
CACACTGATTGGTTGGTGGCAACGGGCGGGTGAACACCTTTTCCCATTCCGAACAGAGCCGTTAAGCCCCGCACTGCCGATGGTACTGGAGTCACGTCCGGGAGAGTAGGCGGCCGCCACCTCAGCTATTAGTAAGGAGCAGCTTGAAAGAGTTGCTCCTTTTTTGTTGGCATGAGATGAATATCTAACTCCTTAACTGTCAATTTACTACCTGCTCTTTTGGACAATAAAATGTGGTCCGCCCACCTACTTCTGTTCGTATAATTTCAGTACCACAACGAGGACATTTTGTTAGTGCAGCCACATCATCATAAGGTGAATCGTCCCACTGTCGAATATGGATGAGGAAACTAGGCGGAAAAGCGCGGTAGCGGGCTTCGTATTTGATGGCTGTTTTTAAGACAAGATAAATGGCTTCGTAAATTGCTTTAAGCTCATCTTCGTTAAGCACGTTAGCGCGTTTTTCAGGATGAACTTTTGCCTGAAAAAGTACCTCATCTACGATCCAGTTACCAAGTCCAGCCACAACAGCCTGATCTAATAATACTGGCTTTATCAGGGAGTTGCGTTTGCGAATATTGGTCGCAAATTGGTCGAAAGTGATGGTGAGTGCATCGGGTGCCAGCTTTTTGGCTTTTGCGTAACTGTCAACAGACTCCACTAAACCAATACGCTCAAATTTTCGTGGGCAGATAAAACCTAGGTTGAAGCCACTGGTAAACTCGAAAACAATACGGGCGTGGCGTGGGCGGTCGAGGCTGTTATGATAATACGCCAAGTCGCCGGTCATTCCGAAATGCATGCGCAGAATGACAGCCTCTTTATCTGTATAGATGAACAAATTCTTGCCGATTCGTTCTGTCGAAATAAACTGACGATCAGCGAGTTGCTGTTGGAGCGTTACATAATCAGTAGTTAACAATTTGGTGTCTTCCACCAGAATAGATGCGATTGGCTGCATGAGCGATGTAGATTCCAGGTATTGGCGTCTAATCTCAACTTCGGGTAATTCAGGCATGGATTGGTTGATTATATGCTTAGTGAACAACTACAAAACCCGAATGTTCGTCAACAAAAATTCACCGCTGGAAACTCAATCCATGCGAAATCCTGTTACTTTTGCCAATGCAAACTGGGGTAGCGTAGCCTACTAGCTGCTACATGATACTTAGTGGTGGTAACATTCGCCGCCGTGATTGGACTTCAGCTACTCCGACGCAAACCAAAGACAATGAATCAGATTGTAAACAACGCATGGTGGTGGCACTTTTCCTGCAAGGGATGAAGGTTGCCGCATTATGTCTGTTTCGAACAGTACGACAAAAAGGCTCACCGACATCCCGGTGAGCCTTTTTGCGTCATAAGCCCTCTCAAACACCTTCGATCATGGTACAAGAACTGACTAAACATCAAACCTATACAGTACATACAAAGCACCGGCGAATGCTGGCTGATATCATTACACCGGTGAGCATCTACCTGCGTGTACGTGATAAATACCCGAACAGTATTTTGTTAGAAAGTGCTGATTATCATGGCAACGATAATAGCTTTTCCTTCATCGCCTTTGATCCGGTGGCCAAGCTTTCGTATCAAAACGGTGCGTTGAGTATGCTGTTTCCTGGTCAGGCTGAACAACATAAGCAGACATCTCCTGATGCGATCTTACTGGCGTTGAGGGCCTTCAAAGACAGTTTTAAAGCAGAGAAAAGCGGGTTTCCGTTTGTGACAAATGGGCTGTTTGGCTATTTCGGCTTCGCAGCCGTGGAGGGGTTTGAAGATATTCATCTTACCGCCCGGCAGACCGACGAAAATCAGATTCCAGCAGCCGTATTTCAAGTGTATCGCTATGTTGTCGCTATCAACCATTTTAAAGATGAACTATATCTGTTTGAACATCAATACGTGCAGGATGGTAGCGTTCCGTCGGAAAGCAAACTTGATGAGATAGCGGCGTTTATCACGAGCCGGAATTTTGCGCTGTATTCATTTACTACTACTGGTGATGAAACGTCGAACTTCTCAGACGATGAGTATCGGGGCGTTATTCAGCACGGTATTGACCACTGTAAGCGGGGCGACGTATTTCAGATTGTGCTGTCGCGACGGTTTCAGACGCCGTTTCGGGGCGACGAATTCAACGTGTACCGGGCGTTGCGGTCACTAAATCCGTCGCCGTATCTGTTCTATTTTGACTACGGTAATTTCAAACTGTTTGGTTCGTCGCCCGAATCGCAGATTGTGGTGAAGCAGGGGAAAGCCACCATTTACCCAATTGCGGGTACTTTCCGGCGGACGGGTGACGATGCCAAAGATGCTGAACTGGCCCAGGCATTGTACGACGACCCAAAGGAATCAGCCGAGCACGTAATGCTGGTTGATCTGGCCCGAAATGACCTCAGCCGAAACTGCGACGTGGTTAAAGTCGAGACATTTAAGGAAGTACAATATTATTCGCATGTGATCCACCTGGTCTCGAAAGTGGTGGGTGATTTAAATAAAGGCGCTGATCCACTGCAAATTGTGGCCGAGACGTTTCCCGCCGGAACACTTTCTGGCGCACCCAAGCACATGGCCATGCAACTGATCGACCGCTACGAAAACCAAAGTCGCGGCTTCTATTCGGGCAGTATCGGCTATATGGGTTTCGACGGGGAGTTCAATCATGCCATCATGATCCGCACGTTTATGAGCCGCGACAACAACCTGTATTATCAAGCGGGAGCTGGCGTGGTATCGAAATCGGTGGTGGAAAGTGAGTTGCAGGAAGTACACAATAAGCTGGCGGCTTTGCGCATGGCATTGAAACAGGCGCAGGAATTGTAGTCGAAATCGGTTCAAGCAGTAACGCCAGCATGGTTTGGCCAAGATTTATGAAGATTCTCGTTTTAGATAATTATGATTCGTTTACCTACAATCTCGTTTACATCCTGCGCGAGTTGGGGCATCGTCCCGACGTAATCAGGAATGACAAAATGACGGTTGAGGAAGCGGGTAAATACGACAAAATTCTGCTGTCGCCGGGACCGGGTATCCCGGATGAGGCCGGTATTTTGAAGCCGCTTATCGCCGAATACGGCCCCACGAAGTCTATCATGGGCGTTTGTCTGGGACATCAAGCCATTGGCGAAGTGTTTGGCGCGACGCTGGAAAATCTCGGTGACGTGTTGCATGGGGTGGCGCACGAGGCCCATATACTTGACCACGATGAGGTACTTTTTGCCCATTTGCCCAAAATACTAACTGTTGGGCGGTATCACTCCTGGTCGGTCGTGCGCGATTCAATGCCCACCGATTTGCTGGTGACTGCCGAAGATGAACAAGGCCGGGTGATGGGTCTGTGTCATGCCCGCTACGATGTGCGCGGTGTACAATTTCACCCCGAATCAATTCTGACTGTGGGGGGTGTGCAGATGATGAAAAACTGGATCACAAGATGAAAGCAACACTGAATCACCTGTTTGACTACAAGACGCTGCCTAAGGAGGAGGCGAAGCGCGTGGTGATGGGCATTGGCCGGGGCGAATACAACGCCGCGCAGGTGGCGGCGTTTATGACCGTCTATATGATGCGGAGCATTCGGGTGGAGGAACTGGAAGGCTTTCGCGACGCGATGCTGGAGCTTTGCCTGCCCGTTGACCTGAGCGCCTACGATGCTATGGACGTTTGCGGCACCGGCGGTGACGGTAAAGACACGTTCAACATCTCGACGTTGTCGGCGTTTGTGGTGGCCGGGGCGGGGCAGCGGGTGGCCAAACACGGCAACCACGGGGTATCGTCGCTGACGGGGTCGAGTACGGTGATGGAGAAACTTGGGTATCGATTTACCAACGATGTTGGTGAGCTGGAACGGAAGATTGAGACAGCGGGGATCTGCTTTTTACACGCGCCCTTGTTTAATCCGGCCATGAAAAACGTAGGGCCTATTCGGAAGGAGTTGGGTGTGAAAACATTCTTTAACCTGCTGGGGCCGATGGTTAATCCGGCGCAGCCGAAGAAGCAGTTGGTGGGGGTGTTCAGCCTTGAATTGGCCCGCCTTTATGCGTACCTTTATCAACAGACAGACAAGCGGTTTATGGTGTTGCATTCGTTGGACGGTTATGACGAAATATCCCTTACCGGCTCATTTAAGGCCATTTCCAACAAAACAGAAACCCTGATGACCCCCGCCGATCTGGGCTTTGAACCGGTAACTGCTACGGAACTTTCGGGTGGCGAAACGGCCGATGATGCGGCCCGAATTTTCCTGAACGTATTGACCAATAAAGCCACATTTGCCCAAACTAATGCCGTGCTGGCCAACGCTGCCATGGCCTTGCTTACGGCTGGAAAGGCTGTCAACTCTGCGGATGCCGTTGCGATGGCGCGGGAATCGCTGGAAAGTGGCCGGGCAAAGAGAGCCTTCGATAAATTAATGCAAACTGCCCAATGAATATACTTGATCAAATCATGGCCCTGAAACGGGTAGAGGTGGCCGAACGGAAAGCGGCGATTTCGGCAGGAATGTTACGTCAGTCGCCGCTATTTGGGCGGGCGGTGACCTCGGCGCGGGCGGCTATCCTGGCTCCTGAATCGACGGGGATTATTGCCGAATTCAAACGCAGATCGCCGTCGAAGGGTGTAATAAATGATCAGGTTGGCGTTGCCGAAACCATCGCTGGCTATGTGGCGGCGGGTGCGGCTGTGCTTTCAGTGCTGACCGACGAGTCTTTCTTTGGTGGTACTCCGGCTGATTTGCAGGTTGCTCGTGCCGCTAATCCGGATACCCCCATCTTACGAAAAGACTTTGTGTGCGACGGCTACCAACTGCTGGAGGCCAAAGCCTGGGGTGCCGACTTAGTGTTGCTCATCGCCGCCTGCCTGACCCCCGCCGAAGTGCGTTTGTTGAGTATGCAGGCGCATGACCTGGGTATGGAGGTGCTGCTGGAGGTACACGATGCCGATGAATTGGAACGTTCTTTGTGCGAAACGGTTGACTTAGTGGGCGTTAACAACCGTAACTTGAAGACCTTCGTCACCGATATTGACACGTCGGTTCGGCTGGTGAATCAGATACCGGATCAGTTTGTGAAGGTAACCGAGAGCGGTTTACACGATGCTGCCACGATGGCTGCGCTCCATGCGGCTGGTTATCAGGCGTTTCTGATTGGTGAAGCCTTTATGAAAACGAATAACCCCGCCAGTGCTTTACAGGCACTTGTTTCTGAATACAACCCCCTAATCGTGCGAAAGCATGCTCATTTAACGGTATGAAAATTAAAGTATGCGGTCTGCGCGATGCAGCCAACCTAGTGCAAGTGGCCGAACTGGCACCTGACTATATCGGCTTTATTTTCTACGATCAATCGCCACGGTTTGTAGGTGATGCATTAGATGAAGAAGTTGTAAAGGCCCTGCCTAAATCAATTCGGAAAGTGGGTGTGTTTGTCAACGCCAGCCCGGACTATGTGCTGAAAACGGCCAAAAAATATGAACTGACCTACGTGCAATTACACGGTAATGAAACGCCCGATTATTGTCGGACGATTCAGAACCGGGGCATCAATGTTATCAAGGCGTTTCGGGTTGACGGCAGTTTTAATTTCTCGATGTTGAATAATTATAAAGCTGTTTCGGATTTATTTCTTTTCGATGCCAAAGGCGATCAACCGGGCGGTAACGGTGTGGTTTTCGACTGGAACGTGCTAAAGAATTACGATAACGATAAGCCGTTTTTCATCAGTGGGGGCATCGGCCTTGATAACCTCGATCAGTTGGAGCAGCTAAAAGGTATGAAGCTGTACGGCGTGGATGTGAATAGCCTGGTCGAAACGTCACCGGGCGTAAAAGATGTGGCCAAGCTGAAAGAACTCATCGCCCGGTTGCGGCCTGTTGAGGAGGAAGAAGAAGCGTAGCATTGGTATAGAAAACTTGTATTGACTTTTTCAATATGCAAACCACATTTGAACCACAGACCTCGTTTGAGGTAACGAATAAAGGCTTCTACGGCCATTTTGGCGGGGCATTTATTCCCGAAATGTTGTATCCCAACGTCGAGGAGCTACGGCAGAAATACCTGGCCATCATGGCTGAGCCGTCGTTTCAGGCTGAATTCCAGAACCTGCTGACCGATTACGTTGGTCGGCCAACACCGTTGTTTCTGGCAAAGCGGTTATCAGATCAGTTGGGCGCAACGATCTACCTGAAGCGCGAAGACCTCTGCCACACAGGGGCGCACAAGATCAACAACACCATCGGGCAGATTTTGGTGGCGCAACGGCTTGGTAAACAGCGTATTGTGGCCGAAACCGGCGCGGGTCAGCATGGCGTGGCTACGGCGACAGTTTGTGCCCTCATGGGCCTGGAGTGCATTATCTACATGGGTGCCGTCGATATTGAGCGGCAGAAACCCAACGTAGACCGGATGCGGATGCTGGGGGCCGAAGTACGCCCGGCGCGGTCGGGTAGTCAGACGTTGAAAGATGCGACCAACGAGGCCATGCGCCACTGGATCAATAACCCCGTCGATACGCACTACATCATTGGCTCGGTGGTGGGGCCGCACCCATACCCCGATATGGTGGCGCGGTTTCAGTCGGTTATCTCACTTGAATCGCGGAAGCAGTTGCTGGAAAAGGAAGGCCGCGAAAACCCCGACTATGTGGTGGCCTGCGTAGGCGGAGGTAGTAACGCCGCCGGGGCGTTTTACCACTATTTGAATGAACCATCGGTCCGCCTGATTGCTGCAGAAGCGGCTGGTCACGGGGTGGCATCGGGTCATTCGGCGGCCACCACGGCACTAGGTAAACCGGGTGTGTTGCACGGTGCGCGCACGATTCTGATGCAGACCGAAGATGGTCAGGTTACGGAACCGTATTCAATTTCGGCAGGACTCGACTACCCCGGTATTGGCCCCCTCCACGCACACCTGTTCGATTCGGGGCGGGGCGAGTATTACAGCATCACTGACGATGATGCCCTGAAAGCGGGTTTCAACCTGAGCAAGATGGAGGGCATCATTCCCGCTCTCGAAACCGCCCACGCGCTGGCGGCGCTGAGCTACATGTCGCTGACTAAGAGCGATATAGTGGTCGTTTGTCTGTCGGGACGGGGTGACAAAGATTTGAGTACATACACGAAATATTTGTAGCATGACCCTGACCCAAAACCGCATCAACGACCTGTTCGCGCAGAAGGATAACCGACTGCTGAACGTCTATTTTACGGCGGGCTTTCCGCAACTGACCGACACCCAGACGGTATTGCTTGGTCTGCAACAGGCTGGCGTCGATATCGTTGAAATAGGGATGCCGTATTCAGACCCCGTTGCCGATGGCGAAACCATTCAGCAAAGCAATGGGGTGGCCCTGGACAACGGCATGTCAGTCAGGGAGTTGTTCGCGCAACTGGCTGGTTGCCGGACCGATGGTCAAAACCCCATTACGGTGCCAATTTTGCTCATGGGTTATATTAACCCCGTACTACAATTTGGCGTTGAGGCATTTTGCCAAAAGTGCCAGGAAGTGGGCGTAGACGGTGTTATCCTGCCTGACCTACCCTTCGATTTGTACGTGGACGAATACAAGGCTATTTTCGACAAGTACGGCTTGCTGAACATTTTCCTGATCACGCCCCAAACGTCCGATGACCGCATCCGTTTCATCGACGAGGTGTCGGAAGGGTTTATTTACATGGTGTCGTCGGCCAGCATTACAGGGTCAGTTACTGGTATCAGCGACGTGATGACGGCCTATTTCGAGCGGATTCAGGCCATGAACCTGCGCAACCCCCGGCTCATTGGTTTCGGTATTAACAACACCGAAACGTTTGATGCGGCTAGTAAAAACGCAAACGGGGCGATTGTGGGTAGTGCATTCATCCGGCATTTGCAGGAACAAGGTACGTCGGCAGAAAGTATTCGGACGTTCGTAGAGGGCGTCCGGGCGTAATGTAGCGCAAACTTTAGCCGGGGGTGCCTAGCCGGGGGCACCTAGCCGGGGGCACCTAGCCGGGGGCACCCAGCCTGTTACTCGATGCGTAATAGTCCGTTAACACGTTGGCGTGGGTGATTTGCTACCTTTAGCAGTTGTCAAAAAATCCTTCTTTATGCGCCATCTGTTACTATTCATCACGCTTATTCTCCTCGCCGTGAACCCGTTAGCTGCTCAGCCCGTTCCCCGCGCCTATGACCTGGAAGGGCATCGGGGTTGTCGAGGATTGATGCCGGAGAACACCGTTCCCGCGTTTTTGAAGGCCCTTTCGTTGGGTGTGAATACGCTGGAAATGGACGTAGTCATCAGTCAGGATGGGCAGGTGGTGGTCTCGCATGAGCCGTATATGAATGCAGATTTTTGCATCCGTCCCGATGGCGTGCCTGTGACGAAATCCGAACAGAAAATGCTGATTCTGTATAAGATGCCCTATGCCGAGATCAAAAAATATGATACGGGTTCAAATGGCAATGCGCGTTTCCCGGAGCAGCAAAAACAGGAGACCTGTAAGCCACTGCTGAGCGACGTCATTGCCGCCGCCGAGGCCTACCGGGCTGAAAATAAGCTGCCGCTGTTTGGCTATAACATCGAACTGAAAAGTGAAGCCGATCAGTATGACGAAAGCCAACCGCAGCCCGCGCCGTTTTGTAAACTGGTTAATGCCGTACTGGAAACGGCCAAAATCGAACCCGCCCGCATTGTGATTCAGAGCTTCGATTTTGCCATTTTGCAGGAATGGAACAGGCAGATAGCGGCGAAAAAAGTCCTTGCTGTGCGGTTATCGGCGTTAGTCGAAAACATCCGAGGCGTAGCGCACAATCTGAAAAAACTGGGTTTTAAGCCCGCCATTTACAGCCCAAATTATCAACTTATTGGCCGCGAAAGCATTGCTGAACTGCATCAACAGGGTATTGAGGTCATCCCCTGGACGGTGAATACCCCCGCCGATATGCGCCGAATGCTCGAACTAGGCGTTGATGGGTTGATTACCGATTACCCGGACCGGGCGAAAGGTCTTTGAACAAGGCACTACCTGCTGAGTTTGCAGTTAGGAATGCATTCGTGTAAGTTTATCTGTAAATTACTCGACGCGCTCACGCCGTATGTCCCTGCTAAACACCACGCTAACCTGGCTCCTGCGCCACCGTTTGCCCCGAATCGAGGCGCTGAAAGCCCAACCGGGTCCGGCGCAGGCGCGTGTGTTCCGTCGGCTGATTCGGCAGGGGCGGCACACAGTTTGGGGTAAGCAGTACCGGTACAGCGGTATTCGGTCAGTGGCAGAATTTCAGGCGCAGGTGCCTGTTTCGGGCTACGAGGCCGTTTTCCCGTACATCGAACGGATGATGAAGGGCGAAGCAAAGGTGCTTTGGCCCTCGCCGGTGCATTGGTTTGCCAAGTCGTCGGGCACGACCAACGCCCGCAGCAAGTTTATTCCCGTTTCGCCCGAAGCCCTCGACGACTGCCACATTAAAGGTGGCAAAGACATGATGGCCCTTTACGTAGCCAACCGACCCGATACCCGCGTTTTCGACGGAAAAGGCTTGTCAATTGGGGGCAGTCTGCACGAAAATCCATACGGAAAACAGGGCGTGGCGGGCGATATCAGCGCCATCGTGATGAAAAATCTGCCCGTTTGGGGTCAGGTGATCCGTACACCAATGCTCGGCGTAGCACTAATGGGCGAATGGGAAAGCAAGCTGGAACGGATGGCACAAATTACGGCGCAGGAAAACGTCACCAGTATTTTGGGCGTTCCAACCTGGACAATGGTGCTGATTCAGAAGATTTTAGCGCAAACGGGCAAGAGCAACATTCTGGAAGTCTGGCCCAATTTCGAGGTGTTCGTGCATGGCGCGGTGGCGTTTCAGCCCTACCGAAACCTGTTCAGCGATCAGATTTTTGCCGATAGTCAGGTGGGCTTTCAGGAGGTGTACAACGCCTCGGAGGGGTATTTCGCCATTCAGGACGACATAACTCGTCCTAACGAGATGATGCTCATGCCTGACTACGGCATTTTCTACGAATTTGTGCCCGTGGAAGACGCAGACCAGCTTTTTCCGAAATCGTACACGATGGAAGAGGTGGAACTGGATCGGAATTATGCGCTCATTATCACGACGAATGCGGGACTTTGGCGGTACAAAATTGGCGATACCGTCCGGTTTACGTCGCTTTATCCGCACCGGATTCGGGTGAGCGGGCGCACCAAGCAGTTTATCAATGCTTTCGGTGAAGAGGTGATTGTGGAAAATGCCGAAACGGCCATCACCCAAGCCTGCGCAGCTACTGGTGCCATCATTGCTGACTATACTGCCGGGCCGATTTATATGCGCCACGACCGCGTGAGCGGCCCACAACAAGGTGGCCACGAATGGGTAATCGAGTTTGCTCGCGAACCCCACAGCATGGAGGTGTTTACGCAGGTTTTGGACGAAACCCTCCGCCGCATCAATTCTGATTACGATGCCAAACGCTATGGCGACATGGCTCTTGTGCGCCCCGTGGTACATAGCGTGCCCCGCAATACATTCTACGCCTGGATGGCACAGCGCGGCAAAGCGGGTGGTCAACATAAAGTCCCGCGCCTCAGCAACTCCCGCGATTACCTGGATGATCTGCTGGCGGAGAAATGATTTACCCTCTTACTAACTTATTCTCGATCAGGTAGTTATTAGTCAGCACTGTTTTTTCAGGGTGCAACACAACCTGTTTGATCACCTCGCAGACGAAGATCTCGTGGTCAGCACTTTCGGTGCTGGAGATAATGCGGCATTGGGCGTAGCCGATGGCTTCGGTGAGGTAGGGACAGCCCCGTTCGTCGAGGGCGTGGGGCAGGCGGGTGAACTTGTCTTTGTCACGGCCCGATTGCCGACCTAATTTCTGGATCAGACCGGTTTGATCTTGAGCTAGCAGGTTCACGTTCAGGATGCCACTTTCCTGGACCAACTCGATGGTGTAATCGACTTTGTAGAGGGCTACGGCCAGGCCTTTTCCACCCAAAACGGTCTGCATCACCCACGTGGCAATATTAGCGTTACGGCGCTCGCCCGACACAGTTGTGATGGAATGAACGTCGTAGTTTTTATACTTCAACAGGCGTTTTGGCATGATCTTTCGAGGTGACGTTATAGCGGTAAATTTCCAGGATGAGGAGTATAAAGATCGTTCCGTACTCAATGAGTAGCAGCGTATTATCTTCCCGGACAGGCATCTGTCGATACGCCGAATAGGATAGCCAAACCACGCCCGACCACAGTAGCGGATACCGAAATCGCCAGCGGTCGGTTACGGTGAAAACGGCTACCGCCACCAACGACGTAATGTACCACGGATGCACCGTAGTGGCCATGGCGAAGTAGACCGTCAGCATCCAGAGCACCCGAACGGCGGGCGGGTATTTTTTAGAGAAAGCAATAAAAAATAAGGTAACGGTGGTGATGGCAGAGAGCCACAAACCGATTTTGCTGAGCACGTTATAGCCCGTCAGCCAGTAGCCCACCGCCCGGATGAGGTAGTAAATACTGGCGTTGAACTCAAACATACGAAAGTATAAATCGATGCTTTCCAGCATGTTACGTAGCATATCGAGGTTAAAAAAGGGCAGAAAAAGTAGCCCCGTAAACCCACCGACCAGGGCAGAATAGCGAATGCCGCGCTGCCAACCCAACGTTGCCACAATGACTGGCAGTAGCAGCACCGGTAATAATTTTGTGCAGATGGCCAACGCTAATGCGCCTGCCGATAGTAATGCGCCTCGGTTAGTGTCGTCATAACGCTGCCAAAGCCAGAGCGCCGATAGCACAAAAAAGAGCATGACGGCCTCGAAATGCACGTTGCCCGTCAATTCCAGAATCACGAGCGGATTTAGTGCGTAAAGCAAGGCCAGATTAGGGTTACGTCCCGCCCGGCGTAGCAAGCTCACCATCAGCCACATAGAGCCAATTTCTGCGAGCAAAATTGGGGTTCGTAGCCAGACTACGCTGCCCAACAAGCTATGTGGAGAGAAACCCGCCGCCAGGGCAAACAAGGCCTGATTCAGCGGGGGATAAACCGTGTAATAGTTGGGTGAATTGAGGCGTTGATACAGGGCAGGATCAGGCGAGAAAGTGGGGGCAACGCCACCGGCCATCAGTTCAACGGGGAGGTAGCGGAATGGGTTGATACCACCAAGTAATAGTCGCCCGTCCCAGATGAACCGGGCATAATCGTCGGAGAGGGCGGGTATAGCCAGCAGTAACAACAGCCGAAAAAATACAGCCGAGCTGAACAGGAATCGGTCTGGATGTTGACTTAACCCTTTGTCTGATGGTTTATTGACTAAAATCGGCCGAATGCGCAGGCTATAACTCCAGAGTAATAGTAGGTAGATGCCGATCAGTATGGGGAACTGAGACCGATTCGTATTGGCCAACAGCAAGTAGAGGCAGGCCGATAAGGCCAGCCATGCCCAGCGAGTCAACGACGTTCGTAAAAAAGTAGGGGTGGGGATCATGCCGCTACACCAGCCGCGCGACGGTCTGTGCTGAACGTCTCTGTTGTGGAGTGACCCGCCGGTTGGCGTACTGTGTGCAACAGCGAGTATACAAACACCATACCGAACCCAGCGGTAAGCATACCGTGGAAAAATAGCATCCGATAGTCATGGAGGTACACGCCTAGGGCAATGCCAACCAGAAAATAAAGCACTATTCCGCCTTCCAAAAATGTAAGCCAGGGTATTCCCTGCGCCATATATACATTGGTCCGCCAGCTATCCGAGCCGTTGGCCACATTGAATTTCGGTGTGCGCACAAACGGCGTTTTCCGGCCAATATAGCCTTCGATCACAGCAATCGAGTTGTGCAACGATAAGCCCATCATCAGCGACGAGTAGGCCATGAATCGCCAGACAAACCGACTTGTAGACCTCGCAGTGCCTTTTTTCTGGTTCGACCGCCAGAACGGAATACCGTAGAACAGCAATAGAATGATGAGGTTGTACTGGAAAAAGTTGATCAGGTAATAGGCGAGTGCCCATTCGGGGTGGGTGTTACGAATGTATAAAACGGGTACGCTCAGCACGGCTAAAATGAACACCAGCAGGAAGGTAGAACTACTGAAAAGATGAAAAAATGCGTGGACCTTATTCACAAACGGCACATCTGGTGCCCGAAGTACATTGAGCATAATTTTGCGGGCGCACTCAGCGGCACCCTTCATCCAGCGGTACTGCTGCGATTTCAGCGCAGCCATGGCCACGGGTAGTTCGGCGGGGGAGCCGATGTCCTCGCGGTAGACAAATTTCCAGCCTTTCAGTTGGGCGCGGTAGCTCAGGTCAAGGTCTTCGGTAAGAGTATCGCTGCTCCAGCCGCCTGCGTCGTAAATGGCTTTTTTGCGCCATACGCCAGCGGTACCGTTGAAATTCATGAAAAAATCGGCGGCGTTGCGGCCTCCCTGCTCAATGAAAAAGTGGGCGTTTAAGCCAAACGCCTGTAGCTGAGTTAGCAACGAATAGTCTTCATTCAGGTGCGTCCAGCGAGTTTGGACAATGCCGATTGTTGGATCGGCGAAGTGTGGAATGGTCTTGAGCAGAAAATCGGGGTCGGGTACAAAATCGGCATCGAAAATGGCCACAAACTCGCCCATCGACTGGTCAAGTCCGTACGCCAGCGCACCCGCTTTGAAACCCACCCGTTCGGGGCGACGAATGAGCTTAATATTGATCCCCTGTGCCTGGTATTCAGCTACTTTGTGGGCACTTAGCTCTACGGAGTCATCGGTTGAATCGTCGAGTATCTGAATCTCCAATTTGTCGGTAAGGTAGTTCAGTGCGGTCACGGCATCGATCAGGCGCTCAACGACATATCGCTCGTTGTAGATCGGTAACTGAACCGTTACGGGTGGCAGGTTGTGCCAGGTTACTGAGCCGGGCACGACAATTTTTGCGCGGTGTTTATGAGCCGCACGCAGGTAGATAATGATCAGGCTAAGCTGCCCCAGATTATAGGTCAACAACAGCAGCAGCGTAGCCGAATACACGAAAAGCGTAATCCATTCCATGAACAGTAGACCCTCCTATGCGTATTTAAAAATCGTTGTCAAAATTTTGTAGCCTGCCATGATCGTGCCTTTCATAGTACCCGATATCTTGGAATGACCAATCCGGCGACGATACCGAACGGGCACCTCCGCAGAGCGCAAACCCTGTTTGGCTGCTTTCACCTGCATTTCCACCGTCCAGCCGTAGGTCTGATCACGCATATCAAGTGCAATCAGGCTGTCGAACCGGATGGCCCGAAACGGCCCCAAATCGGTAAAATGCACACCATAAAAGAGTCCTATCAACCAGGTAGCCAACCAATTACCAAACACTTGTTGAGGCGTCATAGATCCCGCCTGCCGGTTGCCCAACGCCCGCGACCCGATGACCATATCGGCTGACCCCGCCAAAATCGGAGCGATTAATGCTACTACTTCTTCTGGGTAATCAGAGTAGTCAGCATCAAGGAAAACGAGGATGTGGGGTTTTTGTTGGCGATTCTGAGCGTAGGCAATGCCGCACAAACAGGCCCGTCCGTAGCCTTGTACAGGCTCGTTGAGAACGGTGGCCCCGGCGGCGGCGGCCTGCACAGCCGTCTGGTCGTTGGAGTTGTTGTTGACCACAATCACTTCGTCCACCCACGTCATCGGAATTTCCCGGACCACTTTCCCAACTGAATTTTCTTCGTTAAACGCAGGAATGATGACAACAATGTTGGGTTTATGCGGAAACAAGGTCATAAAAGGGGTTGATAAAGCAGCAAACGTACGTTCCTTATATACGAAAAAAGCCGGTGAAGGAGTAAACCTGCACCGGCCTAATACGCTTAACGAAGGCTAGTCAATTTCAATCACTACGTTGGCCGAAGCCGGGTGAGCCACGCAGGTAAGTACGTAGCCCGCCTTGATTTCTGATTCTGACAAGCCATCTTCTTCATCAAGCGTTACTGTGCCCGACACGCATTTGCCTAAACAGGCCGTACACATGCCCGCCTGACAGGAGTAAGGCAGGTCGATGTCTGATTCCAGCGCGGCTTCCAGAATGGTCTGGTGCGGTGCCACGGCAAATTTGTATTCATTGCCTTCATACAACACAGTAATATCCTGTTTGCCGTTCGGGGCAGAAGCAGGCTCATCGTCAAGCACGGTACCAACGGCTTGCATAGTAGTAACCGTCTGAAAACTTTCTCTGTGGATCTGACCAGTTGGCACGGCAAATAAATTAAGGGCTGCGCGGACCTCGTCCATCAAGCCGTCGGGGCCACAGAGATAGTAGTCGGCAGACTGTAGTGTTCCTGCCGGATGCTGCTCCATTAATTTTAGCAACGCCGACTGATTGATTCGTCCGCTTGCGCCCGTCCAAGTGTCTGATGGCTGGCTCAATACGTGCGTTACCAGGAGGCGATCTTTGTAAACGCCCGCCATAGCATCGAGGTGGGCTTTGTAAATAATCGACTCCTCATTACGGTTGCCATAAATAAGCCAAACATGGCTTTTTGGCTCAACATGCAGAATCGACTTAAGCATAGAAAACAGTGGTGTGATACCACTACCGGCTCCGATGAGTACGTGAAGCCGTTGCGCTGTCGGGTCAAGTTTTGGTACAAACGTACCCAGTGGCTCAAGGGTTTCCAGCACATCACCTTCCTTCAGGTAATCGCATAAGTGATTGGACACCAGACCACCTGGCAGCCTTTTCACCGTAACAGACAGCGAAGCATCGACGTGGGGCGACGAAGACATTGAATACGAACGCCGAACGGTGGTGTTGTTAACGGCGAGCGTAAAGGTCAGAAATTGACCAGGCTGGTACCGAATGACTTCGTTGATGGGGTGCCAGAAATTGACGGT
>JBBRMP010000133.1:0-15962 GCA_038230755.1 Cytophagales bacterium | reverse complement strand
GAAAAATATTCTGTTTTTCCAGTTTATCGAACGCGTCATCCGCGAACGGTTACAGCCCGCCGTTTACCCCGGCATGTACATCGAAAACGGGATCATGGACACCACCGGCAAGGGGCCGTTACCCCCAAAAATAGCCAGCAAACCTAGTCCCCTGCCAGCGTGGGCACTGGCGCAGTTCGGGCATGATATGTCGTCACGGCTAGAGTTTATCCTGTTCAATTTTACCCCCTTCCTGAAGCTGAAAGAAGCAAAAGCCCAGTTCACGCTCGATGTGCTGGGGCGGGTGCCGTCGGCGGAAGTGTCGCACGATTACAAGCACGTTTTCTACAAGATCGAAGCCAACGGCCTGTCGAGTTCAAGCTCGTTTTACCCCGCTGGCGAGGCCGATTTGAGACGGGTAATTTCGGTGCTGAATACCATGCGCGACTACTACAAAAAGATGGGTTTCGACGAAATGTACGTGGCGTTTATTCCCAACAAAGTGACTGTGCTGGAGCCCAACCATCGTCCCTACGGCAAGCCCTACAATCACCTCATCGAGCGTCTGGAGGCCGATACGACGCTAAAAACGCCCCTTTTATCCTTCTACGGCACCGTCACGAAACACCCCGAATGGTATCATCTCGGCGATGGGCACTGGAACAACCAGGGAAAACGGTACTGGCTCAAACGCGTCAACGGATTGCTTGGTCAGGTCAGCCGGGGCGATTCCATTCCGAGGATTCAGTATTAAAAGGAGTGATGAGTGATAAATGATGAGTGATGGATTTGCTTGCGCGGGCGTAGATGCTCTGGCGTAAGCAAATCCATCACTCATCATTTATCACTCATCACTCCTTTTAACTCCCCCTGAAAACAGATTGGTCTGGTGAACCGGTAAATCGCCGTGGTGCCGACCGACGTGCTGCGGCTGTCGGTGGTGGCGGGGAATGGGCCGCCGTGAACCATTGCGTGGTTCACTTCTACACCCGTGGGGAAGCCGTTGAACACCAGCCGACCAACTTTAGTAGTCAGAATATCAACGAGATCTGCGTACTCGGCCAGGTCAGCTTCGGTGCCGTGGATGGTGGCCGTCAGGTGGCCCGTCAGGTTTCGGGCAAAATCAAGTAGCTCTTCTTTCGATTGCGCCAGCACACCTACCGTCGAAGGGCCGAACACTTCTTCTGATAATTCGGGGTGTTTCAGCGCATTGGCCACCGACGTCAGCAGCAAATGTGGTTGCGATTCCTCACCACTCCAGTCCGTTGGCTGATGGGTTTCAGCGATGGCCCGTTGACGAATAATCCCCTGACTATAAGCCTGTTTAATGCCCGACGTAAGCATCACGCCAGCCGGCATAGCACGGAGTTGTCTGGACAGTTCGTCGGTGAAATTTGTTTGGTCAGCACTCGTCACGAACAGGCCGGGGTTGGTGCAAAACTGGCCCACACCCTGCGTCACCGAGGCCGCAAACTGGGCGGCAAGCTGGCTGGTTTGGTCGGTCTGCGCCAGCGCACCGGGCAGGAAAAAGACCGGATTCGTGCTGCCCATTTCGGCATAAACGGGGATGGGTTCGGGTCGGCGAACGGCCAGATCATAGAGCGCTTTCCCCCCCCGAAACGACCCCGTGAACCCCACCGCCCTGATGGCCGGGTGCTGCACCAATGCCTCTCCTACCCGGTTCGACGCACCGTGCACCATCGAGAAAACCCCGTTGGGCATACCCGTTTCGGCGGCCGCTTTCAGGATGGCGCGGGCTACCAGTTCGCAGGTGGCGGGGTGGGCAGGGTGCGCCTTGAATACCACCGGACAGCCAGCAGCCAACGCCGAAGCCGTATCGCCACCCGCCACCGAAAACGCCAGCGGGAAGTTACTTGCCCCAAAAACCGCCACCGGCCCCAGCGCAATCTGCTGTTGACGCAACGTAGCGGGTTCGCCGTTGGGCATCTTCTGCAACTGCAATGGACTGCTGATTTCCCGCACCCAACTACCATCCTGGATGAAGTCGGCGAGGCCGCGCAACTGATTTACCGTCCGGCCCCGTTCGCCCTCAATCCGGGCCATTGGCAAGCCCGATTCCTGCGACGCTGTTTCGATTAATTCAGGACCCAACGCCACGATTTCGGTAGCGATGGCGGCCAGAAACGCCGCCCGTTGCTCATCCGTTTTTTTTCGATACGTCCAGAAAGCCGCGTCGGCCAGCGTCACGGCGCGGTCGATTTCGGCGTCGGTGGCTTCAAAAAATGTCGTATCGGTAGGTTGTCCGTTATGCGGCGTAAAGCCGGTAAACGTGTCGGTGCCTTCGGCCACCAGTTTAGCACCAATAAATTGTTTTCCAGTCAGTTGCATAATTCCATTATTTACTCGACCCAGTTTACCAGCGTCCCGATCCCGTCAATGGTAATCGTGATCTGGTCGCCGGATTGGAGCGTAAAGGTATTTGGTGGTACGATGCCGGTGCCGGTCATCAGGAAAACGCCAGCGGGAAAACTGCATTCGCGGAAGAGAAATGACACCAGCTCAGTATGGCTGCGCTTCATCTGGCTGATCAAAATCTGCTGCGAAAACTGCCTTTCTCCGCCTCGTTCGATGGTCAGGCTGATTTGGGTATCGGGCGAAATAGGCTGACCCGGAATGTAGAGGCAGGGACCCAGTGCGGCGCAGCGGTCGTAGCTTTTGGCCTGCGGCAGATAGAGCGGATTTTCGCCCTCGATACTCCGCGAACTCATGTCGTTGCCCGCCGTGTAGCCCACAATCTTGCCCGAACTGGTGATGAACAACGTAAGCTCCGGCTCCGGCACGTCCCACGTCGAATCTTTCCGAATACGGACAGCATCGTTGGTGCCTACGGTGCGTTGGGCGGTGGCTTTGAAGAACAGTTCAGGTCGTTCGGCGTCATACACATTGTCGTAAAAAGCGGACGCGCCCCCAGGTTCTCCGCCCGCCTCTTTCGACTCGTCCATACGGGCGTCGCGGCTCCGCAAATACGTCACCCCCGACGCCCAGATTTCCTGCCCCACAAGCGGTGCCAAAATATGCTGCGATGCCAGCCAGACTGCCGATTTAGCCTCAGCCTGCTCATGGTCAAAATCGGCCAGGGCAGCGTCGAAAAGCGTGTCTCGGTTAATATAGGCATCCCAATTCGACTGAGCGAGCAGCTTGACTTGCCCGTCCTTCTCCAGCACGATGCCCGCCGTGGTTCGGTAGAGTTTCATGGTAGGGAAAGCAACACAGACCCAGAAACTATTCTTCGCGGCTTTACCGTTGATTAACTTTGCACAAACATCACCTATCGGCGGACTTTGAACCCGCTCAGATACCATGAGTAAACACGGACGAATCCTGGTCGCCATGAGCGGCGGGATCGACTCTTCGCTGGCGGCGGTATTGCTCCACGAAGAAGGCTATGAGGTCATTGGCATGACCATGAAAACCTGGGACTACGCCTCGGCTGGCGGCACCAAAAAAGAGACCGGCTGCTGTAGCCTCGACTCCATCAACGACGCCCGCAACATTGCCGTCAGCCTCGGTTTTCCCCACTACATCCTCGACATCCGCAACGAATTCGGCGACGCTGTCATCGACTATTTCACCGGCGAATACCTCGACGGGCGCACGCCCAACCCCTGCGTGATGTGCAACACCCACATCAAGTGGGACGCGCTGCTGCACCGGGCCGACCGCCTCGACTGCGAACACATTGCCACGGGCCACTATGCCCATATCCGACAAGACGTAAGCGAAGGATCATCGAACGGGCGGTACGTGATTTCTAAAGGGATCGACACCCTCAAAGATCAATCGTATGTGCTGTGGGGGGTGTCGCAGGAGAGCCTGGCCCGGACGATTTTGCCGCTGGGCAGTTTGTGCAAAACCGACATTCGGGCCATGGCTACGGAGCGTGGTTTCATGGAACTGGTCTCTAAATCAGAGTCTTACGAAATTTGTTTTGTACCCGACAACGATTACCGGGGCTTTTTGAAACGCCGCGTGCCCACGCTGGAAGCGGAGGTGGCGGGCGGCAATTTCGTGCTGGAAGACAGTGGAAAAGTAGTGGGCAAACACGAAGGCTATCCATTCTACACCATCGGCCAACGCAAGGGGCTGGGCATTGCACTGGGCCACCCGGTGTTCGTGACCGAGATCAGGAAAGACACCAACGAGGTGATATTGGGCCTCGACAAAGACCTCTACCGCAACGGCATGATGGTGAGCAAACTGAACCTGCAAAAGTACCCCACCATCGACGCGCCCCTGCAAACGGTGACGAAGGTGCGCTACAAAGACGCTGGTACGCCCGCCACGGTCACGCAAACGGCCCCCGACAAAATCGAGGTGCATTTTGACGAAGGTGTATCGGCCATTGCGCCCGGCCAATCGGCGGTTTTCTACGAAGGCAACGACGTCATCGGCGGCGGCTGGATTATGAAGAGTTTCAATCAGGGTTAATCAACCCTGATACATCCAAAACCACGCTGGCAGCTCTGGATGAACGAATTCGGGTTTATCGGACGAGAAACGGCGGGAGTAAATCAGCTCTGTTGATGCTGAGTTCACATCGATCAGTTGCAACCGGTCAATCAAGTGCTGATTGACAGAAAGCAGTGGAAACGTATTGACGTACATGTCCCGGATCACCGATGGTTCAACGCTGTGGCCACCCGCCTGTTGTCGAGCCAATGCCCTGTCCAGACAGAGTTGAACGTTGTCTGTGTAAAAAATAATGAGGGTGATGCTCCGAAGTGGGTCACGCTGTCGCAACTCGCGAATGACATCGTAATGATTCGGGTATCCGAGATTAAGTTCGAGGCCAAAATCCAGACCCTGGTGTAGCTTTTCGGTAAGAAACTCGTTAGCTTTTTGACTGGCTATTTTCTGAAAATTAACGGCTCCAGCATTTTTGTAGCGAAGCGCGATATAATCGTGATTTAGAATGTCAATCTGCGGATTTACGAAATAATGGCCTCCCCAACTTTTCCCAACTCCGGGTGGTCCAGCCATGATATAAGTTGTAGGCACAGGTTAACGAATGATAATCGAACCGTCAGCTTGCTCTATTATGGTATGCCCATCTTTACGATAAACCACGGGCATATTGGCCAAAAATAATTGCTCCCGCGTTTTTAGGGCACACGCGGCATAATACACCTGCCGTTCTTCCGGGGTCATCTCCAGAATATCCTTTTCCATTTCTCCCCGACGAATGCTGATCTGGTCGTGTTCTATGTCTATGGCTAGCATCTGATTTCGTTTGCTTGACAGCAAGTTAACTATTTGGCCGAAACGCGCAGGTTCGCTATTTCGTTTACCGGTCCGAACCATTCACTAATTCGCCAATTTTCTCATTAGAAATGATGCACTTCACCGAATGCCCGCGCGATGCCATGCAGGGCCTGACCCGGTTCATTCCGACGGCAGATAAAATCCGCTACCTCAACGCGCTCCTGCGGGTAGGCTTCGACGTGCTTGATTTTGGCTCGTTTGTGTCGCCGAAAGCCGTGCCGCAGATGAGGGACACGGCTGAGGTATTGGCCGGACTGAATTTAGCCAATACCCAAACGAAACTGCTGGCCATTGTGGCCAATCAGCGCGGGGCCGAACAGGCCGTTTCCTACGAACCCATCCGCTACGTAGGCTTCCCGCTGTCGGTGTCGGAAACGTTCCAGCAACGCAATACTAACCGTTCCATCGCCGAGGCCATGACCGACGTAGCCATGATGCACGACCTGTGCCAACAGGCTGACAAAGAACTGGTTGTGTACCTGTCGATGGGTTTTGGTAATCCTTACGGCGACCCTTACAGCCCGGCCCTGATGCTCGATTTCACGACCCGCCTGACCGACCTCGGCATCCGCCAAATCGTCCCGTCCGATACCGTGGGCACGGCCACGCCCGCCGCTATCGAAGCGCTCTTCAACGAGTTATCCGATTCCTTTCCGCACCACAAATTCGGGGCGCATTTGCACGCCCTCCCCGGCGAAGCACCCGCCAAAATCCGCGCGGCGGTCGATGCGGGGGTGAGCCGACTAGAAGGAGCCATCGGTGGCCTCGGCGGGTGCCCCATGGCAGCCGATTCGCTCACGGGAAACCTGCCCACGGAGGCTATTTTGGCAACGCTGGGTACGATGGGAATTGAGACAACTATTGACCCGGAACGCTTTGCAGAAGCGGTTCAGCTATCGCGGGAGTTACTGTATTAGTTTGCTGCCTACTGCCGCTGCCACCTGCCACTCCCTTTATTCCGCCTTACGATCGTCGTTACTAATGCGCTTTTTCGCCCGGGTTGCTTTGGTTTCCATCTTGCCGAAACGCCAGTTGACCGACAGCCGGATGTTGCGGTAAGCGTTGTAATTGTAGCTGTCGGTGACGAACTGTACCGTGTGAAACTGGTTGTAAATCGTGTTGTAGCGCGACAGGAAATTCTCCAGGTTCAGCGTTAGCACCACCTGTTTCGGCTTGAATTCCTTCCGAAACGCCAGCACGTAGTTGTAAAACCCCGACGATTGTCCCTGCAACTGAATCCGGGGCGAGTTGTAGGAACCGTTGGCCTGAATACTGTAGTCCAGCGGCAACGGCACCGAGGCGTTGAGCGTGACGCGGTAGTTCCAGTTGGTATTGCGGATGTTGAGCGCCACGCTGTTCAACACGTTGTAATTCAGGCCGAACGATCCGTTTAGCTGCCAGTTTTTGTAAGGCCTGCCCGCCGCAAACAGGTTCATGCCGTAGGTCGAGTTTTTAGCAATGTTCTGAAACGTACTGTACGACACGTTGGCGGTATCGACCGTCGTGATCCGCTCAATGGCGTTGTTGGTCTGCCTCGTAAAGAGCAACGCGTTGATATTCAGCCCCTTTTTGGTAAATGTGCTGTAGGTCAACTCCACCGAATGGGCCAGTTCGGGGCTGAGGTACGGGTTGCCGAACGACAGGTTTTTGGGGTCGGTGGAGTTGATGTACGGGTTCAGAAAAAAGATCTGTGGCCGTTGAATCCGCTGACTGTAGTTGAGCCGTATGCGCTGACTCGTGCCGAACCGTTTCGAGAGGGTGATGTTGGGTAACAGGTTGCGGTAGTTGCTCGCAAACGCCGTTTTCGTCGATATGAAGTTGGCGTCGATGGCTGTTGCTTCGTAGCGGCCACCCAGCGTATAGCTCCATTTTTTGGGCGTCACCAGCCGAAACGACGCGTAGGCCGATCCCACCCACTGCCGGTAGTCGAACTGGTTGGCACGGCTGGGCACGTCGCGGAAAGCGGTGCTGTCGGTGGCGTTTTCGAGGCGGTAATCGCTGCCCACGGTGCGGCTGATGCTTTTGACCCCTACCTCCAGCGTCTTTTTCCCTTTTTTGAATGGGTGCGCGTAGTCGGCCTGTAGCGTAACCTCGCTCGTCACGTTCAGGTTGGTGTTGTGTTCGCGGTAGTTGATGTGTTCCGTTTCGGGCAGGGGATACTGATTCAGCGAATAGCGGCTGTCGTTTTTGTTGCGGTTGGCCTGCGCCAGAAACGTAAACTGCTGGTCGGTGCGTTTGAAGAGTCGGGTGTAATTTACGTTGCCATCGAAGCTGGCATTGTTGGACGGACTGTCGGTATACCGCCGAAATGGCTGGCGCGAATCGTCGGCCCCGTAGCGCGTATCGCGGATGGACGAGCCGTTGCGGAAGCCACTGTTGACGCTACCGTCGAGGCCAAACTGGTTAGTCGAATCGAGGTCATAATCGAGGTTGAACGATCCGAACCCTGCCCCGCCCAGACTGCGGTTACTGCTGGTTTGTTCCAGCATACTACCGGTCTGTGTGGCCAATAAACTGCGCCGGAGCGAATAGGAACCGCCGTTGTTCTGGTTCAAATTAGCCCCTGCATAGGCCGTGAGGGCCGTTTTGTCCTTGCGCATGTTCAGGTTGGCCCCCAGGTTATGCTGGCGGTTGCCGGTGGTGGCGTTGACGCCGCCCACCAGGCCCTGCAACCGGCTTTTGGTGATGATGTTGATGACGCCCGCCGTGCCCTCGGCGTCATATTTGGCCGACGGAGCCGTGATCACCTCAATGGATTTGATGGCATCGGCGGGGATCATTTGCAGGGCCTCACCAATGCTCCGCGCCATGATGCTCGACGGCTTCCCGTTCACCAGCACCTTAATACTGGTGCTGCCTTTTAGCGTCAGCGTCCCGTCGGGGTCAACGGTAAGGAGGGGCACTTTTTTCATCACGTCGATGGCCGTGCCGCCGGTATTGGTGGGGTCGTTGCCCGCGTTGTAGACGAGCCGGTCTTCGCGGTCTTCAATCAGGTCACGCCTGGCCGTCACGGTCACTTCGGCCAGCGTCTGGTGCGAACTGCGCAATAAGAGTTTCGGCAGGGTAACGTCGGGTTTTACGGGCGTGACCATAAACACGCTGGCTAGCTGGTTTTCGTAACCCACAAAACTGATCAGCAGCCGGTAGGTGCCGGGCGGTACGTGGGCGAAGGAAAAGTGCCCGCTGGCATCGGTAGTCGTGCCGGTAATGGGGCGGTTGGTGGTCGGGCCCAGCAACGCCACCGTAGCAAACTCCACTGGACCCTGCCCCGCCGAATCGAGCACCATGCCGGTGATATTGCCCGTCGTTGCTGCCGCCGACTGGTTTTCAGTTTGCGTAATAACCAGTGAATCAGTCTGTTTCTTCGTCGAGTCGCCAACCACCAGGTGGTCTATTTTCTTCGCCAGACTGTCTGGTGCTATGGTGCCTTCGGGCGGAACGGTGGGCGTTTGTGCCCAGGCGGAGAGGCTGAGGAAGGTAAGCCAGAGGAGAAGATAATTTTTCATGAGACGTTGAGTACTGGATGTTTAGCGGAGTGGTACTCCGCTCTCAGAAGTGTTAAGAAGCTATTTCTGAGAGCGGAGTACCACTCCGCTAAACGGTTATTTCACCACCGGAAACGCCGAAATCCGTAGCCGTGTGGTACCCATGGGTACGAGCGTGATCGTTTCGACGGGTTCCGTGGTTGTGACCGGGCTTTGGGGTAATACGCCGCAGAGACCATACTGATCCACCACCCAATTCGGAATCTTGCGGGCCTTGGCAGTAAGCTGTATCGGGGCGGTTTCGGGCTTGAAGGGGAAGCTGCTCATGGCTCCTTTTTTCCGCACCACCGTAAACGACTCTTCGGGTTTGCCGCCGTTCATCACTAGCCCGTAATTCCAGGCCGATTTCGGAAAAATCTCGTACGACGGCCACCGCGTCGGGTCGGCGGTGGGCTGCCATTTCGAGTCGCCAATGGCCGTCTTTTTGCTGTCTTCCTTGCGGAACTCCTGGTCTATTTTGGTCGAAAATGTAAGCGGGCCGTAGTTCACGCTGACGCTGTTCTTGTTCTTGTCCCACGTCCGCACGGCGAGGTGCATGGGCAGGTCAAGCGTGATTTTGTCGCCCTGTTTCCAGGTATCGGTCAACACGATGTACTGGCCGGGTTTGGCGGCGGCTTTCACCACTTCGCCGTTGATGCGCACGGTTGGGTTGTTGCACCACGCCGGCACGCGCAGATACAGCGGAAAAGCCACGGGTTTGGCCGTCTGCACCGTCATCCGCACCTGCTCCTCGAACGGGTAATTCGTCTCCTGTTTCAGCGTAACCACCTGTCCAACACCGACCTTAGCCGTTACCGACGACGCATTGTACAGTACCGCCGCCAGGCCATTATCGGGCGTAGCCATCCACAGGTTTTCGGCGTAATAGGCCCAGCCGTTCGAGTGGTTATGCTGGCAGCAGCGGCTGCTGAACGGGTTCATCATCAGAAATGGCCCCTTATTATCCAGACCGGGGTTGTGGTTTTTGCTGTCGCTCACCACCATATTTGGCGCAGTCAAATATCGCAGCGACCGGTAGTCGGGCATGAAGGCGGCGGGGAGGGTATTAAAGGCCACGTCTTCGCAGTTTTCGGCCCAAAATGGGTCGCCGGTGAAGCGCATGAGCAGTTCGTCAGAGGCCATTTGCTCCACCATGCCGCAGGTCTCCACCGCCTGCCGGGGGTCGTCGTAGCCGGGCCGACTGTTTTCGTCGCCACCCCACATCCCGCCCGGCACCTGCCCGAACTGTTCGCGCACAATGTCGTAATTGCGGTAGGTGGCTTTCAGGTCGCCGGGGGCGTTGCTTTGCATATAATAGGTGGCCGGTTCGCGGAAGCACTGCGCAATGTTCACGTTGTGCAGGTTGGGCAGCTTGTCCGCCTGCCGCCAGTTGGCGGTGTTGTTGTGAATTTTGGTGCCCAGTTCCAGCAGTTTAGGATCTTTGGTGCGGTTATAGAGCCAGTAGACGCTGAAGAGGTTATCGCCGCCCCGGCTGTTTTCCCAGTAATCTTCCAGAAACTGGTCGTCGGGAATGGTGCTTTGCCATTGGAAGTAGCGCGTCATCAGGGTCAGAATCCGCGGGTCGGGCTTGTGTTCATAGCTCGATTGCAGGCACCAGAGCATGAGCATCTGCGCCCACAAATCGCGCTTGCCATTGCGCTGCACCACCGGCCCAAAATCGCCGTTGGCCCGCTGGCTGTTGATAGTGCCGTTGAGCCAGATGGTGGTTTCAGCCAGCATATCGGGGCGGTTGAGCACGTAGGCCATGTCACCGTACCCTTTCAGCCAGTAGGGTAGCTCTTCCCAGCCGTATTCGCCCTTGCCGGTTTTACTCAGCCAGGCGTTGTCTTTTTTGGTGAGCCAGATGCTGATTTGGCCCAGATGCCCCGCCAGCCCGTTGGCCTGCCGGTCGAGGTTTTCGCGCAGCCAGCCCGCCGGTTTGATGGCCCCGATGGGCAGCTTCAACAGGTATTCAGGCCGCAACGGTGCCTGATTGCCAACGTAATACGCATTCCGCGCCGTGGTATTCGGCCGGTCCACCACGGCCACGGTGCGCGTGGGGGTAGGTTTATCTGGCGTGATAAATGCCGTCGCTGAGAGGGCAAGAAAGGGGAGGAGGTGTCTCATGATTTTTGGCCTGGGGTTTCATCTAAACAAGGGTGCGTGAATCGCCTTCAACGTCTCAACGGGGATTTTGATCACCTCACGGTCATACGTCAGCAGGCCGTTTACCTCGCCTTCCACGTCGGTGGTCTGGGTGTATACGGCTGCAGAGAGAGCGTTTTTTTGGTAATAGTCCACGATTTTGGCGTATTTCTTCCGGTACGCGGCCTCTACCTCAGCGGCGGTTTGGTAGGTCTGGTAGCCCCAGTTGCGCATCTCCGGGTTCCAGAGGTGCCCCTGAACGGGCCAGCCAATACCGCCAAACTCACCGATTACCACGGCTCGGTCGCTTTTTTGGCCAGCGGGGCGGGGTTCAGGTTCGTAGGTGTGGATGTCGAAGAGGTCGCCGCCGCCGAGGTCATTCCAGCCGCTGATGGCGTTGACCACCCGGCTAGGGTCCATGGCTTTCACCCAGGCGGCCAGCCGGGGGTTTTCGTACTGCCCCCAGCCTTCATTTTGCACCACCCACGTCACAATGCTGGGGTGGCTGTGCAGGTTGTCGATCATACGGCGCAGTTCAAACTCCCACTGCTCTTTGGCCCGCGACCGGCGGATGGGTTCGGTCTGGTCGCTGGGGGCTTCGTTCTGGCCTTCCAGAAAACCCGACGGCATGTCCTGCCAGATCATCATGCCCATCTTGTCGCACAGGTAATAGTACCGGTCCGGCTCGACCTTGATGTGCTTGCGGAGCATGTTGAAGCCCGACTTTTTGAGGAAATCGATCTCATACGCCATCGCCTCGTCGGAGGGGGGCGTGAGCAAACTGCCGGGCCACCAACCCTGGTCGAGCGGGCCATTCTGAAACACGAATTTGTTGTTGAGCAGCATCACCGGCTGGTTGGCCACGGGACCGCCCGCCCCAATGGCGCTTTTGCGCATGGCGAAATAACCCGTCACCACGTCGAGGGGTGCGCCCTGCACGGTGGTGGCGGCATACCCAGCCCGCACCACATCGTCCTGCCGGGGGCGACGGCCCCGTTCTGCCGACGCAAAGGGGTCGGTCACGGTCACCAGTTCGGTGGTCAGGTCATACAGAAATGGGCTATCGGGCGACCATAGTTTGGGATTTTTGATGAGCAGGTACGCCGTTTTTCCGGCTCGGACCATCGTGCTGGCCACGGTCTGTTTGCCGTCCATCGCCGTGAGTCGAACGGCCATGCTGTTGCTCGTCGGCTGGTTGGTCAGCACGTCGATCCGCACCCGATTCGAGTCGAGTTCGGGCGTAATCTTCACTTCGTCGATGTAGCGCTGCTTCGGCACGGGTTCCATCCAGACGGTCTGCCAGATGCCCGACACCGGCGTGTACCAGATGCCGTTGGGGTTCATCAACTGCTTGCCCCGCGCCTGCTCACCCGACGAGGTAGGGTCCAAAACACCCAAAACTAGCTCATTTGGGCCGTTTTTGAGGTAATCCGTTATGTCAAACGTAAACGCATCAGACCCGCCCATGTGTGAACCCACCAGGCCGCCGTTCAGCCACAGGCTGCACTCATAATCGACCGCGCCGAAGTGGAGCAACACCCGCTGTCCGGCCCAATCAGCGGGTACGGTTACGCTTTTACAGTACCACAGCCGTTGCGCATCAGAGAGTGATTTATTCACGCCCGACACGGTTGATTCCACGCAGAACGGCACCAGAATCTGTCCATCGAATCGGGTAGGCTGGGCGGCGGTTTTAGCCGTGATGGCGTAGTCCCACATACCGTTGAGATTCTGCCACTGTTTCCGCACCATCTGCGGACGGGGGTATTCGCGCCAGGCGTTTTCGGGCGTGATGGCCTTCTCCCACCGGCTCATAATGTTCGCCTTGCGGGGGGCGTTGGCCGTGGTTTGGGCTAGCGCGGTGGTGCCGAAGCCAAGCAGGCAGGAGAGGGCGGCGGCGCGGGCGAAAAGGTGTTTCATTGAGGGGTTGATTATTTAGGGGAATTATAGTGGATTGACGGAGTACTGCTGGCGGGGGCGGTCCCGCATCCGGGCTACGCCAGCGCCAGCAATACTCCGCCACTCCTTACTTCGCTAGTTTGCCTTCCAGCATTTTGATGTAATAGCCACCCACTACGCTACGGGCCTGAAAACCAACCTGTTTAGCGTTGGTGGTTTCGTGCCAGTCGGTGAGGGGGACGCGGCTTGGGGTCTCGTTGGCGAACTTCCAGACGGGGGTTATGAACGCCTGGAAATCAGCTTGAGAGTCAGCCATCGTGGCCGTCCACATAATCCAGTCGGACTTGGTGTAGGTCTTGCGACTATCCAGCGGCAGGCCGTAGGGCTGCTGGTTTTTGAGGTAAAAGGCAATCTCCTTTTGAGCCACCTCCTTCGGGAATACGTTCAGGCCCAGCAGCTTATCCCAGACAATGTTGTATTTCTGGCTCCAGCTATTGGGCGTTTTGTCGAACGTGAGGGCGTAGTGATCACCTTCGCCATCCATCGCCATCCACTTTTTGGCCAGTTCGCGGGCCAGGGCCATGTGTTCATCAGCGGTCTTTTTGTCGCCCATCATCCCGGCCATTTTCCCGTAACAGGCGATGCCCATAATCGCTTTGGCCGACAGGTTGGCGTTGCGGGCGAGGTGTCCGGCAAAGTCGTCGGTGCAGAGCTGGGTGCCGGGGTCGAAACCGTCGCGTTTCAGGAAACCCACCCACTTGGTCAGCGTGGGCCAGTGCTCTTTGGCGAAGTCGGGTTTGCCGTCGACCATGACCGAGGCGGCGGTGATAATCATCATGTTGCCGGCTTCTTCCACGGGCATATCTTCGCCGTAGGTCTGGCCGCTGGCAATGGGGTACGTACCCACGTCATGCGCCGGGAAGTCTTTTTTCCACTTGCCCGTTTCGCTGTAATCAAAGATAAACCGGAGTAATCCCTTGGCTAAGTCGTTGTTATAGATCAGGAATAACGGAGCTGAGGGATAGGTTATGTCCACCGTGCCGATGGAGCCGTTGGAGAAATTCTCTTTCGAGAAAAAGAACACCTCACCCTTTGGGCTTGCCACAATCTTATGGGCGGCAATGGCCTGTCGGTACGCAATCACGCAGAGGTCAGCATACTCCTTGCCGCCCGCTTTTTGGGCATCGGCGCGGAGTTGGGCGTCAAAGGCGGTGCATGTCTGACGAAGGCGGGCGTAGTCCTTCTCCGCCGTTTTCAGCAAATCGGGCATGGTGGTTTTGCCATCGCGCCGCCACCATGCCCGCAGGTTTTGGCCGAAATACTGCACGGCATATAGGTCGTCGTAGGCCAGCATGATGTATTTTTCCACGGGTGTTGCCCCCACGTTCCCCATCGACAAACTCAGGCCGAGACCAACCTCCTGCGCCTGACCGGTGGCCGGTTTAGCTGACGGAATAGTGCCGCCGTTCATAAACGCCGTGCGGAGGGCATCGGACGTGCCCGCGCCCAGTTGCACACCCGCACCGTCGGGCGAGGCGAGGTAGGCGTAGCCCCAGTCGATGCGGAGGTTATCGCCCTTTTTCTGCAACAGCGGCTGCTCTTTGGTACCTACGTTGACCCAGCGCAGACTATTGCCGGTGCTGGCACTCGTCACCACTGCCTGACCGCCTTGGTTGGTTGCCAGGGTGGCTGATTCGCCAAAATACACCTGCACAGCATGGGCCTTGCCATCGCGCGACTTCACGGTAAACGTGACGTAGGTGACGGGCCGGGCGGCCACTTCCAGCTCCGTCAGCAGCAGTGGCGAGAGGAAATTCAGCCGCAGGTCTACGGGGCCAGCCGTGAAGGTGTAGTCCGTTTGGGTGGCCGCGACGGTTACGCCCGTTTGGGTGGCGGTGGTCAGGGCGGCGGGCGTGATGGGGTTCACAATGCCCACGTCGATGAAGGAGCCGCCACGGGGGCTGGTGCAATGCACGGCCAGGGTGTTGGTGCCTTTTTTCAGTGCCTTTTGCGCCGCCGCCGGGAACGACAGGTACACGTAATCGCTGATGTAGTCGGGCTTTTTCAGGATGTCCGTGCCGTTGAGGTAAATCTCCACGTCGTCGTCGTGGTTCAGGCTCAGGAGAAATTTGCTGACGTCGCCGGTGCCATCATACGTAAACTCGCGGCGAATCCAGATTTGGCCGGTTTGGCTGGGGCCATTTTTCCAGGTCGTTTTGGCGTCCGGCGTGTCGCCAAAAGGGCCGGGCGCAGTGGTCCAGCCACTGGCGTTAAAGTCAGGGTTTTCCCACCCACCGGCGGGTTGGGCAGTGGTGTATTGGGCGCTATAGGAGCCGTTTTCGCCCGTTGGTAAAATGGATTTGTAAGCAGTTGGCACGGCCCCAATGAACTGATACGACTTCCCATCGACCCGCACAATGCCTTCCAATGATTGCGGCTTGCCCGTCCAGTGGCGCGTGGGCGAATCGGTGAGTTTGTCGGTTTCGCTCCAGACGCTGAAATAGGGGTCGTGGGTGATGAGCGGATAAGCGGGTGGCCGCAGCGATTGGGCGTGGCTCAGGCCAGCTACCAGCGATAGCAGCAGAATGGATGTTTTAAGGTGCATTAGGGTAACGTTGGGTTTAGTGACAGAGAAAGAAGACGTATCGTGATTCCTTACTGACTTCACCACGACCATCCATCTGACAGGGCCAAAGCTGGAACTGGCTCTAACTATCCCGCCCGCTTCCGATACCCTTGCCTGGATAACATACATCGGGCAGCCTTACCCGTTAGCACCTACCTACTTAGGCAGCGTGCCGTACCACAAAATGAATTGGAGCAGACAGGTACGTTAGGTTGCGCCGGAGCGTCTATCTGTAAAGGGGAGCGCGTGAGCATTTTCGCTACGTAGCCGAAAAAGTTTTGCCGAACAACCGGGCGAACGGGTGTTTCAGCTACCGGAAACTGGATCAAAATTCAACTTTACTATCCGGTAGGCTTTGGCAATTTGTAACTGTTTAGGTAGGCAAATTCAAGCCAATTATCTGACAATCAGAAAGTTACTAATTTTTCTAATTTATGAGTTAAACTAAGCAAAAATCTTAATGTGCTGATAATCAACTACTTGACTTTTAGACATTAAATACTTTT
>JBBRMP010000132.1:0-16304 GCA_038230755.1 Cytophagales bacterium | reverse complement strand
TTAGTCGGATTACTTTTGGTTCAATAATAACGTCAAGGATTTCGAGTGAAGGCAGACCAAGTAGCTCTTCATATAATTGTACTTTTTCCATTTTCAATAATAGTGGTTTTATGCAAAATCACAAAATTTGTCAGACAACCAAAATTCGTTCATGTCTTACATCATTTTAAAATTTATTTTTGGTCAAATTGATGACACTATAGGATGTGTAGTTGGTTTCCAAAACACGCGAACAGTACTTATATCAACTTTCCGCCGCGCTTGGGCAAGATCGTATTTTTCCTGCACTGTTAACCAGAATTCGGGCGTAGTGTTAGCAAAACCGGCACCTAAACGAACTGCCATTTCTGGTGTGACGCTCTGCTTGCCATTAATAATAGCGGACAACGTTTTGCGGGTCGTGCCCAAACCAGCCGCCACTTCGCCAACGGTCAGCTTTTTGCCGGTTTCTTCAAAGATGCCTTCGAGCGTTTCGCGGATTAGCTCACCAGGGTGGGCGGGGTCAAATAAAGCCATGATCTGTGTCTCCTGTTCAATGATAGTCCAAATAATTCACGTCGTAAGCGTTTTCGCCCTCAAACCGGAAAATGATTCGGTAGTTACCCGATACCTTCACCGCGTAAAACCCTCCATACTCACCCGTCAACGAGTGAAAATTGTAACCGGGCTGGTTCATCATTTGGGCACTCGTGGCAGCATCGAGGCGCGTCAGGATCGTCTTGATCTTATTGACGTGTTGCTGTTGCAGTTTCGAGCGGTCGCCCTTCGTGGCATAGAGTTCGAGGGCTTTGCTCTTATAACTGACGATCATAACACAAATGTAACATACATCAGAGGCAGCACAGCCGGATCGAGGCGGCATTGTCGAAGTAAATACGTTGCATAGGTTGGTGAGAAAATCCAGTCGTAAACGTACCTATGGTCTACCGGCTAACCGATTTTCGGCGATGTTGAGTTCGGTATGCTGCGTACTGGCATCTGCCTGCTCAGCTACGCAGCACCCACTCGGTCGATACGCGCTTACCGCGCCGCCACACCATTCCCCAGTAGGTATTTGTCCAGAAACTGCCGGATAGCTTTGTAGGCGGTTATTTCGTTTTCTTTTTTCACGAAACCATGGCCCTCGTCGGGGAAGGTGACGTACTCCACCGGCACCCCGTTTTTGGTTACGTTCGCCACAATCTCATCCGACTCGATCTTGAGTACCCGTGGATCGTTGGCCCCCTGAATCACCAGCAGCGGTTTCTTGATGCGCTCGGTATGGAACAGCGGCGATTTGTTATACAGCGCCACCGAATCGGTCTTCGGGTGGCCAATTTCTTTGAACATCGCCTCGCGCTGCGGACCCCACCACGCGGGCATCGAGTTGAGCGTACGGAGCCAGTTGGCCACCCCGAAAATATCGACGCCCACGGCAAACTCGTCGGGCGTAAACGTCAGCCCCGCCAGGGTCATGTAGCCACCGTACGAGCCACCCATGATGCCGATTTTGTCGGGTACGACGTAGCCCGTGGCGGCCAGGAACTTCTTCGACTCCACGCAGTCGCGCAGGTCAGCATCGCCGTGTTTGCGGTCGTCGGCGGCGAAGAATGTTTTGCCGTAACCCGATGATCCTCTGTTATTTACGGCCAGAACTACGTAGCCGCTGTTGACCAGATATTGCACGATGGGCGAGTAATTGAGCCGCGTTTGCCCGCCCGGTCCGCCGTGGATAGACAGGATGGCGGGGCGTTTGTTGGCCGCCGACGCGTCTTTGGGCTTGTAGATCAGGGCCGGAATTTCCATGCCATCGAACGATTTATAGCGGATCACTTCGCCCGAAACCAGGTCGGCCTGGGCGATTTCGGGGTTCAGTCCCTGCACCAGCGACGTGGCTTTTTTTAGGCCAAAATCGTAACTAAACAAGGTAGCCGGGGCGTTGGAACTGTTCACAAAAAACAACATCCGCCCCTCGCTGTCGCCGATGTTCACACCCGTAACGTCACCCGCCGGTACGCCCGCCATGGCCACTGCCTGCCCGGAGCGCGTATCCATTAGCCGGAGTTCGGTGCGGGCGTCGTTGTTGACCGACACCACCCGGTAACGGCCTTTGTACGAATAATAATCGGCGGCAATGTCCCAGTCGGCTTTGTCGAGCGGGGTTGCTTTACCGGTTTTGAGGTCGTAGGCGGTCACGTAGGCAAATTCGCCACCCGCATCGGTGCGGATCAGGAGTTTACTGCCGTCGGGGCTGAACTCCTGCGGGCTGTTGGCCACCTCGCCGTCGTGGGGCGTCAGGTTTTTGGTTTCTTTCGTCTGTGTATCAAACAGATACGCGTCGCTGTTGGTGGTGGTCACGGTCTTGCCGAGGGCAATGTATCGCCGGTCGGGCGAGACGTCGCCGGGAAAAAATCCGCCCGGGTTTTCGTAGATCATCCGGGACTTCATGGTGGCCAGATCCATCTCGAACACATCGAAGGCTGCTTTGTTCCGCGCGTTCGACTGGTAGTAAAAGCTCTTGCGGTCGTGGCTCAGGCCGACGTATTGATACTTCGCGTTTGGCCCCGGTGTGAGGTCAGTCACGGCACCGTCATTGGCACGTAAGTAAATGTGCGTCAGTTCGTTACCGCCCTGATCGGCGGCGTACAGAATGCGTCCGTCGGGCAAGTAACCAAGCACGTAGAGCGATTCGGTTTTGGAATGGGTGAGTTGTTTGGGCGCTCCCCCAGCAAAAGGCACTTCATACAGATTAAAAATTCCGTCCTGATTCGAGCTATACAACACCGTCTTTTCGTCGGGCGACAGATCGGCCCCGCCGAAACGGACGGTCTTCATAAACTGCTCGATGGTGTAGGTCTTAACCGGCTTTTTAGGCGGGTAACCCGCGTGGTTGAATGCGGCAATACCCAGCAAAAGCAGGGCAGCAGCGGGAAGGAGACTATATTTTTTCATGGCAGTTCATGTTTCCCCGAAGCTACAAAATGGCGGGCAATGCGCGGTTGAGTAGTTTGTGAGCGGTATCCTATTATGTTCGTAACTGTTTAGGTACGCAATTTGCTCTAATTTGCTTGTGGTAGAGACTGATGACGTAGCCCAACTCAAAGCCCTGATTCTGGCGCAACAAGAAGAAATTACGGCCCTCAAAGCTGTGATTGCCGACTTGACGGCAAGGTTGAGCCAAAATTCGGCCAACTCCCACAAGCCCCCCTCCTCTGATAGACTAGCTAAAAAGCCGCCGGGTGTTCCCTTCACAAACAATCAGGCCGAACGCGACTGCTCCGGCGGCCCGGCTGCGGCCCGTGAAGGTGAAACAGCGGGTAAGCGGCTGCTTTCGTACTGAAAGCGGAGCGGGGTGTATGCCCGTATTTCGGGGTTTGTCTTCACCATGCGAAAGAACGGTCGGAGCGTGGTCGATGAGTCAGCCAGCGTTCTGAGCGGCAGCTTCCAATGGGCTACCTAAACAGTTACAAAAAAAGATAATGACCTGGCTGGGGGAGATTCGCATTCAGAGCGAACACCCCCTTCAGTGAAGCACTCAACGGCTTCGCTATCAGTCCCTTATTGCAAGGTCTATACCTTTTTTCGCTCAAAGCGACGCCTATGGTAAGGCCACAGCGTTGTTGAAATGAAGCCTGAATGTAGACCATGTGTATGGGGCTAAACTCCAGCGCTTAGTCCAGCACTACGGGCAGGCGCTCGAAGCCCAATTCCCCCTACTGGCCCAGCCTGCTGTAGCCCAGCCTGCTGTGGCCCTGGCTGATGCGGCCCTGCCCATCGTATATGCACAAGCCGATGGCTCGATGGTCTTTAGCGATGAGGGCTGGCGGGAAGTCAAATTAGGGCGCGTTTTTGAGCTATCGGCCCTTGAGCAGTGTGCCGTGGCCGGGCAGGGTGGGCGCATCAACGCCTCGACCTACTGTACTCAGTGGCTGGAGCTGGAGCACTTTAAGCCCCACTTTAGTCAACAAGTCAGCTACTGGCAGCAACAGGGTCGAGTGGTTATCTTCGTCTCCGACGGGGCTATATGGCTGCGGACGTACCTGGAGCAAGCCCATCCGGGCGTGCCCTTGGTGTTGGATGTCTACCATGCCATGGCCTACGTAGCTCAAGCGGCTCAAGCGGGCCTGGGGAGCACGAACCGACGCCAGGCATGGGTAGAGGAACAGGGTAATCAACTCAAGACGATTCGCTTAGACAATGTACTGCTGGCCATCGGCCAGCTCAGGCTGTCGGCGCTTACCCGCCAGGGGGTGGTGGGCTATTTGCGGGCTAATGCCGACCAGATGGATTACAAACACTACCTGGCGCTGGGTTAGCCCATCGGTTCTGGTGCCATCGAAGCGGCGCATCGGGTAGTGCTCCAGTCTCGGCTCAAACAGTCGGGTATGCGGTGGAGTCTGGCGGGTGGCCAGCGTGTGTTGACCCTGCGGGTGTGCGCCCAAAGTGATCGGTGGGACTTAGTGGAGCCGCTTTTGGAGCAGGGGGTCAATTACGCGATGGCTGCTTAAATAAAACTCTCATCATTCATCATATGTAATGCACCCCAATCGCGTAAATGAGTTGGGAATATTTAACGATACTATGTCGCCTTTCAAATCTTTCTATAATCCAAATGATTCCTCACCACCACCACAAGATATTGCTTTAAACTTCATTGCAGTTTTTGTTGTGAGCATTGGAGCGGGCGGCTGCTTACAGGGTTCTGATCAATTTTCAAATAGCCACCCTAGCCGACTAATCTTGGTAAATTATACAGTTCAAGATAGTGTCACCAAGCCTCCTGTGGCAAGGTCGATAACCGTCCCGCCAAGAGGTTTTCACACTGCGGGATGTCATCCTAATTTCGCTACGAAGATTGTTAGTGCTGCGTTTATCGACTAACAACATACTACAAACACAAATGAACAAGCAGTTATCTAAAATGAGTATAGTTGACATCAAAGGTGAAGAGTTTTATCCGCTCCAAGTGGGGTCGTTTCTTGACGACAGGCAGCTTGTCTGGTCCTGGAATAGGTTTACACTGGCTTCGCAAGCGTATGGTCGACAGCCGCATTACCATCTCCAGAAGTATTTGCTGAACGCAAAAGGCTTTTCCTGAACAAACAAGCGGTGTAGCCGTTGACGGTCAACATACTTACCCGCCTACCCCTATGGTTAAGCCTGCGTATACCCTCTGCCTGCTTAGTGTGCTGCTAGGCTCAGCTATGGGCCTGCGAAGCCCAATGGACGATGGTCCCTCGCCCGCCCGGACGCCCGCTCAGGAACAGGCCACGTTCCAGCTTGAACCCGGTTTGCAAATACAACTCGTGGCCGCCGAACCCATGGTGCAAGACCCGGTGGCCATGACCTTCGACGCCGACGGACGGCTGTGGGTGGTCGAGATGCGGGGATTCATGCCCACCATCGACGGGGAGGGCGAAAACAAGCGCATCGGGCGAGTCTCGGTGCTGGAAGATACCAACGGCGACGGACAGATGGACCGCAGCACGGTCTACCTCGACAGTCTGGTTATGCCCCGCGCCCTGGCCCTGGTTCCGGGCGGTGCGCTGGTGGCCGAAAATGGTGCCCTGTGGCTCACCCAGGACCAGAACGGCGATTTGAAAGCCGACCGCAACGGCGGACCGTCCAAAACCCTGATCGACAAAGATTACGCCGGGAGTGCCCTGCCCGAACATGCTGGCAACGGCCTGCTGCGGGGGCTCGACAACTGGTATTACAACGCCAAGTCGCGGTTTCGGTATCAACTCGTCAATGGAAGCTGGCAGCGCGACAGCACCGAGTTTCGGGGGCAATGGGGCCTGAGCCACGATGACAGAGGTCGGCTGTATTACAACTACAACTGGTCGCAGCTACACGCCGATCTGGTGCCGCCCAACTACCTGTCGCGCAACAAACACCATACCGCCACCACGGGCATCGATCAGGGGCTGACGATCGACCGGCGGGTGTATCCCATCCGGCCCAACCCCGCCGTGAACCGTGGCTACATTCCCGGCACGCTGGATAAGGACGGTCGGCTGCTGGAATTTACCGCCGCCTGTTCGCCACTGGTGTACCGCGGCACGGCCCTGCCAGCAGCCTACGCGGGCAACGTGTTTGTCTGTGAACCCGCTGGTAACCTGATCAAGCGTAATGTCATGACCGAAAATGGGCCACTGGTAACGGGGCGTGACCCGCATCCAGGCCGGGAATTTCTGGCTTCGACCGACGAGCGGTTCCGGCCCGTGAGCCTGACCACCGGCCCCGATGGCGCCCTTTACATAACCGACATATACCGGGGCCTAATTCAACACGCGGCCTATATCACGCCCTACCTGAAGGAGCAAACGCTGGCCCGGAAACTGGTACAGCCCACCAACCGGGGCCGTATCTGGCGGATCGTGCCGCAGGGGTGGACAGCGCCCAAACCCAGACGCTTGTCGGCGGCATCGCCTACCGAACTGGTCGGTTTTCTGTCCAGCCCCGATGGCTGGTACCGCGACATGGCACAGGGGTTGCTTATTGACCGAAATGACAAAAGCGTTGGCCCAGCGTTGACCGCGCTTGCTCTGACAGGCACCAACCCACTGGGCCGTTTCCATGCCCTCTGGACGCTTAATGGGCTAAAAATCAGCAATCCATCCGTGTTGCTCCGGCTGACATCAGACCCGGACGCGCTGGTGCAGGCCACGGCCATTCGGCTGTTGGAACCCTTCGCCAAAACCGACCCAACCGTTCGGGCAACGCTGGGTAAGGTGCTGACAAATCAGGCAACAAAGGCCACTCTAGAACAGGCCCTGCAATTGGCCCTCACGGCGCAGGTACTGGATGCCGACGTAGCGCAACCGCTGTTGGCCACCGTTGCCCGTCGCTATGGCTCGTCGCCGTTGATCCGCGATGCCGTACTGAGCAGTCTTCAGGATAGAGAACTTGCCCTGTTGCAGCGGCTATGGACCGCCCCCGACTGGCAAACCCCAACACCAGCCAACGAGATTTTCGTGGAAATGCTGACCACGGCCATTGTCAAAAAACACGATTCAGCCGAACTAACGGCGTTACTGGCTAACCTCGACACAGACAAAAGGGCGTTGACCTGGCAGCAAAAATCGGTGGTGTCAGGGCTATCGGTGGGGGCCGGTACGGGCAAATTTTCGCCAATAAAACTGGCCGCTGCCCCCCGCGTTTTAACGCAGTCTGGCCTGATCGAACCGGCTAAGCAAGCAACCCTATCAGCCTTGTTCGAGTGGCCGGGCCACGTCGTCGACCGGCAGGCCGTGGCCAAAACCAATCCGCTGGGTGACGACGATCAGAAGCTATTTGCGGCGGGCCGACAGCTTTATCTGAGCACCTGCTCGGGCTGCCACGGCACCGATGGTCGCGGCATGGCCCGCTTTGCCCCGCCCCTGATTGGCTCCGACTGGGTGCTGGGCGACGGCAAACGACTGGCACTCATTCTGTTGCATGGTATGGAAGGTCCCGTCGACGTGGCGGGAAAAGCCTACAATACGCCCGATATTTTGCCCGTCATGCCTGCGCATTCCACCCTGGACGATGCCTCGATTACGGCTATTCTGACATACATCCGCAACGAGTGGGGGAATCAGGCCGGGGCAATTGGCAAACGGGTGGTAGGCACAACCCGCGTCACCTCGCAGGGCCGCGTGATGCCCTGGACCGCCAAAGAGTTGAACAAGTACGTGTTACAAACGGGTCAGGAAACGGGCAAGTGACAGGTTTTTTTTTGCTGGCTGACGCGTTCGATCATTGCCATTTTTTGCTACCTGCCTCCTAAACAACCGAAACCTATGCCTGAACCCTTTTCAACACCCCAAAACCGCATTGACCGGCGCGAATTTCTACAGCGTTCGACTACTGGTGCACTGGTGATTGCCCTGCCCAAACTGCCCGAATTTATCCAGGGTGTACCCATGGGCATAGTCGTGCATTCGTACTGGACACGCTGGAATTCAAAAGTGCCCAGCGCGACGTATCCCGCTTTCACCACCGCGCTCGACCTGCTGGACCATTGCCATCAGCTTGGGGCGGGCGGGGTGCAGGTGATCGTAAAAGACTGGTCAGCCGATTTTGCCCGTACCGTACGCGACAGGCGCGAAAAGCTGGGCATGTACCTGGAAGGCTCCGTGGGTATGCCCAAAAAAGCCGATGACGTGGCCGCTTTCGAACTGGACGTAATCCGGGCCAAAGAAGCTGGTGCGCAGATACTTAGAACGGTCTGTTCGCCCGGAAGGCGGTACGAGATCCTGCATTCACCCCAGGCGTTTACAGACATGAAAGCGAATGCACTGGCGTCGCTGCAACTGGCCGAACCCATTCTTCGGAAGCACAAAATGAAGCTGGCCGTCGAAAACCATAAAGACTGGCGGGCGCAGGAGTTGGTGGTCATGCTGAAACAACTTCATAGCGAATGGATTGGCGTTACGCTCGATTTCGGCAACAGCATGGCCCTGCTCGAAGACCCCATGACCGTGGTGCAGACCCTGGCACCGTACGTGTTCAGTACGCACGTAAAAGACATGGCTGTAGACGACTACGCCGACGGTTTTCTGTTGTCGGAAGTGCCACTGGGTGAGGGTTTGTTAGACGTGCCGAAAATGGTGGCTATCTGCCGAAAACATAACCCGGCTGTGACCTTCAATCTGGAAATGATTACGCGTGACCCCCTCGAGATTCCGTGCCTGAAACCCGACTACTGGGCCACCTTTGCCGACGTACCGGCCACCGAACTGGCCCACATGCTCCACACCGTCAGGCAGCACAAACCGGCCACTGGCCTGCCCCGGACGTCGCCTCTACCTGCCGAAGACCGGTTGGCCGCCGAAGAGAAAAACATCGTAGCTTGCCTGAGTTATAGTAAAGACCGGCTGGCGCTGGGTTAGGAAGAGATTTTGGATTGGCGTGTTTAGCGTAGCGTTGCTCCGCTGTGAGAAAAGTCAGCTATGTTTATAAAACAGCGGAGTAACGCTACGCTAGACACGCCAATCCAAAACCTTTCCTATGCCCAACCAACCACTACCCGGTATCAGTCAATTCGATTTAAGCGGAAAAGCCGCCATTATTACCGGTGGTTCCAAAGGGCTTGGCCTAGCCATGGCTGCCGGCCTGGCTTCGGCGGGGGCCCGCCTCATGCTGGTCAACCGCAATGCCACGGAAGGTGCTCAGGCTGCCGCCGAGCTTAGCCGGGACTTTGGCGTTCAGGCAATTTCGTTCGCCGCCGACATTACCGATCAGGCCCAAACCGGAGCCATGGCAGAGGCCGCTATGGACGCTTTCGGGCAGATCGACATTCTCATCAACAGTGCCGGCATCAACATCAGGGGTGCCATCGACGACGTTACGCCCGCCGATTTCAGCAGCGTGATGAACGTAAACGTAACCGGCACCTGGCTTTGTTGTCGGGCCGTAACGTCGTTTATGAAGCAGGCCCGTAGCGGCAAAATCATCAACATGGCCAGTACCCTCGGCGTGGTTGGCCTGGCCAACCGAACCCCCTACACGGCCAGCAAAGGGGCAGTGGTGCAACTGACAAGGGCACTAGGGCTGGAACTGGCCCCCTTCAGCATCAACGTCAACGCCATTTGCCCCGGCCCGTTTCTCACCGAAATGAACCTGCCCATTGCCGATACAGACGAGTCTAAAAAATTCATCGTGGGTGCCACGTCGCTGGGGCGTTGGGGCGAATTACGGGAAATTCAGGGGGCCGCCATCTTTCTGGCCAGCCCCGCCGCCAGCTACATGGTCGGTTCCCTCCTCACCGTCGATGGCGGCTGGACGGCAAAATGAAAACACCCATGACCCCCACCCGCGTCCGTTACGGCATGCTGTCGCTCGTCTTTGTCAACGTCGTCATCAACTACCTCGACCGGGCCAACCTATCCGTAGCCGCCTCGGCATTGGGCACCGATTTGCAGTTATCGTCCACGCAGTTGGGCTGGATTTTTTCGGCGTTTGGCTGGTCTTATGCACTCCTGCAAATTCCGGGTGGCCTCATCGCCGACCGGTTTGGTCCGCGGGTGCTGTACGCTTTTTGCCTGATCACCTGGTCACTCGTTACGGTCTGTCAGGGGTTTGCGCGTGGGTTTTCGTCGCTGTTCGGCCTGCGGCTGGCTACCGGCGCGTTCGAGGCGCCCTCCTATCCCATCAACAACCGCATTGTCACGAGCTGGTTTCCCGACAACGAACGCGCCTCGGCTATCGCCCTGTACGTGTCGGGTCAGTTTATCGGGCTGGCCTTTCTGACCCCCGTTCTGGCCCTGATTCAGGTCTATGCGGGCTGGAAAGGGCTTTTCGTCAGCACGGGCGTGGTGGGGTTGATTTGGGGCGTTATCTGGTATCTGCTCTACCGCGATCCTCTGGATCATTCGGGCGTAAACGAGGCCGAACTCACGCACATCGAAACCGGCGGTGGCCTTTTTCGGAACAAAGAACGCAACGCGGGTGGGCCGTCGGTGTGGCAATGGATAAACGTAAAACAGGTGTTTGCCAGCCGCACGCTCTGGGGCGTGTTCATCGGGCAATTCGCCGTCAACGGGAGCCTGTGGTTTTTCCTGACCTGGTTTCCCACGTACCTAGTCAAATACCGGGGGCTGGACTTCATCAAATCGGGCTACCTGGCTTCGGTTCCTTTTCTGGCCGCCTGTGTGGGCCTACTCCTGTCGGGCTTCATCTCCGACCGGCTGGTCCGCAACGGAATGTCGGTGGGGGTGGCCCGGAAGACGCCCATTATTTTCGGGTTACTACTGTCCATGAGCATCATCGGGGCCAATTATACGAACGATACAACGCTGATCATTTTCTTCCTCGCGCTGGCTTTTTTCGGATCGGGTATGGCCCTGATTTCCTGGGTATTCGTCTCTATTCTATCGCCCAAAAACCTGATTGGCCTCACGGGGGGCGTCTTTAATTTCATGGGTAATCTGGCCTCCATCGTCGTCCCTATCGTGATTGGTTACCTTGCCAAAGACGGCCATTTTGAACCTGCTCTAGTGTTTATTGGTGCGCTGGGTCTGCTGGGTGCCTGTTCCTATATTTTCCTGGTGGGAAAAATCGAGCGCGTCTGAAGGGGCGTTTTGAGTCACTTCACCCCAAACGCATAGACCGTGGTGCTCCGGTACGTTTGGCCGGGGCGGAGCGTGGTAGTGGGGAAGGCGGCCTGGTTTGGCGAATCAGGAAAATGCTGCGTCTCCAGGCAAAGGCCAAACCGGCGGGTATACGCTACCCCATCAGGGCCGTGTTGAGTACCATTCAGGTGGTTGGCGGTGTAGAGCTGCACCGCTGGTTCGGTGGTGTACATCGTCATCAGTCGACCGCTCACCGGCTCGTAGACCGTAGCGCCCAATTTCAGCTTATTCGATTTGTCGGTGAATACCCAGCAGTGATCGTAGCCGTGCCCGTATCCAATCTGAACGTCGGTGGTATCGTTGATGCGGGTGCCAATGGCGGTGGGTGTCGTAAAGTCAAACGCCGTGCCTACCACTGGGCGTAGCTCACCGGTCGGTATCTGGCCCTTATCGGTGGGCAGGAACTGATCGGCCTTAATCGTCAACTCCGTAGCCAGCACGTCGCGCTTCATGCCGCTCAGGTTGAAGTAAGCGTGATTCGTCAGGTTTAGCACCGTTGGTTTATCGGTAGTTGCCTGATAATCAATGCGTAGGGCATTATCTTTTTGCAACGTATAGGTAACGTCTACGACTAGCGTACCGGGGTAGCCCTCCTCACCGTCGGGCGAGGTGTAGTGCAGTTTCAGCGTGGGTTCAGCGCCATCGACCGGGGTGGCCGACCACAGCTTCTGGTTAAACCCGATCTTCCCACCGTGGATATGGTTGGCGTTGTTGTTGGTAGCCAGGACGTATTTTTTGCCGTCGAGCGTGAATTTGCCGCCCGCAATACGGTTGCCAAAGCGACCGATGATGGGCCCTAAACTGGACGACGCTTTTGTGTAATCGGCCAGGGTAGACAGGCCCAGCGTGACAGTCTCCTGCTTTCCCGTTCTGTCGGGGGCCGTCAACGATACAATGAAGCCGCCGTAATTGGTGATTTTAGTGGTCGTGCCCGCTGCATTATGCAGCGTAAACAACGACACTTCGCGGCCATCGGGCAGGTTGCCAAAAACAGACCGCTCAATACCAGCTTTTGGTGGTGAAAACGAAAGTAAGCTCATGATACCCAGTGGGAGTAGGATGGTAGTCAGTTTCATAAAAGTCAGCCAGTAGAACGCAGTGTACGGATCCCAACGCCTTGTACAAGTCGGCCAGTCTATTGGGCTACTTGTTTGCGCCACAAAGAGTAATTGACCAGCCCGGCCTTCCTTTTTGCGGAGAACAACACGACTGCTCAGCACTGGTCGTCCCGAACCTCCTCTTTTCATGCATCATTTCAACATCAACCGTCGCCATTTCATGCAGGGGGCCTTGGCAACGCTCGCCCTAACGGCCCTGGGTGCCCGTGGTATGGACGTCATCAACCCACCAAAACCGTATCGCGTTGGGTTAATCGGCACGGGCTGGTACGGAAAAAGCGACCTATTCCGCCTCATCCAGGTGGCTCCCGTCGAGGTGATTGCCCTCTGCGACGTCGACAAAAACATGCTGGCTGACGCCGCCAAACTGGTGAGTCAGCGCCAGAAATCGGGCAAAACACCCCTGCTCTACGGCGATTACCGCAAGATGCTGGCCGATAATAAGCTCGACATTGTGCTGATTGGTACGCCCGACCACTGGCATGCGCTACAAATGATTGACGCTGTAAAATCGGGGGCCAACGTTTACGTGCAAAAGCCCATCAGCGTCGACGTGATGGAGGGCGAAGCGATGGTGGCGGCGGCCCGTAAATACAATAAAGTGGTGCAGGTGGGTACGCAGCGTAAGAGCACGCCGCACCTGATCGACGCCAAAAAGAACATCGTCGATGCGGGCCTACTGGGCAAGATTCACCACGTCGAAATGTGCTGCTACTTCCCCATGCGGGCCAATGGCAACCCACCGGTGCAGGCCGTTCCCGAATTTCTGGACTATGAGATGTGGACCGGACCAGCCCCCCTGCGCCCCTACGACGGCATTCCGCACGTGCGGTGGTGGCGCACCTTTACCGAATACGGCAACGGCATCATGGGCGATATGTGCGTCCATATGTTCGACACCGTTCGCTGGATGCTGAAACTGGGCTGGCCCAAACGGATCAGTTCGACGGGTGGCATTTACGTGCAGAAAGAAGGCAAATCGAACATCTCCGATACGCAGTCGGCGCTGTTTGAGTATGACGACCTCAACTGCGTGTGGCAGCACCGGTCGTGGGGTACGCCCAACAACCCCGACTACCCCTGGTCATTCACCCTCTACGGCGACAAAGGCACGCTGTGGGGCAGCACGATGCAGTATGATTTTGTGCCCCTGGGCGACACAGGACCCACCAAAGGCGCCAAGATCCATAAGGATGTGGTCTATGAAAAAGAAAAATACCCCGAAGACCTCACTGAACCCACCACCCCGAAAATTGAGTTGAACGCCGCCCCCGCCACCCGGCTACACATGCTCAATTTCCTGGATGCCATTGAAAACGGCGAACGACCCGTGGCCGACATCGAAGAAGGGCACATTTCCACCGCCAGTTGCATCATGGCCAACCTGTCCATGAAAACGGGCCGCCCCATTGTCTACGACCCCGTTAAGCGCGAAATCGTGGCCGACCGCGAAGCAAACGCCCTGCTGGAGCGCCCCTACCGCAAACCCTGGATACACCCCCATCCTAACCGGGTTTAAGTGTATAGGTTAAACTAAACTCAGCGGAACAGAGAACACAGCGATTAAATAGCAACATGTTTATCTGTGTGTTCTCTGTTCCGCTGAGTTTAATTTGACCCTGCTTGGTTACGATTCAATCCCGAAATGATCACGATTCACATAGACGAAAAAGACCCCACCCTACTTGCCGTTGCTCTCCCGGCAAATCCCGTTGGCAACGATAAAATCAAAGAAGTACCCGGTCGCCGCTGGAGCTACAGCCGCCATTGCTGGACGGTACCCAACACCCGCGACAGCATTGTGCAGATCGGGCAACTCTTTGGCAAAGATTACTGCCGGTTCGACGAAGCCGTGGTGCGGCTCTACAAACCCGAAGCCACCCTCGCTGAGCTAGAACGAGCCACCAATCCAGCATGGCCGCCTGCTCACGTACCGTTGCCCAAACCGAAGCCCTTCCGCTACGCCCCGCCCGACAGTGAGTTTAATAACCACCCCGTTGTTATATCCCTTTGCAACAAGCTGGTGTTGTTGAACTACAGCTACAAAACACTCAAAAACTACCGGCAGGCTCTGATAGCCTTGATCCGGCATACCGAGCCAAAAACCCCCGATACGCTCGACAAGGCCGCTTTTCAGACATACCTGCTCTTTTTGATCCAGAAAAAACGCCTCAGCCCGTCCACCATTAACGTGCACATAAATGCCTGGAAGTTCTACTGTGAGAAAGTACTGGAACGCAACAAAACGTTCTACGACGTGCAGTACCCACGCCTACCCACCAAGCTCCCCACTGTCTACAGCACCGCCGAGGTGCAGGCCATCTTCGCTGCTACCACCAGCCTCAAATACCGGACGCTGTTCAAACTCGTCTACGCTACCGGCCTCCGCCTCAGCGAAGTGGTCCACCTACGCATCAATGACCTCGACCGCATTCGGCGGCTGATTATGGTGCGCGGCGGCAAGGGCAAAAAAGACCGCGTGGTTATGCTTACCGACAAGTTGGAAGCCGTTCTTGATATGTACCTGGCTGAGTTTAACCCAAAAACGTACCTGTTTGAAGATGCTCAACACCATCCTGGCGGATCGGAGCCATTGCAAAACCGTACGATCCAGATGAGCTACAGTCAGGCCGTTTATGCCGCCTGTATCCAAAAGCGGGGCGGTATTCATTCCCTGCGGCATTCGTTCGCTACTCACTTGCTTGAGGCTGGCACCGACATCCGGTATATTCAGCAGCTACTGGGCCACGAGAGCATCCTGACCACTATGCGATACACGCACGTGACCGCCGACAAAATCAGCACAATCAAAAGTCCTCTGGATGATTTGTAGCCCCATGACGCCGGAGCAATGGCCGCAGTTGTGACAGGCTGAAGAATTTACGCTTCAGGATATAGCCCTGCGTGTATCCAATGACGATTCGTTTGTTTTTCCTGACCTGCCCACGCAGGTCGTAGCGATACAACTGTTTGTCATCGCTAAAGAAGTAGTTTGGGTATCCGTCAATGTCCCACAACCGTTCAATCACTTTAGCCTGAATAACCGAAACTTTTTTTGCCATAGCGTTGCATCAGATGGGTCAGAGACTTAACATTGTAGCACTGTGAGCCACCGCTCTGAATCAGGGCGTAAAGGTATTGACAAAGCACCTAATACCAATTCAGGAACGAGGTGTCGTATTTGTTTGTCTAACATACTGATTTTCAATTAGTTAAATAGATGTCTATACGACATTCGGTTGTTGAATTAGTATAAGCTTAACGCTAATTGCACTGATTATCAATCTGATCAGCATTAAGCTAAGTTTCGTACATTAACTTGTTGGGTGTTCACTCAGCCATTGCTTGCAGGGCGGGTTTCCGGCGACAACATAAGTAGTTTGTAATGGATGCATTTTTCTTTTGTAGATTAGATTCGTTCGATACGAGAAATAACGTTGACAGGTACATTTGTACAGGCTGTGTATGTATTTTGCAATAGGCCAAAGATTGGGTAATGGGTACGCTCGACAGGGGATATATGAATCCGTCTGGCAAATTAAACTTGAAGATTGCTTACGTTGGACGAGCCTTCACAGATAGTAAATCCACCCTTACCCTGTAAGCATTGTGCATTGTCTGTTATATTTTGTAATTAAAGCACTTTAAATATAGAGATGACAAGTGTTGATTGCCATGTATTATGACCGTCTAATAAATCATGTTAGTGCGAAGACGTTTACGGCCTTAATTTTATCACCTTGAAACAATCAAAGAGTTCACAATAATAGTGAGATGAGAGCCGTAAAATTCATTTGATTTTCTCATTTTTCAAAAAATTTCTCATGAAGAAGCTCCTTTATATGTTCCTAGTTATTATTTCCGCATGTCAACGTGTCGGAGTAATTGATCCAGCCTCTATCAATATTAGAGTTGTTTAGCCTGATTATCAACAAGTCGATTATATTTATATCCTTTCGCCATTAATATGACTGCTAAGACATTGTCTGCTCGAATCAGTATCTTCCCAAACGCCAAAACAGAGCGCGTTTATAAAGCGTCAACAGGTTTATCAATTGGCGAATTTACGGACTTGGCACACTCATTTGCC
>JBBRMP010000131.1:0-16335 GCA_038230755.1 Cytophagales bacterium | reverse complement strand
TGAACGGAATGAACGAGCGGTCAAGATACACTGGAGTTTTACGGTGGCCAGTGCTGAAGATAAACTCAAACGGTGGTATGAGCAGGTAAATCCGGCGAATCAACCAAGTCAATACAATGATTAAATTGGAAGAGTACTAGTGCCTGCAACTGCCAACAGCAACCAGACCAGCCCCCGCCTGATTTGATGGCTATCAATTCTTCTCTGGTACATAAGGCGGGTCTTCTGGCTCTTCGATGTGGTTGGCTACCATCCATTGCTTGAGGGCGGTCATTAACCCCTCGCGCTCCTGCTGCCAAACCTGCCCCACGACCTCCGGGTTGGCCCCCATGCGATTGACCTTCGCCTCCCACGCCCGGCCTTCGGGTGTTTGCGCCCATTGCGTTTCAATGGGGATATACTTTTGCTCGTAGGGACGGGGAACAGGAAAGTGAACGCCGCGTTCGATGAGCATTCGTTTCAACTTGCGTTGCCAGATTTGGTTTTCAGGCGCATCAGCTCCAGTCTCCTGCAAGCTTAATGCTAAATCATGAGTAGGTTCATCGAATTTTGCCCCTCGCTCAATTAGGCGGACAACCAGCTCGAACTGATTAAGATCATTGAGGGCAAACAGGACTGAATTGAATTGTTCAAATCGATAGTTTATATCCGCACCTGCTTCAATCAATAGCCACATGCGGTCATACTGACGGGTGTATACTGTTTTCAGCAGTGGCTGTTCGCCATCCTGCCCCAGGTTCATATTAGCCCCCAGCCCGATGATGGTTCGCAACATCTGCTCACTTGGCCCCACCGAGGCAATATAAATCAGGTGGGTGTCGTAGAAGTAGCCCGTTTTAAGACTTTTCAGGTGCAGGGTTTGATTGATGTCCGCTCCCTGCTGCACCAGCACTCGCAGACAGTCAGGTAGTTGATGTTCATAAGCCCAGAGCAAAAACGTCATACCCTCCTTACCCACGTAGTTGAGGTCTACCCGCTTTTGGTGCAGTAGCTGAACAAGAGTAGTGGTATCGTTCTGGCGGATAGCCCGCGCTACGGGCAGGGCCTCACCCTCAAAAAATGTTTCGGGTGGGTAGTTGTAGATTGGTAGGTCCATCGTTGGTTTTTTTGACTGACAACCAGCGTACACCACTACCAACAGTAACCACACCAGCCCCCCTCTGATTTGACGGCTAGTCATTCTTCTCCGGCACATAAGGCGGCTCCTCTGGTTCGTCAATGTTGTTAGCGGCCATCCATTGCTTGAGGACAGTCATCAGTTTCTTACGCTCTTCTTTCCAGACGTTGCCTACTACCTCTGGGTCAGCCCCCATGCGATTGACTTTTTCCTCCCAGGCCTGACCTTCGGGGGTCTGCGCCCAATGATCTTCAATGGCTTTGTATTTCTGTTCCCAGGGGCGGGGTATGGGAAAGTGAACGCCCCGCTCGATGAGCATCCGTTTTAGTTTTCGTTCCCACTCCATAAATGCTGGCTCATCGGCACTCGTTTCCTGGAGGAGTAAGGCTAGTTCATTTCTTGGTTCGTCGTATTTAGCCCCGTGTTCGATGAGCCAGATCACCTGGTCGAATTGATTAAGCCGCGCTAAATGAATAACCACTGCTCTATCAGCAGCATCGGGCATATTTATATCGGCTCCATGTTCCACCAGCAACCTGATTCGGTCATACCGTCTCTCAAACATTGCATTAAGAAGCGTTGGCTCACTATCCTGCTCTTTTAAGCTGGGGTTTGCTCCCAGCTTGAGCAGGGCCAGCAGCACGGCATCACTTGGCCCCACGGCAGCAATGTTGATGAGGTGGGTGTTGTAAAAGTTGCCCGTTTTTGGGCTTTTAAGACGAATGGTTTGGTTGATGTCCGCCCCCTGTTGCACCAATACCTCAAGACAACCGATGAATTGATGCTCATAGGCCCACAAGCAAAACGTCATGCCCTCCTTGCCCACATAGTTGGGGTCCACGCTGTGGGCTTGCAGCAATTTGGTCAACGTGAGCGTGTCATTCTGGCGGATGGCCTGAGCCACGGGCAGGGCGGGTCCGGCAAAAAATTCATTGGGCTGATGGCGGTAGATGGGGTTGGTCATGCGGGTCTCCTGCTGGCAGGCCAGACAGATAAAAAGTAGGAAAAAATAGATACACAGCGGTCTGAGGCTGGCGGCGGTCAATAGGGCTTGTTGGATCATGAGCGTAAATAGGCTTCCAAAACAGCCATATCAGCTTCTTTCTGGTGTTCCATGCTCTCGATCATCTGCCCAATGCCGTGTCCGTCCAGGGCCATCTGCATGGCGGCATCGACGGGGTGGCGACTGAATAACTCATTCCAGCGATGCACATACTCAGGAGCCGGTTCCACCTCATGCTGAGTGCCATAGGCGGGTGGCAGAGTACCCTTTCTGGTTACGATTGGGCCAACAACTGGACCAAGCAGTCGGCGAACAACCCACTTCGACTTTCTCGGATTGTTCTGAACGTTATTGAGCGGGTCTGCCGCCGAGCGGTAGGCATTGACTTTAGATCGCCGCTGATTCACCTGCTCCTGTTTTACGCCTTTTTGGCGAAGTGGCGTGTCATTGTGCATACCGGCTGGATTCAGCGTAGTTCCCTCTGCACCCGTTACGGCTGAACCGGCTGAAGCTAACCCGCCGCCTAAAGAATGCCCAGTAGTTTCATAGCCATCTTCGCCAACTTGCCCAGCCATTGCTGTGGACAAATCCATCGCCTTGTCATACTGTTTTGTACCTATTCCTTCTGCCTGAACTACGTCAGTAATAGCATCGGGTTTGTCTTCAGTTCCTGCATAAGCGATCACTATTTTTCGTGGTTTTTCAAAGTCAGATTCGTAGATGCCTGCCTTGTAGCCCGACTTTTCGTCACGCAGCAAGCCAGGTTCAACTCCAAACCGCTTCCGGGCCTCTTTATCCGAAATGAGTCGCCAGCCGGGTGGGGGTGGAGTGGTGGGCTTGCCGTCGGGGCCAATGCTGTAGACGTGTTGCGAGAGGCGGGCGCGTTCCACGGCTTTGTTGTAGGCACGGAGGCGGGCGGTAGCTACCCCAGCAGCACCGGCGCCCACCATGCCCGGCCCCATTGGGCTAGCCACGCGGGTAGCGTCGCGACGGGCAATTTCGGGGGGTATCACCCGGTGCATTTTGGCTTCGGCGCGGGCCAATAAGTCCATCCGGGCGGCGTAGCGGCCTTTTTTGCCGCTTTTGGTCACCACCTTGCCCTTAGTGAACTGCCCACTGTGCTGCACCGTGATCTTGCCGCCAATGGTGCAGCGCAGGTACGACTCGTCGGCCAGGGCGTGGTTGCCCCCAAACAAAACGTGCTGCTGGTAGCCGCTCCACTGCGTCGTGGCCGGGATGCCGGGCACCGATCATGCCGCTGCCCAATCAATTCTTCTCTGTATCATATGGCGGGTCTTCTGGCTCTTCGATTTGGTTAGCGGCCATCCATTGTTTGAGGGCAGTCATTAACCCCTCGCGTTCCTGCTGCCACGCCTGCCCTACCACCTGCGGGTCGGCTCCCATGCGGTTGACCTTCTCTTCCCAAGCTTGGCCTTCAGGTGTCTGTGCCCATTGGGCCTCAATAGCCTTGTACTTCTGTTCCCAGGGGCGGGGTATGGGAAAGTGAACGCCCCGCTCAATAAGCATCCGCTTCAATTTGCGCTGCCACTCCAAGTTAGCTGGTTCGTCTGCTTCGGTTTCCTGCAATGATACCGATAATGAGTTCTCTGGCTTATTATAGTCAGCACCATGTTCAATCAACCACACAACCTGATCAAAATGATTAAGCCTTGTCGCGTCAATAATGGCTGGGCTGTCAGCATCATCAAGCATATTAACATCGGCTCCATGCTCTACTAGCAACCTAAGCCGGTCATAGCGCCTCGCCATCACTGCATTATGTAAGGTTGGCTCACTATCTTGCTCTTTTAAGCTGGGGTTTGCTCCCAGCTTGAGCAGGGCCAGCAGCACGGTATCACTTGGCCCCACGGCAGCAATGTTGATGAGGTGAGTGTTGTAAAAGTTGCCCGTCTTATGACTCTTCAAGCGAATGGTTTGGTTGATATTGGCTCCCTGTTGCACCAGTACCCGTAGGCAACCAACAAACTGGTGTTCGTAAGCCCATAAGCAAAAGCTCATGCCCTCCTTGCCTACATAGTTGGGGTCCACGCTGTGGGCTTGTAGTAATTTGGTCAGCGCGAGCGTGTCATTCTGGCGGATGGCTTGCGCCACGGGCAGAGCTGGTCCGGTAAAGAACTCATTGGGTTGATGGCGGTAGATAGGGTTGGTCATGCGGGTCTCCTGCTGGCAGGCCAGACAGATAAAAAGTAGGGAAAAATAGATACACAGCGGTCTGAGGCTGGCGGCGGTCAATAGGGCTTGTTGGGTCATGAGCGTAAATAGACTTCCAGCGTAGCCATATCAGCTTCTTTCTGGTGTTCCATGCTCTCGATCATCTGCCCAATGCCGTGTCCGTCCAGGGCCATCTGCATGGCGGCATCGACGGGGTGACGACTGAACAACTCATTCCAGCGGTGCACATAGTCTGGAGCTGGTTCTACCTCATGCTGAGTGCCATAGGCAGGGGGCAACGTACCCTTTCTGGTTACGATTGGGCCAACAATTGGACCAAGTAATCGGCGAATAACCCACTTCGACTTTCTTGGATTGTTCTGAACGTTGTTGAGCGGGTCTGCCGCCGAGCGGTAGGCATTGACTTTAGATTGCCGTTGATTTACCCGCTCCCGTGTTACACCTTCTTGTCGAAGTGGTGTGTCATTGTGCATACCGGCTGGATTAAGGGTAGTTCCCTCTGCGCCCGTTACGGCTGAACCGGCTGAAGCTAGCCCGCCGCCCAATGAATGTCCAGTAGTCTCGAAACCATCTGCACCAACCTTCTCTTTAACCGCTTTTGATAAATCCATCGCCTTGTCATACTGTTCTGTAGATATTCCTTCTGCCTGAACTACATCTGTAATGGCATCGGGTTTGTCCTCCGTACCCGCATAAGCGATGACTATTTTTCGTGGTTTTTCAAAGTCTGATTCATAGATGCCTGCCTTATAGCCAGAAGCCTCGTCCCGCAGATCTTTAGAACGAACTCCAAACAGTTTCTTTGCTTCAGCATCCGAAATTAAGCGCCAGCCGGGTGGGGGTGGGGTGGTGGGCTTGCCGTCGGGGCCAATTTTGTAGACATGGTCCGAGAGGCGGGCGCGTTCCACGGCTTTGTTGTAGGCCCGGAGGCGGACAGCGGCTACCCCGGCGGCACCGGCCCCCACCATGCCCGGCCCCATTGGACTGGCCACGCGGGTAGCGTCGCGACGGGCAATTTCGGGGGGTATCACCCGGTGCATTTTGGCTTCGGCGCGGGCCAATAAGTCCATCCGGGCGGCGTAGCGGCCTTTTTTGCCGCTTTTGGTCACCACCTTGCCCTTGGTGAACTGCCCACTGTGCTGCACGGTGATCTTGCCGCCAATGGTGCAACGCAGGTACGACTCGTCGGTCAGGGCGTGGTTACCCCCAAACAAGACGTGCTGCTGGTAGCCGCTCCACTGCGTCGTGGCCGGGATGCAGGTATATTTGGTTAGCATACACACGCCAAAGGGCTTCACGTTGGCATACGGAACAGCGTCGGTGTGTACTGCTGCCTTGTGGTGCTGAATCTTGATAGCCCCAACCGAGCGGGCCGTTAATGTGCCGGGCGTTGCGCCCTTATTGCATTTCAGGATAGCCCCTGAACACACGTATTCTTCATCCATAGCGAACACTACCTGATTGTCGATGATCTGGAGTTAATATAGACAAAAAGTCAACGTAGCTTCACTAGCTAACTGGTAAACCAAGTCAACAGGTTGCTACTCTCGAACGGGGAATTTGTCAAGCTGCCCCGCCAGGTCGCGGATGGCGGAGATGAGTTCGTCGCGGTTGGGGGTAACGGGCATCCAGTAGGGTTTGCTGTCGGCGTGCCAGTTGGGTTTGGCTTCGTTGGTGAGGCCAATCTGAAACAGGTAATGCTCCTTGTTATCAGAGAAGTTACTGAAACTCAGCGTCGGCTCCACAAAGGTCAGCCTGGGAGCCGTCTCGGCCTTGTCCACGACCGACTGCATCCAGTCGCGGAGCATTTCCAGTTCCCAGGTCGAGAGCAGGGTCAGCGTACGGGTAGACTGCTGATCGCCCTGGCTGGTTACCATACTCACAATGAGCCAGTTGCGTTTTAGGAACTGCGCTGAGTCAGAGTATTCGTAGTCGATTACGTTCAGCTCGAATTCGCCTTGTGGTCCGGTCAGTTCCATGGCTTTATGGGATAAAATAATACCTATAGGGCAAGTCGTTTTAGGAGATAAAACTAATAACGAACGACCAGATTTCCTACAGACGTTGGCGTTTAGATTACGGGGTAATTTTGGTCGGCTTTGGGTGATGGTCTGCCTTTTTGCCTTAATTTCACCGTCTGAAAACGAACCTTTAGCACCCATGGCAACCTCAAAACGCGTATTAATTGCCGAAGACAGTTCTGTCATCCAGAATTTAGCCCGAAAGATTTTGGAGTTCCAGAACTACGATATTACGGCTGTTAAAAATGGCGAACAGGTCATGCAAATCCTTGACAGAGAGGACTTTTCCATCCTCCTGCTCGACATCAATATGCCCGTTATGGATGGGATGGAATGCGTAAAGAAAGTACGTGCCCTGCCTAACGCAACCAAAGCTGCCGTACCCATTGTGGCCATCACCGGCAACGCCCGCAACTATACCGAAGAAGAATTTAAGGCCGCCGGTTTCAATGACGTCCTAGTGAAACCTCTCAATTTCGACCGCCTGGTTGAAGTGGTCAATCAGTTGACGGACAAGTAACTAGTAGTAGTTGGCAGTGGCCACCCCTCATGATTATCACCCTCCTCGGCACGGGCACATCGTCGGGCGTTCCGCTGATTGGCTGCGGGTGCGCCGTGTGCCGCTCCGTCGATTTTCGGGATAAGCGCCTGCGCACCTCGGCGCACATTCAGGTGGAGGGTAAGAGTATCGTGATCGACACCGGGCCGGACTTTCGGCAGCAGGTGTTGCGGCTAGGGTTGCTCAACCTCGACGCCGTACTCTTTACCCATGAACACAAAGACCATACGGCGGGCCTCGACGAGATTCGGGCCTACAATTTCCGGTCGGGGCAGGACATGCCGATCTATGCCCGCCCCACGGTGCTGGCGCAACTGGCCCGCGAATTCTCATACATCTTCGCCGAATTCAAGTACCCCGGCATTCCCCGGATCGTGACGAATAGTGTTGACAACCAGCCGTTTGACGTAGCAGGCATCCGGGTTATTCCCATCGAGGTGATGCACCATAAGCTACCTGTTTACGGCTTCCGCATCCATGATTTCACCTACCTCACCGACCTGAATTTCATCAGCGATGCCGAGTTGGAAAAGGTCTACGGTACACGTATTCTGATTCTCGACGCACTCCGCCCCGAACCGCACCTGTCGCATTTTTCGCTCAACGAAGCCCTCGCCCTCATCGAGCGCATTCAGCCCGAACGGGCCTACCTGACGCATATCAGCCACCAAATGGGCCTGCACCGCGAAGTTAACCTGACGTTGCCTGACAACGTACGCCTCGGCTACGATGGGTTGCAGATCGAGATGTAGTCATTGGGGATTGGTCATCAGAGACTGACGCCGTAGTACCAATGGCCAATGACCAACCAAACTCCGGCCTATGCTGTTAGGTAACCAAACAGCTTTCCTGTTATGGCCACTGCAATCAAACCAACCCGCTCATTTACTTCCGAACAACTTAGCGCATACCGCCAAATGGGTGATCCACCCGCTGATGCCGCAATGGCTCAGGTAGCCGCCGATGGGCGTGAGGCGGTGGGTGTACTCATGAAGTGGCTAGCTGATAATCAGGATTTTAGCTTGGAAAATCAGCCCGAAGCTATTCAGCAGTTTTTTGCCGAACAGGCCCATTTACCCGCCTGGGCCGATGCCAAACGGATGCAGCGGGGCATGGCATTTTTCCAGAAACACATGGGCGTTATTGGCCTGGCGCTGGGCACGTATTCGCTGCCTTACACCTACCTGGGGGCCGATGGCGTGCAACTGCTCTGGCTTACCGAGCGCATCCGTACCGACACCGCCCGCCGCCTGCAAGAGACCGGCGAGTGGGTGTTCGCCGTCAACGAGCCGAAAAACTGGGTAAGTACGAAAGCTATTCAATACACCCTGAAAATCAGGTTGATACACGCCGCGGCCCGTTGGTTTGCGTATCAGAGTGGCAAGTGGCATGACGCCTGGGGGGTGCCTGTTTGTCAGGAAGACATGGTGGGCACCATCGGGTCGTTCAGCTACATTGTGTTGCGGGGCCTGCGCAAAATGGGCATTGCCATGACCGAGCGGGAGGAGGAAGATTACCTCCACCACATCAACGTGGTGGGCTACGTCAACGGCGTCACGGAGGCTATTACGCCGCAAAACCTGCGCGAAGCCTTTCACCTCGATAAGCTGATGGTTGCGCGGCAGTTCCGCACCTCAGAGGCGGGCCGTGGATTGACCAAAGCCCTACTTGATGCCGTGGGCACGATTGCCAATAACGAGTCGGCGCGGAACCTGGCGGCGGCGCAAATGCGTTTTTTCCTCGGCAACGACCACGCCGACGCCCTGGGTATCCCCGACGTCCCCGCCGAGACCCGCCTGATGAGCGTCGTGAGCCGCCTGCCCATCTTCCCGAAATTGATACCAAGTATCGTTTAGTTTGATCCACCAACTTCACCCCATCACTGCCCTTGCCACCGCCCCCGGTGTTGGCGCCATTGCCGTCATCCGCGTGTCGGGCGAAGGCGCTATTGATCTGACTGACAAGGCTTTTCGTGGGAAACGATTGATTGATCAGCCCAGCCATACCGCCCATTTCGGTACGTTTCGTACTGCCGACCGTGGCGACGGACCGGGCATCGTCATTGACGAAGTACTGGTGACGGTGTTCAGGACGCCGCATTCGTTTACCAAAGAAGACGTGGTCGAGATTTCGTGCCACGGGTCGGAGTACATTATTCGGCAAATTCTAACCCGCCTGACCGAGCTGGGTGCGCAATTGGCCAAACCCGGTGAGTTTACCCAACGGGCGTTTCTGAATGGCCAATTCGATCTGGTGCAGGCCGAAGCCGTGGCCGACGTTATTGCCGCCGATTCCGCCGCCAGCCACCGGGCGGCGTTGAGTCAGTTGCGGGGTGGTTTCTCGAAACAGCTAAAAGACCTGCGGCAGCAACTCATTGATTTTGTGGCCCTTGTGGAGCTGGAACTGGATTTTGGTGAAGAGGACGTGGAGTTCGCCAAGCGCGACCAACTGCGCGGGCTGATGCAGCAAATTCGTGGCGTCATCCGCCCATTGATCGATTCGTTTGCGGCGGGCAACGTGATCAAAAATGGGGTGCCCACGGTCATTGTGGGTAAGCCAAACGCGGGTAAATCGACGTTGCTCAACGCGCTGTTGAACGAAGAAAAAGCCATCGTCTCCGATATCCCCGGCACCACCCGCGACGTGATCGAAGACGAACTGTTCATCGACGGTATTCGCTTCCGGCTCATCGACACGGCGGGCCTCCGCGACACCACCGATACCATCGAAGCCATTGGTGTGGCCCGCACCCGGCAGCAGATCGACAAGGCCGCGTTGGTGGTGTATCTATTTGATGGTCAGGTCACTACGCCTGACGAGTTGCAGGAGATGATTGCCGAACTGACCGAATCGGGTAAGCCCTACGTACTAGTCGGCAACAAAGCCGACGTAACGTCTGACGTTAAACGTCGAACGCTAAACGGTGCTGACATTCTCTGGATTTCGGCGAAAGACGCGCAAATTGATGTGCTGAAAACGACTCTCTCGGCCCGCGTTCGTACTGATTCAGCGGTGCAGTCGGGAAGCGCCGTAGTGACTAACGTCCGGCACCTGCAACACCTCTCAGCCACCGACGACGCCCTTGCCCGCGCCATCACCGCCGTAGACGCAGGCACCTCCGCTGACTGGATTGCGATGGACCTCCGCATCGCCCTCCGCGAACTCGGTGAGCTAACCGGTGAGGTGACGACTGATGATTTGCTAGCGTCTATTTTTTCGCGGTTCTGTATCGGAAAGTAAATGAATTAACTCGCTGTATATAAATGATTTACATGACCCCTACCCAACAAAATAACCCGCTACACGGTCTCACGCTGGCTACTATTTTGGAGCAACTGGTAGCTCATTATGGCTGGGAAGAACTGGCCGAACGTGTGCCGATTAATTGCTTCAAGAATGATCCCAGTGTGAAATCAAGCCTGACGTTTCTGCGAAAAACGCTCTGGGCACGGCAACGTGTAGAAGGGCTATACCTGAAAATGGTACGGCTAAACAACTAATCTTCCGCGACCACAACCTAGCGGCAAATCCGCCGTTTTCGCTCAATAAGCGGGCCCGACAAAGTCGTGTGATTTACTGTGTTATCGTTGATGCATTTGGCCTATCAGGCAATCAGTTCGGCAACGTGACTGGCAGGCATACCCAATTCTTCCAATTTTTCGGCTGGTTTAAATGAGTCCTTACCGAATAGAAACCGCTCTGGAAAACGCCTCGTTACCGCAGCGTCAGGCGTTAATTCCTGGCCAATTGGTCGTCGCATCCTATTGTACCCAAGTAGCACACTACACCCACTGAATACGCACCGCCTGCTCCAAGTCGGGGTGGATGCTGAGGGCTACGGGGCAAGTGTGGGCAATGCGTTCGAGCTTGATTTTTTGGACGTCGGTGACAGGTTCGCCAAAGTCGGTTTTGGCGCGCAGGGTGATGTCGATCTCGATTTTTGCGATGCGGCGCGGGGGGGCCGTGCTCATGATTTTGGTCACTTCAGCACTGCTTTCGGTGAGTTCGATGCCGTCGCGGCGGGCAAAAATGGCCATCGTGGTCAGGATGCAGGTGCCCAATGCGTTGGCAACCAGATCGGTAGGGGAGAAGGCCTCGCCCCGCCCCTGATTGTCGGTGGGGGCATCGGTATGGATGCGCGTGCCTGATTGCAGGTGCAGGTCTTCGGTGCGGAGGTCGCCGAGGTAATTGATCTGGATGGTTGCCATAACAGCAGGTCGCTTCGTGAAAAACAAAAGTAAGGCAAAAGATACAGGCTTTAGCCTAAGCTATATTCAACATCCAGAAGCGCGCACATCTGCCGGAATCTGGTTAGTTTTGTTACTCTCGTGCCTTTTCGGGCCAATAATCAACTCCTCCCCGTTGTCTTAACCAAATTCTATACACATGGTGAATGAACCTGTTGCCTCTTCGGAACAACCCCTCGTCAAGCAATCCGACAACCAGTCAGCGCTGTATACGCTCATGACTGTCTGGTTCTTCTGGAGCTTTGTTGCGGCCTCAAACGGCATCCTGATTCCCCTTTTCAAGGAGAAATTTCACCTGACCCAAACCCAGGCGCAGTACATCGATTTCGCTTTTTACGCAGCTTATTTCGTAGGCTCGATCATGTACCTGCTGGTGTCGGCGTCTATGAAAACCGATGTGCTCAACCGCATCGGCTACAAAAACGGGATCGTGTATGGCCTGCTGATTTCGGCGGTGGGTACGCTGCTGTTTTACCCCGCCGCCCAAATGCAGTCATACGGTTTGCTGCTGTCGGGTTTGTTCATTGTGGGGCTTGGTTTTTCGCTGCAACAGACGGCTACCCAGCCGTTTATGATTGCGCTGGGGCCGCCGGAAACGGGTGCGCAACGGATCAACCTCGGCGGGGCGGTCAATAACCTCGGTGGCACCATTGGCCCCGTTATCGTGTCGTTTGCCATCTTCGGGTCTATCTCGGCCGAGGCGGCTAGAAACGCCACCGTCGAGTCGGTGAAAGTGCCGTATCTGATTCTGGGAGCCCTTTTTCTGGCGCTGGCCATCTTTTTTAAACTGTCGAAACTACCCCATATCACCAATGACGAAAAAGTGGAAGTGGGTACGGGTGTGTTGAAATTCCCGCAGTTGATTTTGGGCATGACCGCCATTTTCGTTTACGTGGGCGTGGAAGTGACCATCGGCTCGAACCTCGGCGAGTTTCTGAAGCAGAAAGAACACCTCGAAGCCTCGCAGGTGTCGAAATATATTTCGCTGTTCTGGGGTAGTATGATGATTGGCCGCTGGACGGCGTCGATTGCCAACTTCAACCCCACGCCCGCCATGAAGCGTATTCTGGTGTTTGTGGTGCCGTTTGTGGCGTTTGGTATTGTACTGGGCGTCAACAGCCTGCTCAGCGGCGACGTGAGTGACATGATTCCCTACGCCATTTGCATCGTGGTGATGATTGCTACATTTCTCGCCGCCCGCGAAAAGCCCGTGACGATCCTACTTTATTTTACGGCGGTAGGCGCTATCCTGAGCCTGATCGGTGTGTTTACGGAAGGTAAAGTTGCCCTGTTCGCCCTCATCAGCGGTGGTCTATTCTGCTCAATTCTGTGGCCAAGTATTTTCTCGCTGGGTACGGCTGGTCTGGGCAAATACACCAATCAGGGGGCTGCTTTTTTGATCATGATGATCCTGGGCGGGGCCATTATCCCCGTGGTACAGGGCAAATTTGCCGACGTAGTGGGCATCCAACAGTCGTATCTGGTGGCTGTAGCCTGTTTTGCCTACCTTTTCTTCTTCGGCATCCGCGTGCAAACCGTCCTCCGCAAACAGGGCATCGACTTCGATCAGGCCGTTGCCAGCAAAGGAGGGCATTAGGGCTTAATGAGCGAATGAGTGGATGGTTTGGAACGCTGAGCATATGTATGAATGCTACGCACAGCGTTCCAAACCATTCACTTATTGTAAAGTGAAACAACCACCTGTATCCGTGCGTTTTTACTGAAAAAGAGTAACTTTCGTACTCAGAAGATAATGGCTATGCGTCCTGGATATACAGTTTTTTGGGTTGGTCTCACTGGCCTATGGCTGACGGTGGGGTATGCGTTGGCACAAACGGCCCCGCAAAATGCCCCGCAACGGACGCGTTCGGTAACGGGGTCAGGTGCCAGTGGCAATGCCGCCAAGCGCACCCGGCCTGCAGCGCAGCCAAAGCCCGCCTCAGAAAATAGCGATGAAGATGACTATCAGACAGTTACCACGTTTGGCATAACCACCAATACCAACGCGGGTTTGCTGGGTGGGTTCGTACTTCGCCAGTCGAGACGGCTGGACAGTGATCTGTTTGGTAAGCCGCAATACCGCTACCTGAGCCTCGAACTGGTCAACGTGAAAAGCCCGCGCGAATACTCGCCCCAGAATAATTTCGGCACCTCGTCGATCACGCCGGGTAAAGAAAATTACCTGTTTGTGTTGCGGCCTCAGTATGGCCGTGAGTTAGCCTTGTTCCGCCGCAACGCCGACGAGGGTATTTCGGTCAACGCCATTCTGGCCGTTGGGCCGTCGTTAGGTATCATCAAACCCTATTATGTTGAAGTAGCGTCGGGCAACAGTACCCGGCAAATTCCTTACGCACAGGCCTACAGCGGTGCCGAAAACATTGTGGGGTCAGGCAGTTTTTTCAAGGGACTGGGCGAATCGACGTTAACGGTGGGGATTCACGCCAAGGCGGCTATCAGCTTTGAATTGAGCGCTTTCCGTAGTAACACCACCGGCGTCGAGATTGGGTTTCTGGCCGAAATGTTCCCCAAAACCATCATCATCATCCCCAATCTGGACCCCACCGCCGGTGGCCGCGAAGTGGGCAACCGCAATTTCTTCACCTCCGGCTACGTGACGCTGTTCTTCGGGTCGAAGAAGTAGGGGCGAAAGGGTTAGGCCACAGAGTTACACAGAGAAGAAGGGAGCTGCACAGAGGTTTTTTCTCCAACTATAAAGAAAAACCTCTGTGCAACTCCCCTCTTCTCTGTGTAACTCTGTGGCCTAACCCTTTCTGCTGAACTTTACCCCGCTCAAACGCATTTTTGGGGAAACGAGTGGAGATACACCATGATTGATTTACCAGTAATTCCGTCCCAGCAACAACGCGCAAAGCGGCCCGACTGGCTGCGGGTGAAACTGCCCATCGGCCCCGAATATGCCAGCGTGCGGAAGCTGGTGGATACCTATAAACTGCATACCATCTGCGAAAGCGGCAACTGCCCCAACATGGGCGAGTGCTGGGGCGCAGGCACCGCCACGTTCATGATTCTGGGCAACGTCTGTACCCGGAGTTGCACGTTTTGCGCCGTGGCCACGGGCCGCCCCAACGAGTATGATACCGACGAACCCCGCCGCGTGGCCGAGGCCATTTTGCTCATGAAAGTGAAGCACGCCGTAATCACGTCCGTCAACCGCGACGAGTTGAAAGACCGGGGTGCCGAAATCTGGTATCAGACCGTCCGGGCGGTAAAAGAAGCCTCGCCAGCCACCACCATCGAAACCCTGATTCCCGATACCAAAGGCAACTGGGATGCCCTGATTCGTATGATAGAAGGCGGGCAGGAAGTAGTGTCGCACAACGTAGAAACTGTTGAGCGGCTGTACCGGCGCGTTCGTCCGCAGGCGCGGTATGAGCGCAGTCTGGAGCAGATTCGGCGGACCAAAGCCTACGGCCAACGCACAAAAACCGGGATCATGCTGGGCCTGGGCGAAACGCAGGACGAAGTACTGAAAGCGATGGATGACCTGGTCGAAAATGGCTGCGATATCCTGACACTGGGCCAATACCTGCAACCCACCAAAATGCACCATGAAGTGATTGATTGGATTCACCCCGACACGTTTGCCATGTATAAAGAGCAGGGCGAACAGCGCGGTGTCAAGTATGTAGAAGCCGGTCCGCTGGTGCGGTCTAGCTACCATGCTGAGCGACATGTAAACGTATAATGCACTTATAATTAAGTGCTTATGTGGCTGTTAGGTCGTTGGGTTTACTCAATAGATTGATCGCTGGCGAGATAGTAATCAATTCGGCGGAAGCCCGGCAATGCGCCGGGCTTCTTTTTTTGCAAAATAATATTATTCCAATAGACATTGTAGGCAATCCGTTTAATAGAGATACACGTATTTATTTTGTGTAAATAAAGAGGAACTCTGTTTGCACTGGTTTTATTGCCAGTAGGCCACTGGGCCAACCACTCAACGGATCGATGAATACAGTACTACTTATTGGCCGCCCGGCCTCTCGACGGGCTGTTTCCCCCTATTCAATTTATCAGCCTTTTCTAACGACGCTGCTTTGCTGGTGCCTGATCTTTTGGGCAGGGGTCGGTGTGGCGCAGACCACCTATTACGTATCGGCAACGGGTAACGACGGCAATACGGGCACGTCGGCGGCACAAGCGTTTCAGAGCCTGGGCAAGGTAAGTTCGCTGGCGCTACAGGCGGGCGATTCAGTGCTGTTCAAACGAGGCAACAACTTCCGGGGTACGTTGCAGATCAGCCGGTCGGGAGCGGCGGGGCGGCCTATTTTGTTTGCGGCCTACGGAACCGGCGCTAAACCGGTGCTGAGTGGCTCGGTGCCCGTAACGGGCTGGACGCGCTCGGCTGCCAATGCCAACGTCTGGCAAACCAACTGCTCGGCCTGTGGCGACCGCGTTACGGGGTTGCACCGGAGCGAAGTGGCCCTGCCGCTGGGGCGCTACCCCAATGCCAGTGCCCCCAATAAAGGCTACCTCACCATCTACTCGCATAACCAGAAATACCAGATCATCAGCGTGGAAACCCTGCCGCTAGGCTTTGCCGGGGGCGAAGTAGCCATGCGCCCCACGCAGTGGATCATTGACCGCGCCGTGATCGACGCGCAGTATGATAACGCCCTCAACCTATTCAATAACTCTAACTATACGCCTACCGAAGGCTGGGGATTCTTCATCCAAAACCACCCCAAAACGCTCGATCAGCAGGGCGAATGGGCTTACACGTCGTCGTCGAAAACCATTTCGCTGTTCGATTCGCTGGCCAACCCCAATACGCAGGTTATCACAGCCACGGCAAACGAGAAAGGCATCGATATGTATAACGTGTCGAACGTGGTGCTGCGTGATTTGCACCTGACTGAAAACCTGGCCACGGCCGTGGCGGTGAGCAATTCGTCGAGTTTTTCGCTGGTCAACGTCGAGATGGTCAATTCGGGTGAAGACGGTCTGGTAATTACGGGAACGGGTAATGATGTGCTGGTAGATAACTGTAAGTTGTTGAATGTCAACAATAACGCTGTTTATGTTGATGGTAACTACCGTAACGTTATTTTACGAAATAACACCATTCGTAAAGTAGGAGCAGTGCCGGGGCGTGGCAAAAGCGGCGACGGGCAATACAACGCCATTCAGTCGGCGGGGCAAAACGTACTCATCGAAAACAACGTCATCGACAG
>JBBRMP010000130.1:0-16364 GCA_038230755.1 Cytophagales bacterium | reverse complement strand
TTTTTTTCCTTTTACTACTCCAAAAAACCTTTACAAAACACCAAAAACCCCCGCCCAACTCTGTGGCCCAAAAAAATAGTCTAGCCATGTCGCTCGCACAATTTTCCGTCAAAAACTGGCAGTTCATGCTGGTGCTGTTCATCGCCGTGGTGGCATTGGGTATCAACGCGTTGCTGAACATGCCACGGGGTGAAGACCCCGAATTTACGGCCCCCAACTTCGTGGTCATCTTCGTCTACCCCGGTGCCGACGCTGAGGATATGGAGCAACTTGTGGCCGACCCCGTTGAGGCCCGGTTCAACGCGCTCGACAACATCGACCACGTCATTACCACCATCGAAGACGGGCTGGTGGTGACGCGGGTGGAATACAACTACAGCGAAGACCCCGACGAAAAATACCAGGAAATGGTGCGCGAAGTCAACGCCCTGAGATCGCAGTTGCCCGCCGATATTTTCAGGATCGACATTCGCAAATTTTCGCCGACCGACGTCAGTATCGTGCAGGTGGCGTTGCAGTCGGAAGTAGCGTCGGACAAGGAGTTGGGCGAGCAGGCCGAGCGGCTTAAGAAAGCACTGGAGAAGGTGAAAAGCCTGAAAGAAGTGGCCGACTGGGGCTTCCCGAAAACCACCGTGCGCGTGTCGCTTAACATAGAAAAAATGGCGCAGTTGGGCATTGCCGTTAATCGCGTGGTGGGGGCCATGCAGGCCGAAAACCTGATTATTCCGGCGGGAAGTTTGCAGGCCGGTGCGCGAAAATTTAACGTCAAAACCGCCGGTGATTATGGATCGCTCGATGACATTCGGAACACGATTGTCTCGTCTAACGGCCAGAAAATCATTTACTTGCGTGACATCGCTGACGTGAACCTGAGCTACGAAGATCAGACCTACATGACCCGCCTCAACGGCCACCGCGCCGTGCTGGTGACGGCGGCGCAAAAGCAGGGCGAAAACATCGAAAAAGTAGGGAGTATGCTTCGGCCCGTGATTGCCGATTTCGCCAAAACGCTGCCGCCACACATCGTGCTGACCAAGAATTTCGACCAGGCCGCGAGCGTGAGCAAACGCCTGACCCGTTTCGCGAAAGATTTCGGCATCGCCATCTTTTTGGTACTGCTCACCTTGCTGCCGCTGGGGTTCCGGGCGGCGTCGGTGGTGATGATTTCCATTCCGCTGTCGCTGGCTATCGGGCTGGCGTTACTGGGCGTGTTTGGTTTCAGTATCAACCAGTTAAGCATCGTTGGATTTATTGTCGCGCTGGGTATTCTGGTGGATGATTCCATCGTGGTGGTCGAGAATATCGAGCGTTATTTGCGTGAAGGTTATTCCAAAAAAGACGCCGCCATCAAGGCCACTAATCAGATTACACTGGCCGTTATTGGCTGCACCGCCACGCTCGTTTTGGCCTTTTTGCCCCTGCTGTTTTTGCCCGAAGGCTCCGGCGATTTTATCCGGTCGTTGCCCACGGCGGTGGTGACTACGGTGGTGGCCTCGTTGGCGGTGTCGCTCACGATTGTGCCGTTTCTGAGCAGCCGCCTCCTGAAGCCGGGCCACAACCCCGACGGAAACTGGTTTTTGCGGGGACTGAAACGGGGCATCATCGTGTCGTACCGGCCGTTGCTCAACGCTGGATTGCGGTTCCCGGTCATCACGTTGCTGCTGGCGGCGGGGTTGTTTGGCGGGTCGTTGTTGCTGTTCAAAAAGGTGGGATTTGCCCTGTTCCCACCGTCTGAAAAGCCGCAGTTTATGATCAATATCGAGACCGGCGACGGAAGCAATATTGGCGAAACCAACGCCGTGACGCGCTACGTAGAGGGTGTGCTGAAAGGCGAAAAAGCGGTGCACTATTTCACCAGCAACGTGGGTAAAGGCAACCCCCGCATCTATTACAACACGGCCCAACGCAGTGAGTCGGCCAACTTTGCGCAAGTATTCGTACAACTAGATCCTGCCAATGGCCCTGCCGCCAAACGCGTGATTATCGACCGCCTGCGCGACAAACTGGCGCAGCATCCTAATGCCGAGATCGAGGTGAAAGACTTCGAGCAGGGGCCGTCGCAGGATGCCCCCGTCGCCATCCGACTCTTTGGCGATAACCTCGACACGCTCCGGGCGCAGGCGGCGCGTGTCGAGGCCGTTTTCCGCCAGACGCCGGGGCTGATTTATGTCAGCAACCCCCTGGCCACCCGCAAAACCGACCTGCGCGTGCGCATCAACAAAGAGAAAGCCGGGTTACTTGGCCTCTCCATCGGCGACGTAAACCGCACCATCCGCCTGGCCGTAGCTGGCCTCAACATCGGCACGTTCAAAGACCCTGAAACGGCGGATGACTACACCATCAATGTCACCGCCAACGGCAACCGGTCGGCTAACGGTAGCGTATCGCAGGAAGCGCTCAGTAACCTGTATATCAATACGTTATCGGGCGGTGTGGTGCCGCTCCGTCAAATCGCCGACCTGCAATTCGAGACGGGCACAACGCAAATTCGGCATTACGACAAAGACCGCTACGTGAGCATTACGGCCTTCGTAAAAACCGGCTACCTGGTCGATAATCTGTTTACCAGTGTGTTGAATAAACTCAGTAGCATGACCTTCCCGAAAGGATTTACATACAAAGCGGCGGGCGAACTCGAAAGCCGCGAAAAATCCTTCGGTGGGTTGGGTACCATCATTCTCATTACCGCGTTCGGCTTTCTGGCCGTGCTCGTGCTGGAGTTTGGCACGTTCAAAAGCTCGCTCATTGTGTTGTCGGTGATTCCGTTGGGCGTGGTGGGGGCCATATTGGCGTTGCTCGTCACGGGGAATCCATTCTCGTTCGTCGCCATCATCGGGTTGATTGCCCTGATCGGTATCGAAGTCAAAAACTCGATCCTCCTCGTCGACTTTACTAACCAACTCCGCGCCGAGGGTATGCCGCTCGAAGCCGCCATCCGTGAGGCGGGCGAGGTGCGGTTTGTCCCCATCGTGCTTACGTCACTCACCGCCATCGGGGGGCTTATTCCGCTGGCTATCGAAAACAACCCGCTCTACAGTCCGCTGGCGTGGGTGCTCATTGGCGGCCTGATTTCCAGCACGTTACTCTCCCGCATCGTCACGCCGGTACTTTATAAACTCCTGCCCCCGCCGGTGGAAATGAAAGCGGTGGCGGAGGTGGAACTCACTCATTAACCCGGTCTGTCAAAGATGCCCCGTATAAAGCACGGCGCGGTTTACAGACGGCGGCATGGGACCGGCCTGTTTGAGTTTGATGGCGGCTAGATTGGCACCAGCCTGGGCGCATTCGGTGGGGGTACGTCCGTCGAGCCAGGCAGTCAGGAAACCCGCCCAATACGCATCGCCCGCGCCAGTGGCGTCGACCACGTCAACTTTCCGGCCCGTGATGCGCACCGTTTCGGCACCCCCGTCGAACGAGACAAGGCTACCTTCGGCACCGAGGGTAAAGCAGACCAATCTGGCCCCCATGCCGTGGATATCGGCCAGCACGCGTTCGGTGGGTTGGGGTTCGCCATAGAGGCGGGTGGCATCGTCTTCGCTGAGCTTAATAAAGGCCCCTGTGGCGCAGTATTGGCCCAAAACGGCCCACGCCTGCGCCCGGTCGGGCCAGATACTGGGCGCATAGTTGGCATCTACGCTCACCTGCGCACCCATCGCGGCGGCGCGTTGGGCCGCATCGACAATGGCCTGCTGGGCGGGTTGACGACTGAGGGCGAAACAGGTGGTATGGAAAATGGCCGCCTGCGCCAGCAACGAATCAGGCAGGTGTTCGGGACGGATTTGGCAGTCTGCCGTGCGGTAGGCGATGAAATCGGGCGTGCCCGACGTCCGCGACACCACGACAATACTGGTTGGCTCGGTCGCGTCGGTGGCAATGTACTGCGTGTCGACACCCGTTTCAGCCACACGCTGCACCAGAAACTTGCCAAAGTTATCGTCGCCAACACAGGCTACAAGGGCCACCCGGTTACCCAAACGGGCCATGTTGGCACCCATGTTGGCGGGGCTACCGCCTTGGTAGCGCCGAAAATCGGGCGAGTCGAACAGACTGGCCGAGACGTGGTGACCAATAAAATCAACGAGCAATTCGCCGACAGAGAGAATGAGTTTGGGCGTGGTAGTGGACATTATCAGGAGTTTTCAGTTTGCAGTCTACAGTTTTCAGTTCGCTGACGCAAGCGTAGCTACTCCCGCGCAAGCAACTGAAAACTGTAAACTCAAAACTCATTTAAACTGCCTTCAGGGTTTTTACCAGAAAGCAGGAGGCGGCGGCACAGAGCATACAGATACCCGCCAGCACGAGGGCGTTGCGGGGGTCGTCGCCGAGGAGCGTTTTGTAAAAGAGCGGCACGGTGAGCATACCGATGAATTGTGGCACGCAGATGAAGCCGTTGAAAATGCCCATGTACACGCCCATGCGCTCTTTCGGGATGGCACTAGCCAGCATCAGATACGGCATTGACATGATTGACCCCCAGGCCAGCCCAATAACGGCCATGCCGATGAGGTATATCATTTTGTCGTTAGATGTCAGCGTCAGGAAAAAGCCCAGGGCGCCGATGCACAGAAAAATAGCGTGGGTGGCGCGGGCGCTGCCAATGGCTCTGGCAATGCGGGGAATGAAGATGGAGATCACCGCGCAGGATATGCTGAACATGGCAAAACACAGGCCGCCCCATTTCGTACCCGCCTCAAAACCAGCTTTGTTCGAGACCGCGTCGGGCGCATTGAAGGCATATTTGGCCACCGCCAACGACAGAAACTGCCACATCAGCGGCAGGCCATACCAGGTAAAGAACTTCACCCACCAGAGTTGCTTCATCACCGTTGGCATCTCAGAGAGCGAGGCAAGCACTTCCCTGAAAACGGGCAGCATCAGCACCAGATACCCTCCGGCCAGCACACCCATGCTCCATTTAAGGCCATTCACCACGCCGCCTGTATTAGTGGCAAAACCAAACGCCAGCACAGCCGCCGCCACGGCCAGGGTCAGGTGCCAAAACGTGATCGATTTCTTTTGTTCGGCGGTAAACGTGAGCGGCTGTTTGTAGCTGTCATCTACGGGCGGATACTCCTTTGTAGTGCGCATGGTCCAGACTACCGCCAGCAAAATGGCTGCCGCACCAATGTAGAATGGATACCGCACCGAATTAGGAATGCCGTTGGTCAACTCGCTGGCACTCACCACCATCGAGATGCCAATAATGGGCAAAATGTAGGGCATACAGTTGGCCAGCGTTTGCCCGAAACCCACAAAAAAGGATTGCACGGCAAAGCCCGTGGGTCGCTGTTTTTCGTTGAGCATATCGCCCACAAAAGCCCGGAACGGCTCCATGGCCGAGTTGAGGCCCGCGTCGAGCATCCACATCAGGCCCGCCGCCATCCAGACTGTCGATGAGTTGGGCATCAGGATCATGGCAATGCTACCCAACAGGGCACCCACCAGAATAAACGGTTTCCGCCGCCCCCAGGTAGGCGACCAGCTCCGGTCAGATACGGCCCCGATGATGGGCTGCAACAACAGACCCGTGAGTGGACCGGCGAGCCACAAACCCGGAATGGCCGATTCATCGGCACCCAGGTAGCGGTAGATAGGACTCATGTTGGCCTGTTGCAAGCCGAAACCGTATTGAATGCCCAAGAACCCGAAACTCATGTTCCAGATTTGCCAAAACGAAAGGTTCGGGCGGTCAGCGGTTTGGGCCACACTTGGCGCTTGATCAGTCTGCATAGGTTGGCTGGTTAAAAAACAGCGTATGAGGTTAATTATACACAATATTACGCAGCCCGTTGCATGATTTGACGATGGAGTTGGGTTATTTGTTCATCGGCTGGCCCGACCCCATTCCCCCAATACATTCCTGCGTTTACTAATTCGGCGCAACCCATCAACCACTATTAAGCGTATGTACGGTAGCTTCGCCTGACGTATTCGCGTATCTTTCTCAGCAATACCCTGGCCAGGTTATCGGCTTATCCGGCTTACCCAATCCAATGTCTTTACTGTTCACGCTCCTTGCTGCCTGCGCCCTGTCGGCACCCTTAGCCCCGCCCGATTCGGTGGTGAGCCGGGGTAACCGAAGCCTCGATGCCGTGGTGGTGCGGTCGGTAACGCTGCGCGGAAATACGCGTACCAATAGCCGGATCATCCGGCGCGAAATGGCGCTCCTGCCCGGCGATACCATCAACCGGGCCGAACTGGGGCAAAAAGTAGCCTGGGACCAACGGAAAATTTCTAACACCAACCTGTTTGTCACCGTAGACGTAGCCACGCAGGAAGACACCACCGCCGCACCTGACTACCGGCCTGTTGATGTGGTGGTGACGATGAAAGAGCGCTGGTACATCTTTGTGGTGCCCCTGTTTGAACTGGCCGACCGCAACCTTAACGAGTGGTGGTATGACCGGGGCCACGACCTGCGCCGCACCAACTATGGCCTGCAACTGAGTTGGAAAAACTTTACGGGCCGCAACGATAAACTTACGGCCCTGGCCCAAACCGGCTTTACCGATAAATACATCTTTACCTACGACCGGCCCTATTTCGACAAAGCGCAACGCTACGGAGTCAACGCCGATTTTTACTACGCCACCAACCGCGAAATCGCCTACCGCACCCAGGCCGATAAGTGGATCTACATCCGGCCCGATGGGCTGGGGGCGCTGCGGTCAAGACTGACCACCAGCATTGGCATTACCCGCCGCGATGGGTTCTACCAATTTCACGAACTGGAAGCCCGCTACAGCCGCAACACGATTGCCGACACCGTGGCCCGCCTCAACCCCGACTATTTTCTGGATGGCCGCCGCCAGCAACAGTTTGCCACACTCACCTACAGCTACCGCTATGACCGCCGCGACAATGTGGCCTATGCCCTGCGCGGTACGTTGTTTACGGGTTCGTTGGCCCACATGGGCTGGTTGCCCAATGCCGACCTGAACCAAACCGAACTGGCCCTGGGACTGAGCCGCTATTGGCCCCTGAGCAAGCGACTCTTTGCTGCTTCTACCATACGCCTGCGCTCGGTCTGGACCGACCGACAGCCCTACTACGGCCTCCGTGCCCTCGGTACTGGCGACGATGTGCTGCGTGGCTATGAGTTGTATGTGATTGAAGGACAGCATTTTGCTTTATTTCGGAATAACATCCGGTATCGGCTTTTTTCGACGGTGAAGCAACTCAACTGGCTGCACGTAAAGCAGTTTAACACGCTGCCCATTTCGGCCTATGTATCGCTCATTGGCGATGCGGGCTATGTGAGCAGCACCGTGGCCGAACGCTACCAAAGCCGACTGGCCAACCGGTGGCTCTACGGTTACGGAGCCAGCCTCGACGTGGTCACGTTCTATAACCTCGTGGTGCGGTTCAGCGGGGTGGTCAATGCGCAGCGTGAGCCGGGCTTTTTCCTGAACATCCAGCGCGAGTTGTAGTTTTGGGGCATGAAACACCTTGCCCTTTTCGCCTTCCCCATACTACTGCTGGCCGCCTGCACGTCTCGCCCCACCACCGAAACCACCAATGCCCCCGGCGACTCGACTGGCTTGTCAACGGCCAGCGCAGCCACTGATTCAGGTGCGGCAAAGCCAGCCGTTATGCCTACCTCGGCCCGCATCAGCAGCCTGAGCCTCTCGCCCGATTTTGACTGGAAACAGGTGAAACTGGGCGATGCACTTACCGCCGCCAGAGCACCCGAAACAGACCGACCGTTTGAAGAAGACATCAGCCACGTAGGCTACAGCGTGGAGTTTGATAACCTGGAGTCGATTGATTATCAGTACTTTACCGAGTCGAACAACGTTTCGGGTATCCGCGTCGACCTGTACCTCAACAATATGGCCAGCGTACGCGCCTATCAGCAGGATCTGGTGGCCTACTACACGTCTCGCTACGGCCCAGCCCAGCAAACAGCCGCTGTCTACACCTGGACTAGCCCAATGGGCAACGGCGCTGTCACGCTTAAAGACGTCTCGAAAGCAAAGGAATTTGGGCTGGTGTTAAAGATCGGGAAGGTGCCGACGACGAAGTAGGAAGCCACGTCTATTTATCCGGCACGTACCAGAACGGAATGGTTGTCAGTTCCTGGGGTTTGGCCAGGGAGTCCGGCTTAAGGCTAATGCTGAGGGTGTTTTTGCCGATTCTGAGATTAGCCGGAATCAGCACCGTTGACCAGCCGCGTTGCTGCTGTTTGCCCCGTTTAGCAAACAACAAATCCGGGCGACCATATACCGAGTCGTTGACCGTAATCTGCATCATGTTGCTCAGTTGCCCATTGCTCCATTCGGCAAACTGACGGCGTAATTCCACTCCAGACAACGTTTTGCTCCAGACGGGCTTCTTAAGCATTACGTTGGTGAAGAGCGTATCCAGGGCTTTGGGATACGCCACGAAGAGGCGAACAAAGGGTTCGCGTATCACATCAGACTGGATGGATGCGGTAGTAACATAGTCACCTTCAGGCAATTGATCTTCGTAGGTGGCCGGGTTACTAAACAGTTTATCGACCCGGGCTGTGTATAGATGTCGTGAGTTAAAACCAGATAGCCGTTTGTCAGTCCGCGAAAGATCGGCTAGTGCCTCAACTATAAGCATCGCCGTGAAAACCACGGCAAATACACCCATCGTCCGTAGTATTCTGCTAAAGGGAAGGTGGCTATAAAAAGTATTGATAATGAACATAAACGGCTTGTACATTCCCCAATACGCCAACTTAGCGATAGACATAAGTCCATAATGGAGTCTCTCGCCCGTTGGGTGCGCTTTGACTTTGGGCAAACTCAATACAATGGCGACAATGAGGTATAGCACCCCAAGAGCCTTGCCTGCAAGGACAAGGCTATGCCAGATTTCAGCCGGGATCATTGGCTGAAATCTGGCAGAAACCAGCAGAATGACGCCGTATGAAAGGGCAACGACGATGAGCAGGATAACGAACAGGAAGGCAACGGAAAAAACGATGCTGCACCGCTGATCGAGCCGCAGAATATACCGATCGGGCGGTCCCAGGTCAGCGGCCAGCCTTTTCTGAGCGTAGGGGGTAGAGAAAGGAATCCGGTCGTAGTGGATACCCGTGGGATAAACGGCGAGCAGGCCAACCAGCCCTACCCAAAACGCCCGCATCACAAAATTGGTTAGGAAGGCTAAAAACAGCACGTAACAGCTTGCTTTTATGATGCTGTAGACCATTGAGGTAAAAATCCCCCGCATACCCGTCAGTTGGGTCATGAAATTGTACCGGAAATAGTCGAACCCCTGATCGAGCAGGTTGGGCAATTGCAAGATGGCAAACAGGGCCGCGCCCGAAATAACCAGTTCGAGGTTCCAGCTCTGGGCGGTCAGCTCACGTAATTTTTCCTGTTGATCGGGTGAGAGTGTTGGCTGGTCAGTGACTGGTTTGGGCAGCATCGTCGGGAAAGGGGCGTTAGGGACTTAGTTTTCGGGCACTACTAACTACCCGCAAAATAAATAGAATCCCCTTCCCAGACCGGCCCTACTTCGGAAACGTCAGCTTGAACGTGGTGCCAATGCCGATGTGGCTATCCACGTCAATGTGGCCCTTATGGCTGTTCACAATGTTTTGGGTGGCGGTCAGGCCCAGGCCCATACCACTTTGTTTGCCCGTAAAGAACGGGTCGAAGAGGCGTTGCAGGTTTTCGGGAGAAATGCCCGCGCCGTTATCTGTAATGGTAACACACACCTGCGAATCCTCCAGGCACTGCGTCCGCACCACCATCTTGCCCTGCTCCGGCTCCATCGACTCTACGGCGTTGATGAAAATGTTGGTGAGGGCAATCCGTAGTTGTTCGCGGTCAAGGTTGGCCGTGCAGTCGTCGCCACTAAAATCAGTCACTAACTGCATCTGTTTCAGCTTGATACGGTCGGCAACGAAGCCCAGCGTCTCGCGCACGATGTCGTTCAAATCCTGCGGACGGCGGTCCAGTTCGCGTGGCTTCGACGAGTTGAGCATGTCGGTAATCAGGGTGCCAATGCGCTCTATATTGCGGCCAATGATGTTGGTATAGAGCTGCGTATCTTCGTTTTTCTCACCCAGCTCGTCCACCAACTGATCAAGGGCGAGGCTCAGGTTGGTGAGTGGATTGCGCACTTCGTGGGCAATACTACGGGCCAGTTTGCCGGTCATCGTCAGCTTTTCGGCAATGATCAGTTCATGCTGCGCCTTTTTTTGTTCGGTAATGTCGCGCACAATGCCCTGAAACCAAAAGGGTCTGCCGTTGGCGTCTTCAACGGCCCAGACGGAGATGAGACAGATTCGTTTGCGGCCCAGCTTACTCACCAGAACAGCCTCAAAATCTTTGATTTGCGTAAACTCCCGCACCGAAAAACGCATCTCGCGCAGTTTGTCGAACTGGTCGAACAAACGGGCGGGATTCATCTTCAGCAGCTCGTCGCGGGTGTAGCCCAGCAGGTGCTCTAAAGACGGGTTCACGTCGCGGAAATGCATCGACTGGTCGGTCACGAAAATGGCGTCGATAGACCGTTCGAACAACGACCGGTATTTGTTCTCCTGCTCCACCAACTCGGCCAGTGATTCGGCCTGCCGCAGGGCATAGCGGATGCTGCGCCCCAGCAACTGCGAGTCGATGCGGCCTTTGACAAGGTAATCGGCCGCCCCAATGGCCATCGCTGAGTAGTCGACCGATTTATCGTCCTGACCCGTGAGCAAAATCATGGGCGAATGGCACCCCGCACGGGCGGCTTCCTGAATCAGTTCAATACCGGTGCGCTGCCCCAGTCGGTAATCAACCAGATACACGTCATAGTCATTAGCCAGAATATGTTCCAGGGCCTCGTCATAGCCTTCCACCCAGTCCAGGCGCAGATTCCGGTTTTCGGAGTCGCTCATGAGCGTACGGGTCAGGATGTAGTCATCCTCATCATCTTCTACCAGCAATACGCGCACAACTTGCTGATTGTCAATAATATCGATTGGGGATTCTGGCATTGCAGTTGTCATGACACGCTGAGGAAAGAAGGTAGATAGAACGGTTTTTTTAATCAGGTAGCTGAACGGTCTCCAGCCAGTAGAGTTTCAGTGAACCCACCATTTCGATTAGCCGGTTGAAGTTATGCGGTTTGGTAATGAATGAGTTTCCGCCCAATCCGTAGGCGCGTTTTACATCTTCTTTAGCCGCCGAGGTAGACAGCACCACCACCGGCAATCGGCACAGGTGGGGGTGTGTTTTTATTTCTTTCAGGGCCTCAAACCCATCTTTGCGGGGCATGTTCAGATCCAGCAAAATCAGGCTTGGGCGGGGGGTGTTTTCGGCAGTAAAACCATTTTGGTACGTTAGGTAGTCGATTAGTTCTACCCCGTCTTCAACAAATTTAACGGTACTGCGAAATTGATTCTGTCGCAGGGCCTCGGCCATAAAAAGCCGGTCATCCTCATCATCGTCGGCAATCAATATGGTTGTTGGCGGCAGCGGCGGTAGCGAGTAGTTCATAAGTAAGGGCAGTAACGGATTAGGGGCTGTTTTGTACGTTTACGAAGGTAATGGCAAATCACTAGTTAGCCTACGGGCAGATACACGCAGAAGGAGGCACCCTGGTCTGGCTCACTTTTGGCCCGAATGAATCCGCGATGATTTTCGGCTACTTTCTGCACAATGGCTAAGCCAATGCCGGTGCCGGGATACTCATTGCGCCCGTGGAGCCGCTGGAATATCTGCCGGTGATGACGCCATCGGTGCGCACGGCCTGATAACAAATTACGCCATCGGAGTGGGCGTCCAGAAAGCGTTGATAGGGTACGGTGGCGGTTTCGTTGAGTTGGATTCGATTGTTACTATTGGGTGTTTCCATTCCGAAAGTGTGGAATCCCGTCCGCACTAAAGCCAATTCACCGGCTGTGGTTCGCGTCAATAAATAGTACTGGATATGAGGCTATATCACTGACAGTCAGACAACTATCTAAGGAAAACGTACAGCCTATACACAAGTGGCATGATATTGTGACGATGAAAAAGCAGAAGCGCGGTACAACACGCTTTATCCAACTCAACATTACGTTATGAAAAAGTCAATCAAAATTGGGCTACTGGCAGCCATTGTTGCTGCCGGTTTAACCCTTCACTCCACCGATACTACCGCTCAAACCCGCCCCCGTACTGGTATCAAAGCAGGTTTGTCGGCCAGCTCGCTCTTCTACGATAATGCCAGTTCGAGCGATAAAAAAGAGCGTATCGGCTTCCATGCGGGTGTGTTCACCCAGTTGCCAATTGGTTCGGCTTTCGCCATTCAGCCTGAGTTGCTTTACATCAACAAAGGTGCCTCGTCGGGCTATAGCGTGCTGGGCAACACAGGCCGTAACTCATTTAACTTAAACTACGCCGAACTACCCGTACTGGCGACAATCAAATTGGGTGATTTCGCCGAAATCCAGGCGGGTCCGTACGTAGGCTACCTGCTTAGCTCGAATGTAAAGACAGAGGGTAGCCTGGGCAACTCAGGCGTAAACCTTAACCCCGACCAGTTTAACCGCGTCGATTATGGTCTGGCCGGTGGTGTTAACGTATTCCTGGGTCAACTACTGGTTGGGGTACGCTATGAGCAGGGCATCCAGAAAATTGCCAACACGACGGCCTCACGCGCTGTGCTCAACAACGCCCGCAACGGCGTGGGCCTGTTGAGCATTGGCTACTCGTTCAACTAAGTTTACAAGTCAAATGTCTAAAGTTTGATATTGTCTGAATCGAAGAACTCGGAGTAAACAACATCAAACTCTAGACCTGAAACTTATAAATGTATATCGTACGCTTTTAGCTTGTTATACAGCGTCTTACGGTCGATGTTCAGGACTTCGGCGGCTTTGGTTTTGTTGTAGCCGGTCTTTTCCAGCACCTTCAGAATGGCGGCCCGCTCGGCACTTTCCGACACCGATTTCAGGTTACCGCCCTGCGTAGGCTGTTGCATTATAGGCATTGAACCTGGCCTGAGCGAGTCCATCACGAAGCCCGCAGTTTCATCATTGGTGATGTAAGTAGGCGACGTTATTTCGTGGGGTAACACATCAACCTGAACGTAATCGCCTTGTGTGAGCAGTACGGCACGCTTCACCACGTTTTGTAGCTCACGCAGGTTGCCGTACCAGTAATATTCCTTGAATTTATCGCGTACTTCCTCGTCAAAACCAATTACGTCTTTCTCAAGTTGCCGGTTGGCGAGCTCAAGAAAATGTTCGGCAAAGAGCATGATATCAGCCTTGCGTTCACGCAGGGGGGGGAGTTCGATTTTAAACTCGTCGAGCCGGTGGAAAATATCTTCCCGGAAACGCCCCTGACGAACGGCGTCGCGCAGGTCTTCGTTGGTGGCTACCAGAATACGCACGTCTACGCTGATATCGGTGTTGCCCCCCACGCGCTTGATCTTGCGTTCCTGCAAGACGCGCAACAGCTTAATCTGATTTTCGTAGGAGAGATTACCAATTTCATCGAGAAACAATGTGCCGCCGGTGGCGTATTCAAAGCTGCCCATCTTGTCGGACATGGCTCCGGTGAAGGCACCTTTCACGTGGCCAAATAGCTCACTACCAGCCAGTTCTTTCGATAAAGCACCGCAGTCGATGGCCACAAAGGGCTTCTCGGCGCGTTTGCTGCTCAGGTGAATGGCATTGGCCACGAACTCTTTACCGGTGCCGGTTTCGCCCGTAATAATCACCGACATATTGGTCGGCGCAATCAGTTCGACGTGTTTTTGTAGTTGTTCGGCGGCGCGGCTTTTGCCAAAAATAAACCGTTTGCCGTCGGGTGCCAGGGCAGGTTTTGCGGCTTTGGCCGCTTTCGCTGTGCCCGCAGAACCTTCGTCGGCGGCGGTACGTGTCGGTGGGCCGATCTTTTTGTCCAGTGCCCCCCTGATGGTGTACAGGATTTCGTCGGGCAGCAGGGGTTTTGTTACATAGTCGAAGGCACCATACTTCAGGGCCTGCACGGCAATGCGCACGTCTGAGTAGCCGGTGATAATGATAACGGCAGTGGCCGGGCTGAGTACTTTAATCCGGCGCAACATATCCAGGCCATCTGTGTCGGGAAGTTTAAAGTCGCAGATAACCAGGTCGAACGTTTCGCGGCGTAGCAAGGCTAAACCTTCTTCGCCGCGTTGAGCCGAAGCGGTCTTATACTTTTGCTTACCCAAAAAGCGCTCCAACAGGACACATATGTCGTTGTTGTCGTCGATAATCAGTATTTTTTCCATAAGCAGAATGCCCATTTCGGGGACATTCGTTAAGGCGGGCGGTTGATGATGGTGGGAACAGGCAACGCACTTGTTGGCCTGTAGTTGGCAACCCTAACTGGCAACAAAAACCAGCCGGGGTCTGGTTTCTTTGCTACTGACTAAATACGTGGTCGGCGGAATGCACCCGCCGAAGTCTATACCCGAATCGATTCTAGTGCCTGCTCTACCGTTTTGCGGGTGAATGGCTTTCCCATAAAATAGTCTGCGCCCTGGTCGGTGGCGCGTTTTCGTTCAGCCACGCCATCAAAGGCACTAATCATCACCACTTTAGCCGTCGCCAGCGATGCTTCCTCCCGCTTGATGGTAGGCAGCAGATCGAACCCCAGCCCGTCGGGCAGGTTTAGATCCAGAAAAACGGCGTCAAAATGTTGCCGGTTCAGGCACTGACGGCCCTCTTCCAGAAAATGGGCGCACGTGGGTTGGTAGCCCAGCCGACGAAGCAATCCCGATAAGAGTAGGCAGATATCGGCTTCATCGTCTACAATAAGAACGTGCTTAATGGTCATATTTTTCTTGGTGTTCGGCACAAACGCGTGTCCGCTAGCCGAACCAGGTATAATTACTCCAGTCATGTTATGCGTTCGTTACGTTTTTCAGTCACGCTGTCGTAATACCTCTATAAAATATAATGCCTAACTTCTTGAATACGTCCAACTTAAGCAGTTTTAACGCCTAAATGCCCCATTACGAAGCAGTTATACCCAATCCTTTTGTGCTAGTCAGTTACTTAATCTATACGGTTCTTGTAGGGTGTGGGGAAATATGTGGAGCTATTTACGGTTGACGTTTCCCAATCTGGGGAAAAAATTCCCCAGCTTATTGCCGGTTCTTTGCCGTTCTTTTCTGTGGATAAATTAAAAAAAAGGGGCTAAAAGCCTCATTTACACAGTAGACAGCGCCTTTGTCCACGTGCCGTGCTCCATGCTTGTCTTGTCTGGCACAAAATTTTCTAAAGAGTTGTCAGAACAAGAGACACTGGTTCTGATTTACTCAACACACAATCAAACGTTATGGGAAACTTGCTGTATACAATAGCCGTGATCTTGGTGATCATCTGGGCACTTGGATTCTTTGGATTCGGTAGCTTTGGAATGGGAGGTCTGATTCATGCTTTACTTGTTATAGCAATCATAGCGGTCGTGTTCAGGCTGATTAGCGGACGTGGCGTTTGAGGCGAAAGCCGATTTCGTAGTTCACTAGTCGAATAGCCGACCAGGCACATGAGCCAATTGCCATGCGGGTTCGCCCGTTGGGTTTCATTTTAGGTTAAGTACAAGTTACGGTGGGTACGGAATCCCTGCGCCAATTTGAGCGCAGGGATTTTTATTTGTAAAAAAAGTCAAACTTTTTTTACAGAGACAACATCTCCTTAAACCGAATAGCCTGGCGGCGGCTGATCTCGACTTTGTCGTTGCTGCCGCGCAACGTGACCAGCAATCCCCCGCTGAACCAGGGTTCTATCTTCTCGATCCATTGCAGGTTAATGATATGCTTGCGGTTGGCCCGGAAATAGGTGGCCGGGTCGAGGCGATCTTCCAGGGCATTCAACGACTTGAGTACCAGCGGTTTCTGGTCGTCGAAATAGAGCCGGACGTAGTTACCCATCGACTCGAAGAGGCGTACTTTACCGAGCTTTACAAACCAGCATTTCTCGCCGTCTTTCACAAACACCTGGTCATGTTCACCCAGTAGTTTGGAGCCGTCTTTGGGCACGTGGGGGCCTTCGGGCGACTGTCCGTGGTTGAGTTCTTCCTCCACCCGGTGAATCGCTTCGGTGAGCCGGGCTAGGTCAACGGGTTTCAGCAGGTAGTCGAGGGCGTTGAACTCGAACGCTTTGATGGCATACTCGTCATAGGCCGTGGTGAAAACCACTTCGGGCGCTTTGCCTTCAATGGCCTGAAGGAGTTCGAACCCGTTTTTGCCGGGCATCTGAATGTCCAGAAAGAGCAGATCGGGCTGAAGGCTCTCGATCATGGGCAGGGCCTCGTCGGCGTTGGCGGCTTCGCCAACGATCTGCACTTTGGGCATGTTTTCCAGCAACCGCCGGAGTTCATTACGAGCCAGTCGCTCGTCGTCGATGATGATGGTTCGCATGGGAATGAAGGGAAGCCCCC
>JBBRMP010000129.1:0-16412 GCA_038230755.1 Cytophagales bacterium | reverse complement strand
GGTATGAAGCGGTACCGCGTATTGTCAAATCGAGTGCGTTCACGACAATGGGCAGGCTATGATACAAGATTAGAAGTGTGTGCAGGGCTATGGAATTTTTACGTAACTAACTGAATAACAACGAAGCAACAAGTCTAATGATTGACTCGAAAGCAATGGCCGTTACCAGTCCTTCGTGGCGTTCGGTAGCTTCAAACTTGCGGGTGCCAAAGAGAATGGCGAAAATGGCCAGCAGCAGCATCACGTAAAAGGCCCGGTCGCCGAGAAATGTGGCCGTGGTCAGGGTAGCGGGTTGCCCCGTGAGCAGGGCGAAGCTACCGGTAATGGCTTTGATCTGAAGCGAAATGTAGGGGATAATGCCCACCACACACATCAGTGTCACCAGCACGCCCAGGCCGCGATTTTTGCCGTAGCGGGCCGAAATAAAATCGGCAATGCTGGTGATACGCTGCACCTTGCAGATGCGGATAATCTTGCGCGTGACGAGCCACCAGAGGGGCGCCGACAGCGTGGGACCGATATATACGGCCAGAAAATCAATGCCGTCGGTGGTGGCTTTGCTCACGCTGCCGTAGAATGTCCAGGCAGTGCAATACACCGCCATAGACAGGGCGTAGACGTAGGGATTGTTAACGAAGCTGCGCCCCTGTTTGCTGCGCCGTTCGGCCCAGTTGGCAATAAGAAACAGCACACCGAGGTACGTCAGCGAGCAGCTTATCAGGATGATGCTACTCATCTGAAATGGACTCGTCAGCCGGGTGGGAGCGGTGAATCACGTAGGCCAGCAGCCCAATCATGATGGCCCAAACGGCAAACACATAGGCATACAACGCCGGAATACCCGCCACCGTCGCCTCCCTGTTCACCACCGACATCATCGGCTCGGTAAACAGGAGCAGAAAGAGCAGGGTGAGCAGGAGGAGACGGGTGGATTTCATGGGTTTGTCAGTTACACTTCCTCATCATACTCCCCGGCCAGGGCGTAGAGGCCAAAGCGGATGAGTCCGCCCACAATCAGGGGCAGGAGCACGACAAGGATGATACAACCAAAAACAAGGTCGTCGGTTTTGCCGGAGGCCAGCTTGGGCAGTCCGAACACGGTGAGACCATAATAGCCGAAGATAGCGGCAAGGGCGAGCCAGAGTACACCGGCGTATTTTTTTACTGCGTTCATGTTTTTAACGAGTTAAAAGGGGAGAAAAGAGGCAAGAGGTTTCTTCTTGCCTCTAACTTATTTAATCCTGCGCTTTGCGTTTGTCGATGTAGATCAGGCCGATGACAAAGCAGATACCGGCAATGGCGATGGGGTACCACAGACCCTCCAGATACGGTGCGGCGTTGGGGATGGCCAAACCGGCTTTTTCGGCGGCGGTGTTGGCGTCTTTGGCGTTGGTAGCCAGGTAGGTAGCCACGGCAGGCAGCAACCCACCGAAAATACCGTTGCCCACGTGATACGGCAGGGACATCGACGTGTAGCGAATCTTGGTCGGGAACATTTCGACCAGGAAGGCCGCGATGGGACCGTAGACCATGGTCACAAACAGCACCTGAATGAACACCAGCCAGATCAGCGACCAACGGTCTGAACTATTAATGTTGATGCTCTTTTTCACGTCCGGTTTGATGACCGCTGCCGTTGACTCTACCACGGCGGTGGGTGCCACAGCGGTGGCCGGAGCTATCTTGGTTTTGGTCACCTCTTCATATTTCGTGCCGTCGGTGTATTCTTTCTTCACCGTTTTGGTCTTGATGCTGCCCCCCACCACTTTGGCATCGGCCACGATGGTCGAGTCGGTGGTGGTTTTTTCGGCAATGACCGTCTTGTGTTGAAGGTTGGTGGTCTGGTACATCTGTTCGTAGATGGGCCGGTAGCAGACAATGGCAATCAGCATACCCGCCAGCATAATCCCTTTGCGGCCAATGCGGTCAGACAGCGCACCAAATACCACAAAGAACGGCGTGCCCATCAGCAGGGCAATACTCATCAGGCCGTCGGTTTGCAGGGCATCCACGTTACAGACCGTTTTTATGAAGCTCAGCGCGTAGAACTGACCCGTATACCAGACTACACCCTGCCCCATGGTAGCACCAAATAAGGCCAGCAACACGAATTTGAAGTTGTACTTGTTGCCAAAACTGTCCTTCAGCGGGTTGGCCGACGTCTTACCTTCGGCTTTGGCTTTGGCAAACACCGGCGACTCATGCATGTTCCGGCGGATGACATACGACACAAGCACCATCAGGCTCGACACCAGGAACGGTACGCGCCAGCCCCAATCATTAAACGCCTCTTTGCTCATGGAATAGCGCGTGGCCAGGATCACCAGCAGCGACACAAACAGACCCGCCGTGGCCGTAATCTGAATCCATGAGGTCCAGAAACCGCGCCGGTTGGCGGGAGCGTGTTCGGCCACATACGTTGCTGCACCGCCATACTCGCCGCCCAGAGCCAGTCCCTGCAACAGTCTGAGAATCAGCACTAACAACGGTGCCACGAAGCCGATGCTCTCGTAGCTGGGAATACAGCCGATGGCGAACGTGGCCCCACCCATGAGCAGCAGCGTGACCATGAACGTGTATTTCCGGCCAATGAGATCACCCAGCCGACCGAAGAACAATGCGCCGAAGGGCCGCACCACAAAACCCGCCGCAAACGTGGCGAGGGTAGACAGGAAAGCCGCCGTGGGGTTGCCTTCGGGAAAAAATTTGGTGGAAAGCACCACGGCCAGTGAGCCGAAGATGTAGAAGTCATACCACTCGATGAGGGTACCTACCGACGAGGCCCCAATCACGCTCAACAGGGAGCGGGTACTAGTGGTCTGGGTGGGGATTTGTTCAGTTACCATGTCTGGAAAATTGAGGATGCGATTAAGTACGTGTCAGGAAGGAGTGAATTAAAAGGAAAATACGGTGAGCAGCAGCAGGCGTGAGTTGGCAATGGTTTCGGTGCTGCCCACTTTCGAGTCGTTGGTCGACGTACCATAAGCGGCGGCCGTATATTCATACTCACCACCAATTTTAAACTTGCCGGCAATAAATTCTACCCGTGGGGCAACTCGAATCAGGTTGTCGATGCCCGACCGGCCCGTGAGGCCAATGCCCCGGCCATAGACGGCAATGGCGCTGGGGTCGGTGCCGTTGTTTTTGCAGTAACCCACAAACAGACCCGGCACCACTTTCTTGCCGTTGCCGTGAATTTCGCCCCAGACCGAGGTGATGTTGGTGGGTTTGTAAGACGCCTCAACGGTGGGTGCTGCCGGGGTGCCGTAGGCCAGATAGCCACCCAGCATCACGTGGTCGGTCATGTTCGAGCCAGAGACGGCCTCGGCCTTGAACGTGAACGTACGCTTCACAATTTTCAGGTAAGCCATCAGGGCCGAGCTGCCCACGGTAGCGTCAGAAGCTGCCAGCGTGGCACCCGTACCGGTCGACAGTCGTGGCCGAATGACCTTGTAATCGTAGGCAATACCCGCGACGAAGGTGGGCTTTTTCAGTTGCAATTGCGCATGGACGTTCGGCACCGACGAGTTGCGCAGGTATTCTGATGAGCCGCCGTTGGGGCCGGTGCTGGTGAAATCGCGCTGGGCAATCAGGGCCGTAATCAGGTACAGGTCCTTGCCGATGGTGTTGGTCATCCGGATCTGTGGCGACCGGTTGAAGGGTTGAAACGGAATGCCCGTGTTGAAGTTCAATACCCCCGGAAAACAGTCGGTTACAAACAGCGGATGCCAGAACTGGCCGAAACCCAACTGCGTTTTGGCCCAGTCGAGTTTAGCCCAGGCGTGGCGCAAACGGACGCCGCCCACGGCAGCATCTGACGGGCCGAACCATTCCATTTCCAGCAGGCCCGACGTTTTGGCGCCCCAGGCATCGGGTCCGGTGAAGGCAACACCCAACCGGCTGTTGACACCAAGCATGTTCAGGCTCGATACATCGTTGATTTCTTTTCCGGCGGCGTCGAGTCGCTTGTCGCGGGGCCACAGATCAACGGAAGCTTCGCGGAGGTTGACCGTCTGCCGTGAATCGAAAACGAAATCATTGCGTACAAAACCACTGAATTTGATAGTAAAAGCGGGGGCTACAGCCGGAGCGGGAGCAGGGCCATTGGCGGGTGGCAGGGCCGCAGGGGCACTAGCCACCACAGGAGTAGTTACCGGAGCGGCAGCCGTAGTCTGCGCCGGACCGGCATTGTCGGGCGAAGTAGACTGGGCTGTGGTAGTTTGGGCCAACAGGGTAGTTAACCCCAAAATTGGCAGACAAAACCGAAGCGAAGCAGGCCGGAAAAGAGGAAGCATAGGGGACTTGAATTTAAGAGGTGTTCGGTAGGTGCCGCTGAAACGACTGGACAAAACACAATTCTTCCTCGCTATCCTACAAATTATTACTATAGATCTGTCTATACTATAGACGCCGCTGTTTTACCGCTCCTGCCGGAACCGTTCCCACTTGATGAGCATAAACTTATCGCCGAGTTCGGTCACGATCATCCCCGACCCCGCCACGTTCTCGGGCTTGCTCATGTAGGCGGCCAATTCGGCATGGTTAAACACCTTGTATGTGGGGTGATAGTCTTGATTTTCAGGGGCTTTGATGCCATATTTCTTCACCCAGTTCATCACCGACACGTGACTCACGCCCAACAGTCGTTCTATTTCGCGGTAGCTGACCCCTTCGATGTAGAGCTGCAACGCCTTCACGACGTAGTAGCTACTGATGCTTTTCCCGGCCTTCTCGACCGTGAAATTATACCCACATCCTCGACACCGAAAGCGCTGCCGTTTATTGATGATACCGTTGCGAACTGCCTCAGTACCACTGCATTTTGGGCATTTGGGCGCTGCCATACGTGATTAGGAGTTTATCATTACTTATTTACCAAATATATATCATTTTAGCGCAAAATCAGTTATAAATAGAAGATGATGTCATAAAATAAGTATTTATACTCAAACTCTATTTCACCGGAACCATGGAATCAGGTTTGGGCTATACCGTTTTGCGGTATCGCCACGAGGCCAGCGCTATGGTGGAAAGGGTAAGCGTGAGCAGTGCAAAAAACTGCGTTTGCAGGTCGCGGGCGGTGCTGCCCTTGAGCATAATACTACGCCCCACGTCGATAATGTAACGGAGTGGGTTGATGTAGTTGAGGACCTGTGCCCAGCGTGGCATGTTTTCGGTGGATGAAAACAGACCGCTGAGCAAAATGAAGAAAACGAGGAAAAAGAAAGCGGCAAACATGGCCTGCTGTTGGGTGTCGGAGAGGGCCGAAATGAGTAGGCCCAGCCCCACGCAGAGCAACAGAAACAGCAACGCAAAGCCATACATGAGCAGCATACTGCCTTCGGTGGGGGTCTTGAACAGGAAAACGGCGATGCCTAAACCCAGTGTGAACTGCACCATACCGATGACCACAAACGGCACCAGCTTGCCAACGATGAACTGGTATTTCCGAATGGGCGTCACATTGAGCTGCTCCATCGTGCCAATTTCTTTTTCGCGCACAATGTTGAGCGCGGCAATGAGCGCACCAATCAAAATGAGCAACTCGAACAGGACGCCCGGCACCATGAACGTGCGGTATTCGAGCCGGGGATTATACCAGAACTGCGGCACAACGGACAGTTGCTGCCCGGCACCGGGTACGATGGGGAAATTTTCGATCAGCACGTCGGCGTTGAAATTGCGGATGATAGTGTTGGCATACCCGCTGGCAATGCCCGCCTTCGAGCCGTCGATAGCGTTGACGAGTAGCTGCACCGGGGCCTGGGTGTCGCGGTAGAGGTCGCGCTCGAAATGGGGCGGAATCACCAGCACCAGGTCCGTCGCGCCGCGCTGAAGCTGTTGGTAGGCCATTTTCTGGGTCGGCAAATAGCCCATAAACCGGAAATTGTCGATGTAGCGAAACTTGCCCGCCAGTCGCCCCGAAAAGGTGCTGTGGTCCTGATCGACGAGGTAAATAGTCAGGTTTTTTACCTCAAAATTTGCCGCATACGATAACAGGATTAATTGCAGTACTGGTGCCACCAGCATGAGCCTTAGCAAGACCTTGTTGCGAAAAATCTGCTTAAATTCTTTTTCGATTAAAAAAGCGATTCGTTTCATAATAAAGGAGGTGGCTGTTATCAGCGTAACTCAGCGTATTTTACATTGAAAATTTATCCTATTCTTGTTTTTAGATTCCGCAAACTCAATCCGATAAACACGATAGCCATGCCGGCAAGCACTAACGTTTGCGGCCAGAGAATGGATAAACCAACGCCTTTGATCATCACGCCTTTTACGATGTCGATGAAGTATTTAGCCGGGATGATGTTTGCAATAAACTGAAGCGGGCGCGGCATACTTTCGATGGGAAAGATGAAGCCTGACAGGAAAATGGTGGGCATGAGCATGACCACCAACGAGGCAAACATGGCCACCAGTTGTGAATCGGTCAGCGACGAGATGAGCAGGCCGATGGACAGGGCCATAAAGATGAACAGCAGCGTCTCGGCCAGCAGTAGAATCAGGCTGCCGTGGAGGGGAATGTGAAGCAGAAAAACACCCAGCGCAATGATCAGGCAACCGTTCAAAAAAGACAGCAGCAGGTAAGGCACGATTTTGCCAAACAGGATTTGCCCCTGATTTAGCGGCGATACCAGCAGCACGTCCATCGTACCGGTTTCCTTCTCGCGGGCAATCGTTACCGACGTCATCATGGCCGACACCAGCAGCAGCACCATGGCCATCACGCCCGGCACAAACACAAACGCGCCCTTTAGTTCGGGGTTAAATACCATCCGCGTACTCACGTCGATCCGCATCGGTGTGGCGGCCTGCGAGGCCGTAGTGGCCTGTTGCTCAGCAGCATATGCGCCAATGATGGCCGTGGCATAGCTGGTCAGGCTGATGGCCGAGTTTTGCTCGGTGGCATCGCTGACCAACTGTATCTGCGCCGACCAACCGTGGGCATAATCGTTGGTGAAGTTGGCGGGAATCACCACCGCCAGCTTGATCTTGTTCTGCCGGAATGCTGCGTCAATATCCCGATACGACTGGAGATTGGCCCGTAACTGAAAATAACCCGACGACAGGAGTCGATTTGTAATCTGTTGACTATGAGCGCCGTGATCGTTGTCGAGCAGGCCGATGTTGGCGTTTTTTATCTCATTGGTGAGCGCAAAGCCAAACAGGAGCACCTGCAAAAACGGCAGCCCAAACAGAATCAGCAACGTGCGCCGGTCGCGCAGGATGTGCAGAAACTCTTTTTTGACGAAGGCAAAGAAGCGGTTCATAAGAGGCTATTTGGTGGATGTTCCTCTGGCCAGAATTTGGAAAACGCCGTCCATGGACGTGGTGTTATAGCTTTTTTTGAGGCCTGCGGGGGTGTCCAGGGCCTTTATCTGCCCATCGACCATGATCGAGACGCGGTGGCAATATTCGGCTTCGTCCATGTAGTGGGTGGTCACGAAAATGGTGGTGCCCCGGTGGGCGGCTTCGTAGATCATCTCCCAAAACTGTCGCCGCGTGATGGGGTCGACGCCGCCGGTGGGTTCGTCGAGAAACACGATTTTGGGGTCGTGGAGCAGAGCTACTGAAAACGCCAGCTTCTGTTTCCAGCCGAGCGGTAACGACACCACCAGCGAATCAGCGACGGCTTCCAGCCCTAGTTTGGCGACGATGACGTCCGTTTTTTGCCTGATATTGGTCAGGCTCAGGCCATATATGCCACCATAGAATCGGATGTTCTCGCGCACGGTCAGGTCTTCGTACAGTGAAAATCGCTGACTCATGTAGCCGATGTTTTGCTTAATCTTTTCGGTCTGTTTATACACGTTGAACCCCGCTACCGTTGCCTCACCCGACGATGGTTTCAGGAGCCCGCACAGCATTCGGATCGCCGTTGTTTTTCCGGCTCCGTTAGCGCCCAGAAAACCAAATATTTCGCCTTCGCCCACGGTGAATGTGACCGCGTCGGTAGCCACGAAATCGCCGAAACGTTTGGTTAATTTAGTTGTGACAATAGCGTCCATAAGTTCAGTTGACCCGCATCAATTCCATAAACGTATCTTCGATACCGGCGTTGATTCGATTGACGGTGACTGGTTCCATGTTTTTGGTGGATAAATAATGTATAATCTGACCTGTTTCCGTGCCGGGTTTTCCGGTTAAATGCACCGAATCGCCGAAGGCGTAGCACGCATCGGTAAACGGCCCCTGCCGCAGGGTCTGAATGAGTTCATAAGGGTTGTCAGACTGGATGGCAAACAGCGGTTTTGTAAAACGACTGGTGATGCCGACGGGCGTGTCGACGGCCAGAATCTGGCCCGCCTGAATAAAGGCCACCCGGTCGCACAGGCTCGCCTCGTCCATGTAGGGGGTCGACACCAGAATGGTCAGGTGCTGGGCTTGCAGGTTCTTTAGCATATCCCAGAATTCCCGGCGCGACACGGCATCGACGCCCGTAGTAGGTTCGTCGAGAAAGAGGACGTCGGGCTTATGAATCAGGGCGCAGCACAAGGCCAGTTTTTGCTTCATCCCGCCCGACAATGCCCCCGCCCGGCGACTGCTAAACGGTTTCAGTTGTTCATAAATAGCCCGAACCAAGCTGTAGTTGGCCTCGATGGTGGTGCCGAAAACGGTGGCGAAAAACTGGAGGTTTTCCCCAACCGTCAGGTCAGGATAGAGCGAAAAACGGCCCGGCATGTAGCCAATGGTCTGTCGTAGTGCTTTATAACCCGTCACCACGTCGAGGCCCGATACCGTGGCCCGTCCTGCATCGGGCAGGAGCAGGGTCACCAGAATTTTGAACAGCGTGGTTTTGCCCGCGCCATCCGGGCCGATCAGCCCGAACAGTTCGCCCTGACCGACGTCAAACGTCACCGACGCAAGGGCGTTTACCGGCCCGTAGCTTTTCGAGATGCTGTCTATCGTGATGGCGTTCGTTGGCATGGCCCGGTCAGTTTGTCGGGGTAGAAAACCGCACTTCGCCCGGCATCCCTATTTTCAGGCTACCGTCGTTTTTCACCGTAATCTTCATGGCGTAGACCAGGTTCACCCGTTCGTCTTTGGTTTGAATCACCTTGGGCGTGAACTCGGCTTTGTCAGAAATGAACGTCACCCTGCCCGTGTAAGGCTTCATGGTATTATTGGGCGCGTCGACCTGCACGGTTACGTCCTGGCCTACTTTTACGTTGATAAGCTGGTCGCCCGCTACGTAGGCGCGGAGGGTAACTGTTTCTAAATCAGCTATTTTGTATAATGCTTTGCCGTAATTAGCCACCTCGCCGGGTTCGGCAAACTTCACCGTTACGGTGCCGGTGAGCGGGTTCAGAATGGTCGATTTTTTGATCTGATCGTCGATCTGTTTCACCTGTTCATCCAGCGGGGCCGCGTCGGCACGGATACCCGTGCGCTGGGTTGTCAGCGCCGACGCCTGGGCTGCCCGCTGCTGGTGGGTGAGGGCAATCTGCCGGTCGATGACAGCCATCTGCGCCTCAATATCATCGAGTTGTTTAGGCGTGGCGGCTCCGTTGGTAAGCAGGCGCTGGGTACGGACCCGTTCGCGGTTCAGGTTTTTGCGCTGCTGTTCCTGCACGGCGATCTGGTCGGAAAAGTAGCTGAGTTGAGCCGTCATGTTGGGGGTTCGGCTGGCCACCGCCCGCTTGCTGGCCAACAACTGCGCCCGCCGTAGCGTAAGGCCTTCGGTGTCGATTTGGCCCACGGCCTGCCCTGCTTTCAGCGTCTGGCCTTCGGTCACCGAAAACGACGTGATGCTACCCGTGGCCTGTGCCGATACGATGGTCTCGACGGCCTCGAAATTGCCGTACGCATCGGCCCCGCTCTCTTTGTCAGCACAGGCCACAAACAGGCACAAGCCACCTATAAGCTGAGCAATCTGTTTCATAACTGCTTTTAGTTAGTGGTGATTGAGGTTAGGCAAGCGTTTTAAACAGCTGTTTAATGAATAGTCAAAAAAAATTAGCGTACCCGTAAGTAGGCCATGATCATCTCAGGAATAACCTGCTTTCGCTCGTTCACAAATACGCTGAACGTGTCGTCGGTAAAACTGCCGACGTAGGTGACTACCGGCCGGGCAATGAAGGGGAAAACAAGGCTGCCGATCATGGAAAAAATTACCTGAAACGGGTCTGCTTTCCTGAAATTACCCGCCTCGATCTCGTCATTGAGTTGCCGCATAAACACGGTTGACCGGATCATCTCTTTCATTTTTAGCTGCCTTACTGGTGACTGTTCGCTTTGCCGGTATTCACTTAGTACAAACATAGGCATCAGCGGGTTAGCTAATAAAAAATCAGTGTAGCGATCTACCAGTTTCCACACTTTCACTTCAAAAGGGGTCTCCTCGTTTAGTAGTTGCGCAATGACCCCCAAAAACGAGCTGAAGGTCTCGAAGTAGATCTGCTGAAACAACTGTTCCTTGCTGCGGAAGTAGTAGTTGACCAGGGCTACGTTCACCCCGGCTTCGTCGGCGATTTGCCTGATTTTGGCCCCTTCGTACCCATTTGCCAGGAACACTTTTTGGGCGGCTTCCTTAATCTTCGTTTCGGTATCGAGTGGTTCGTCGGCCATAACGTCTGGTTGAGGCTGTGAAGGAAAAGAGACAAATTTTATTAAACAAGCGTTTAAATATTTTTCTTGCAGTATGTCGACACACTTGTCGGTAGAGAACAAATGCCGCGAGCCAGAGCAATGGGCGCGGCAGTTAACGAATAGTTCATACTACATGATGCCTATTCCAACCCTTTTCAACGAAATTGTATCCTGCTAAAGTCACCTAATACCGTTCGCCCCATGCCAACCTCTATTCGATTAGTCTTCCTGGCTTTGCTGCTGATCCTGCTGGATAGCTGTAAGTATAGTCACCCGCCTGCCCCGCAACCCGCTGACCGCACCACCGGCTACCGGGCCGTGTACATCAGCAACGAAGACCTCCGCAACGTGGCGGTGCAGGCCCCGCAGCCGCTGTTGAATCCGGGCAAAATTTACGTTAAAGACGGCTACCTGTTCGTCAACGATCAGCAGCGCGGCATTCACATTTTCGACAACCGAAACCCGGCAAAACCCGTTGAACTGGGCTTTCTGCGCATTCCGGGTAATTCGGAGATAGCCATCAAAGACAGTACCCTCTACGCTAACAACGGCCCCGACTTGCTGGCCATCAATATTGGCAGTCCGGCCAACGTGCGCGTGGTGAAACGGATCGAAAACGTATTCACCACCACCAGCTACCCCGACGCCAAACAGGTTTGGTTCGATTGCCCCGACCCCAGCAAAGGCTACGTAGTTGGCTGGGAACGCACGACCCTCACCGATCCACAATGCTACCGCTAACCCCGCCAACGGCCATGAAAACGACCATTTACCTGTGCCTGCTGGCCAGTTTCTGCGCCTGCCAAAGTACCGGCGACATGGCCACGCCCACCACCGGGGCGGGCACGGGCGGCTCAACGGCCCGGTTCACCGTTGCCGACAATTTTCTGTACGTATTACAGAAACAGTCGATCCTCGCTTATGACGTGGCTACGAGCCAAAATCCGGTTGCCAAAGGATCGACCACCACGTATGGGGCCACCCCCGAAACCATTTTTCCGTTTGGAAAATACCTGCTGCTGGGCACACCGTCGGGTATTCAGTTCTATGACCGGAGCCTGAAACCCGCCGCGCCCACCTACGTGACGACCTATACCCACTGGTTTAGCTGCGACCCGGTGGTGGCGCAGGGCACCGTTGCCTACGCGACTCTGCGCAGCGGTACCCCCTGCCGGACGGGCCAAAACGTGCTGGAAACGGTGGATATCAGCAACCCGCTCAACCCCAGACTCATTCGGAGTTACCCCATGACCAACCCGCGCGGATTGGGTATCGACGGTACCACGCTGTTTGTGGGTGAGGGCGATTCGGGCCTGCGGGTGTTCGACGCCACCGACCCGGCCAACCTGCGCGAGACGGCTTACTTCAAAAACATCAGCACCTACGACCTCATTCCGGCCCGTAAAGTGCTGGTTGTGACCGGCACCGACGGTATTTATCAGTACGACTACAGCGACCTATCCGATATTAAACGCCTGAGTATCATACCCATTAAACGCTGATGAAACCAAAACTGCTACTGCTGATATGTTGGCTTGGGCCGCTGCTGGCGCAGGGTCAGAACCCGTATGGCAACGTACCCCGTTATGACCAGGTGCCGGGCTATCAGCGCGTAACGGGCAACCGCTCCCCCACGCCTTATGAACGACCCGTACCCCGGTCGGTGGTGGTAAAGCTGAATCCGCTCATGGCCGTTGCCGTGGATGGGGCGGCGTATGGGGGTGTTGAGGTGCCAATGGGCAGGCGCGGGGCCATTCAGGGCGAATTTGGCTACGGTGGCTTTCGGAGCCTGATGAACTACGACTCGGAATCGTATACCCACAAAGAAAACTGGCGTGGTCGGCTGCAATACCGCTGGTATAACCGCGAGGGCTTAGCCAGCGATAAGCCCTGGTACTGGGCCGTTGAAGGCACCTACAAACAGGTCAACGCCGTAGACAATCAGACCCTGGGGCGCGACTGTCAGAATGGGAACTGTGCGTTTTTTGAACTGGTACATCAGACCGTAACGCGCTATGTGGCAGGGGCTTACGGAAAAGTGGGGAAACTGGTCCCGTTCACCCGTGTCGACGGAACGTACCGCTTTAGCCTTGATGTGTATGCCGGCCTCGGCCTCAACTACGCCTGGACCGCCCGTCAGCCGCTAGATAGGCCGCTGTCTGGCCAATACCCCAATACCGACTATTTGTTTGCGTCTTACCCCAGGCTATTCTCCTTTGCCGACCGTTTTGGTAAAGGCGACCATACCTTTTTCCAGCTCGATATGCAGGTGGGTTTCACGGTGGGGTATCGGATTAATTAATTGCCAATGTACCAACCACTAAAAAGGGTGCTGGCCGTTTCGGGGAGCCTCCGTCACGGTTCGACCAACACGCTGATCTTACAGGCCGTTGCCGACCGGCTCCCTGCCAGCGTGACAATGGTCTTTTTCGACGGCCTCGACGACCTGCCGCACTTCAGCCCCGAACGGGATGCCGACCACGAAAGCGGCACGGCAACCCTACCCGCCGTAGCGCATTGGCGCGAAGCTATTGCGCAGGCCGACGTCGTTCTCATCAGCACACCCGAATACGCCTTCGGCATTCCCGGCGTACTGAAAAACGGCCTTGACTGGACCGTTTCGACGGTTTTGTTCGATCAAAAGCCCGTTGGTGTCATCAGCGCATCGCCGGATTACGAAGGCGGGCAGAAAGCCATGGCGTCCCTCTTGCCCACACTGGTCGATGAGGCTACGGCTGCCTTGTTGAGCAGGCTGGCGGAGCAGTTGGTGGGAGGGGCGTCGTGAGTCTGTAAGTCGTACGTGGGCCTGTAAGTTATACTACCCATTTACTTTCAACTAAATCGTAAGTAGATTCGGCATCGAGCTTGCAACCGTTTGGGGTAAATTGCCCCCCTATTGAGTATGTCATTCCTTTGTTAACCCCATCTACATTTTATGACTAATCACGCTAAACACATTGGGCGCTGGAGCCTTGCTACGGCGCTCACGCTGGGTGGCCCTTTGCTGGCGGTTGCCCAAACACCCGCCGCTCCGGCGGCGCTGCCCGCTGGCGTAACCAGAGGTGCCTCGGTAGAAGGCATCACGGAATACCAGTTGAAAAATGGCCTCAAGGTGCTCATGTATCCCGACGTATCGAAGCCGACCGTTACCGTCAACATCACCTACCTGGTGGGGTCGCGGCACGAGGGGCTGGGCGAAGCCGGTATGGCCCACCTGCTGGAACACATGGTGTTTAAAGGCTCGACCAAACACACTAACATTCCGCAGGAACTGACCGCCCACGGTGCCCGCCCCAACGGCACCACCTGGCTCGACCGGACCAACTATTTCGAGACGTTCGCCGCCACCGACGAGAACCTGAAATGGGCACTGGACCTGGAAAGCGACCGGATGGTGAACTCGTTCATCAAAAGAACGGACCTCGAAACTGAGTTTTCGGTGGTGCGCAACGAGTTTGAAATTGGTGAAAACTCCCCGCAGGACGTGCTGAATGAGCGTGTGATATCGGCAGCCTACCTCTGGCATAACTACGGTAAAAGCACCATCGGCAACCGGTCAGATATTGAGCGGGTGCCCATCGAAAATTTGCAGGCGTTCTACCGGAAATATTACCAGCCTGATAATGCGGCGTTGGTCGTGGCCGGGAAGATCGACGAAGCCAAAACGCTGGCTTTGGTGAACGAATATTTCGGGAACATTCCGCGCCCAACGCGGGTGTTGCAGGAACCCCACACCGAAGAACCCACGCAGGACGGTGAACGAAATGTGGTGCTACGTCGCACTGGCGATACCAAGGTGGTATCGGCGGCCTACCATATCATGCCCGGTTCGCACCCCGACTATGCCGCTACGGAAGTGCTGGTGGAACTGCTCACCAGCGAACCCGCCGGTCGGTTGTATAAGTCGCTGGTGGAGACCAAAAAAGCGTCGAGCCAATACGGGTCGGTGTACAGCCTGAAAGACCCCGGCTTTGTTTATTTCGCCACCGAACTCCTAAAAGAAAAGTCGATAGACGACGCCAGAGCTACACTGCTCGGCACCCTCGATTCAGCCGCGATTGTGGCCCCAACCAAAGAGGAGGTTGACCGGGCGCGAGCTAAACTGCTGAAAGACGTGGAACTCCAGTTCCGCAACACCGACCGCGTGGGCCTCGCCATGAGCGAATTTATTGCCACTGGCGACTGGCGGTTGGGCTTCCTCTACCGCGATCAGCTCGAAAAAGTGACCCCCGCCGACGTGCAGCGCGTAGCTAAACTATATTTCAAACCCAGCAACCGCACCGTCGGCCTGTTCATCCCCGATGCTACGCCTGACCGCACCGACGTGCCGCAGGCCCCCGATGTTGCTGCGCTGGTGAGTGGCTACAAAGGCCGGGCCTTGATTGCGCAGGGTGAAGCCTTCGACGCTTCGCCCGCCAACATCGACGGACGGACCAGGCGCATCGAGCAACCCAACACCGTTGAACTGGCCCTGCTGCCCAAGCTCACCAAAGGCAACGAAGTGAACGCCCGCATGACTCTCCGCTACGGCGATATCAAGAGTTTATCGGGAAAATCTACGGTTAGTCAGCTCACGGCCAGCATGTTAGATAAGGGAACAACCACCCAGACCCGTCAGCAGATCAAAGACCAACTCGACAAGCTGAAGGCGCAGGTGAATGTGTTTGGCGGTGGTAACTCGGTCAACGTGATCATCAAAACCGACAAAGCCAACCTGCCCGCCGTGGTGCGTCTGGTGAGCGACATGCTGAAAAACCCCGTCTTCAGCGCCGACGAATTTGACAAACTAAAGCAGGAGCAACTGGCCGGGATCGAATCGCAGCGGTCCGAGCCGATGGCGCAGGCGGGCATCGCCTATAGCCGCGCCATCAGCCCGTATCCAAAAGAGGACGTCCGCTATACCGAGACGTTCGACGAGCAGGTAGCATCGCTCAAGGGGGCGAAACTAGCCGATTTGACAGCCTTCCACAAGCAGTTCTACGGTGCCCAAAATGCCACCGTGGCCGTGGTTGGTGATTTCGACGAACCTGTTCTACGCAAAGTGGTCGTGGACGAATTCGGCTCCTGGAAGGCGCAGATGCCGTTTAGTCGCCTGGTGAGCGAGGTGAAACCCGTGAAATCAGAGACGATGGCGCTGGAAACGCCTGACAAAGCCAACGCCATGATGCTGGCGGGATACATGTTCCCCCTCCGCGACGATGACGCCGACTACCCGGCCCTGGTGCTGGGTAACTACATGCTCGGTGGTGGATTCCTCAACTCGCGTTTGGCGGTACGGATCCGGCAAAAAGAAGGCATCAGCTACGGCGTAGGCTCACAACTGAGTGCCAACTCGCTCGACAAGTCGGCCAACTTCACGACCTATGCCATGTACAACCCGGAGAACACCGAACGGTTGGAAAAGGCTCTCCGCGAAGAGCTGGACAAGATGCGTACCACCGGCTTTACCGAAGAAGAAGTGACGGCGGCAAAATCGGGCTTTTTGCAGTCGCGGCAGGTAACGTGGGCGCAGGACCCGTCGCTGGCGGGCACACTTAACAATAACCTCTACCTGAACCGGACCATGGCGTTTGACGCTGATCTGGACAAGAAATTTGCGGCCCTGACCCCGGCCATGATCAACGCGGCGGTGAAAAAATACATCGACCCCTCGAAGCTGATTATCATCAAAGCGGGGGATTTTGCCAAAGCCAAAAAGACCCTCGCCGACAAGCCCGTTCCGTCCGCCCCTGCCGCCGTAGGTGCTGGTAAGAAGGAGTAGCGGGGGGGGGCAACGAAAAAAGCGGTCCGCCGCTGCGGTCCAATGCCCAACGTTTTCT
>JBBRMP010000128.1:0-16466 GCA_038230755.1 Cytophagales bacterium | reverse complement strand
GGGCCGAGGATGATGCCCATGCCGAAAATGCCGGATGCCACGCCCCGTTTGGCGGGTGGAAATGCATCGAAAATGATGCCCTGCGACGTGGAAAGCAGCGCCCCCCCACCCATGCCCTGGATGAACCGCCAGAAAACCAACTGCCACAAACTGGTGGAACTGGCGCAGAAATAGGAGGCAACCGTGAAGAGGATGATGGAGGCAACGTAGTACTTTTTCCGCCCGAAATAGTCGGCCAGGAAGCCCGTCATGGGGATGATAATGACGTTGGCGATGGCGTAGGACGTGACCACCCAGGCGACGTCTTCGATGGTGGCACCGAGTGCCCCGGCGATTTCGTTGAGTGCAACGTTGACAATCGTCACGTCGATCAACTCCATAACGGCGGCAGAAATAGCCGTAATGACAATAATAATGCGGAGTAGCCCCGTGGGAGCAGCGACCGCGTCGGCGGGAAGACTTGCCTGCATGAAGTAGGGTACGTTAAGCGAGAATTCGGTTAGACTAGCTGGTGAACGTGGAGATAGTCAAGTTAGTTTACTATATTTCATCAAAACAGGCCAGCCAGATAGGAAGTGGGGCCTTTTTATAAAGGCATTGGCTTAAGTTTGCCTGTCTCTTTTCCAAAGCCCCTGATGCGCACGATAGCCCGCTGCTTACCCTTTGTTCTCTGCCTGCTTTTTCTGACCAGCCACGCCCAAACTGGATCAAAACCATTGACAATGACCTGGGAACTGGTCGATAATAACCACCAGAATCAGGGCCGGTCGCGGTCGGTGCTGACGCTCACCAACACCGGTGATTCGGCGTTGCCTGCGGCGGGGTGGAAGTTGTTTTTCAATGGTGGCGACTATGCCGCCTTCGACCCGGCGAAAGCCCGCGTGACCCACTACAACGGCGATTTATGGTACCTCAGCCCCGGCCCGGCCTTCGCGGCGCTGCCCGCCAAACAGTCGACCACGGTAACGGTGTTGTCGCGCCGGATTCGGAACCGGACCGACTTTCCGCGCGGGTTCTACATCGTGTTTGATAAAGACCCGGCGCAGGCATTCCCCGTTGCTGTAATCGACAAACCCGGCACCCTGTTCAATACTGCCGACCGGGCCTTGGCTGGGCGTTTTTTCACCGAAAATGAGCGTATAAAGCCCGTTCCGGCTAATGCATTACCTCCCGTGTTTCCCACGCCCGTGTCTTACCAGGCCACTGGAAATCCCTTCGTGCTGGATGCTGACGTGACCATTGTTACCCCCACCGAATTTGCCAGAGAAGCCGATTTGCTGGCCGGTGGTCTAACGCCGGTGGTGGGCAAAAAACTGGCCGTTGCGCAGCGGGGTTCGGGCAAAACGATCACGCTCAAACGAAACCCGGCACTGGCAGCGGAAGGCTATGAACTGGTTGTCAATCAGACTGATATCCTGATTTCGGGGTCTGCCGGAGCGGGTATTTTCTACGGCATTCAGTCGCTGCAAACCATGATACCTGGGGCGGCATTGTCGGGTAAAATGGGGTCGGTCAGTCTGCCGGGTGCGGTGGTGCGTGATGCGCCCCGCTTTGGGTATCGGGCGTTTATGATGGACATGGCCCGCAATTTCCAGCCGAAAAGCGAAGTCTTTAAAGTGCTGGACGTTATGGCGTTATATAAGCTAAATACCTTTCATTTCCACTTCAGCGAAGACGAAGGCTGGCGGCTGGCGATGCCGTCGTTACCCGAACTGACCGAGGTCGGATCGAAACGTGCCCACGCCGTCGACGAGTCGAAAAACATGGTGCCCGCTTACGGCTCCGGCCCCTCGACGGCCAACACGGCGGGTACGGGTTTCTACACCAAAGCCGATTTTATCGAAATCCTGAAATATGCCCACGACCGACACATCGAAGTGATTCCGGAAATTGAATCACCGGGTCACGCACGGGCGGCGATTAAGGCGATGGATGCCCGCTATGCCCGGCTGATGAAGGCTGGCAACAAGGCCGAAGCGGAGCGGTATCTCCTTCACGATCTGGCCGACAAATCGGTGTATCGGTCGGTGCAGGGCTTCAACGACAACGTGATGGACGTGTCGATGCCATCAACGTACACCTTCATGACTCGCGTGGTCGACGACCTGCGCGCTATGTACAACGAAGCGGGAGCGCCCCTGAAAACGATCCATTTTGGCGGCGACGAAGTACCCGGCGGTGTTTGGCAGAAGTCGCCCTCGGCCCTGAAACTGATGGCCCAAAATCCGGCCATTAAATCCGCCAACGACCTGTGGTAAGTAGGTGAGCGAAAAAGAACGACGCTTTATTGCTGATTAACTATCTGACTGTCAGTGTATTAAAAATATACTTGTGTCTCTTATTTTAGCTCGACTACTTATTATTACTTCGGCAAGGCCAACCAGATCCTGAAATCGCGCGGGTTGTTTTTGTCGGGCTGGGAAGAAGCAGGGCTGAAAAAAGCGATGGTCAATGGCCGGTCGGCGTGGGTACCCAACGAACAATTTGTGGCCAACGGGTTTCGGGTGAATGTCTGGAACAACACCACCGGGGCCGAAGACCTTGCCTATAAGATGGCCAATGCGGGCTACAAAGTCATTTTTAGTGGCGTTACCCACTTGTACCTCGACCTCGCCTACACGCCTGAATACCAGGAACCTGGCCAGTATTGGGGTGGCTATATCGACACCGAAAAGCCGTTTTCCCTCATTCCGTACGACTTCCTCCGCAACATGAAAGACAACAACGGCAAGCCCATCGACCCGGAGAAAATCAAAAATAAGGTGGCGTTGGCCGAAAAAGGCAGGGCGAATATTGTGGGCATCGAGGGCCACCTGTGGTCGGAAACAAACCTGACCCCCACCGATTTCGAGTACAAAATGCTGCCCAAACTGCTGGGCGTAGCCGAGCGAGCCTGGGCCAAAAACCCGGCCTGGGCCACCGAAACCGATGCCGCCAAAAGCGCTCAACTCTATAACAGGGCATTGTCTGAATTCATGAGCGTCGTGGGCCGCGAACTCCCCCGTCTCGATGGGCTATCTGGTGGATTTGCCTACCGGGTGTCGGCCCCCGGCGTCAAGGTGGTCGATGGCAAGGTGGCCGCTAACGTGCAGTTTCCCGGCCTCATTATCCACTACACCACCGACGGCACCGAACCCACCGCCGACAGCCCCGTATACACCGCCCCTGTTCCGGCCACAGGCACCGTCAAACTCAAAGCATTTAACGCCACGGGTCGTTCCAGCCACACGGTGACGATTGCGAAGTAGATGACACAACAATGTGATTTATTGCTCCTACCGTTCGCTACCGCTATTTGAATCCCGACGGGTAAACCCGCTAATTACTCTTTCATGCCACGCACCAGGGTCTGGCATTTCATCTCGGTTTCGAGCCACTCTTTTTTGGGGTCTGAGTCTTCGGTGAGGCCAGCCCCGGCGTAGAGCGTGGCGGTTTGGCCGTCGAGTTGCAAACAACGGATATGGACAAACAGGCTGCTTGCCGCGTCAATGTTGACGGGGCCGAGGAAGCCCGCGTAGAACTGCCGGTCGTGGCGTTCGTGGGCCTGGATAAACGCCAGCGCTTCGGGGCGGGGCATGCCACACACCGCCGACGTGGGGTGCAACAGCCGCAACATCACCGTGCCCAACTGCGGGAAATTAACGGCCTTCGTATCGACCGAATATTGGGTGCAAAGGTGCATCAAGTTGCCCGCCTGTGCCGTTTTGGGGCCTTCTTCGACGTATTCACGCAACCGGATTTTCTTGAAACAGCCAATAATATACCGACTCACCAGGGCCTGCTCTTCAATCTCTTTCTGCGACCAAAGCGCGTCGGCGGTGCGTTTCAGTGTCCCCTCTGGCGTGTAGGCCGACTGCGTACCGGCCAGGGCTACGGTCTTAAATATACCGTTGGCATCGACACTCACGAGACGTTCGGGCGTGGCCGAGAGCCAGATCTGTGCCCTTTTACCACCCGTGCCGCCGGGCAGAAAAACCGCCGATACAAACGCCGCCGGGTAAGCCGCACAGAGCCGGTCGAAGAGAATGGTCACGTCGGGTTGTTGGCCAAAATCGAGGGTTTTAGTGCGCGAAATGACCACTTTCCAGAAACGGCCCGCCCGCATATCGGCCACGGCTTCGGCCACGGTGGCTTCAAAATTGGCCTGCGCTTCGGGGTCGGGGATTTCGGTAAACGAAATGGCATCCGGCACCGGGCGCGTCTGTTGCGCCACGCGTTGCACCGCCTGCTCAAAGGCCTCACCAGCTACCAGATGGCGGGTTTCCAGCGACGTCGGTGTGCCGTTGTTTTGCCCGAAAACGTAATGCTGATCGGCTTGCAGAAAATAGGCACGGGCCAGATTTTCGGTGGCTGAACCGACAGCCAAAAGCGGGTCGAAAAGACCGAATGCAAAGCCGGGAGGCTGTTCGTCGAGGTCAATGGGTTGTTCGGTGAGGAGGTCGCCGAGGTGAACGATCAGGTGCTTTTCGGTCTGGTGCGGGAGCCGCCACATGGCTGCCGGGTGGCCGGTTTCGTGGGCCGTTTGCCAGATGTGGCTGGGCAGCGGATTGACTAAACGGACGGCAGTGGTTAGTTCGGATGAAGCGGTCATGGCGGAAAGCACCTTGTTCATCTGGATAACATGCGGTGGGGGGTAAAGAGTTTTTAAACGCCTGCCTTTGCCAGCCGCCACCGCCGAAGTCCCAACGTTGCTGCCGCAAAGACACCTATGCCAAAGAGAATTATGCCCCAGCTTTTGAGCAAAAACAGGATGAACACGACCAGGATGTCGGCACCAGTAGCGAGGGCATCGGCGGCTTGCGTGAAAAAGCCAGGTTCGTATACCCGCCTATCGGTGCCGTTGGGGAGCAGCGTGCACGTGGTGAGGGGCCGCTGGTAGAGGTTCAGCGTGACGGTGCTGTACTGAATCTGGTCGGCCAGAGACAGGTCGTTGATGCGGGCTTCGTCGGTTTCGGCCTGGTGGTTCAGGCGGCTTTCTTCGGCGGCGGTGGTCTCGCCCAGTCTGCGGCCCCGGCCATCTATAGCCTGCTGTAGCCGTTTGTCGTGGGCGGCGTTGCGGCGGCGCGTCAGGTCGGCGGTGAGGCGTTGCAGGGCCACGTCGTCAGATTTTATTTCGCGGACGTCGATGAAAGTGGCCATCGCCGTAATGGCCCGCAGGGTGGTGTCGAGGTGAGCGTTTGGCACGCGCAGAGTCATAGTATTGCTAACGGTGTAGTGCGTGGTTTCGAGGAGCGAATCGGCACTGACAGCCACCGTTTCGGTATCGTTGATCTGACTGTCGAGTTTCGTAAGAATCACAAAACCAGCTTGTTGCGCCGTGATTTGCTCCACGCGATCTACCGCCTTCGCCACATTATCGACCCGGCATTTCACGTCGGCGGTACGGATAAACTGGCGGTCGGGTATGGCCGATTTCTCGGAGGGTGCAGGCGGGGGGCTCAGTGATGCAGGGGCTTCCTGATCGGCTTGTGTGGCTGGTGCCAGAAAATTGACTTTGTCTGTCGACGAATCAGAGATAGCCTGAGAAACTGGCTCCTGATTAGTTTGTGCTACCCGTTTAGCGTCTTGTTTTGACCCGCAAGCGCCCAGATAAAGAATTGAAAAACAGAGAACTACGTGACTGGCTTTCATGGTTGATGCTGATTTTAGGAGGTAGATGAAAAAGAGGTGGGGAATGCATAAGTGCCCCCCCACCCCTGACGCCTACTGCCCGTTCACAACTGCCTTGTCCTCGGCGACTACTTCGCCTTTAAAAGCCAGGGAAACGGGCCCACCGTCGGCGTTGGATTCTACGGTAACGGTTTTGTTGAACGTACCCAACGCGGCGGCGTTGAACGTGGCGTTGATCTCGCCTTTGGCACCGGGCATGATCGCTTCTATGGGCCAGTCAACGCCCGTGCAACCACACGATCCTTTAGCCAACGTGACCACCAGCGGCGTCTCGCCTTTGTTGGTAAACGTGTAATTGATGCTCACCGGCTTACCCTGCTGGATGCGGCCCAGATCCTGAGCAGTATTGGCCCAACCGAACGCGGCGGCGAGGGCGTGGGCGAAAACAGTACCGGCCAGCAAGAGCAGGGCCGAAAGAGAAAGCAGTGTCCGTTTCATCGGAAATAAGGGATTTTGGTTGATTACAAACCCCCACGGTCCTTCCGCCAGGGTCGATACAAACGTACCCGATGCTCCCGTTCGGCCTTGTTAATGACTCGTTATCAGTTGTTAACGAAAGGTTAAGGATGTGGGAAACACTACCCCAACACACGAAAAACCCCTTCGGTAAGGAAGGGGTTTAGCACCAATTGAATCGTTTGTGAATTAAACTCAGAAGGTAGTCGGCTTCTCAGTTTCATAAGCTGAGGGCACAGGCTCGACAGGTGTTTCTACCAAAATGGCCTGTAGGTAGCTTTTCTCTTTGCTATCATAGCTCACACCGCCCACCAATTGAGCACCATGGGCCATTTTATCGTTGACGGCATCGGCAAGGGTTTGAGCGGAAGCGGATTCTAGAATGACGTATTTCATCGCGTTGACGTTTTTTTGGCAAGATAGCTCAAAATGGAGGACAAAAGGGACTACCCGGCAGGCGAGATCCTATGGTTGTTAATAAAATGTTAAAGGCGGCTTCGACGAGTAAAAGAGCGAAAGAGTGAATGAGCGAAGGATGTACTTTCGTGAAGCGTAATTAGCCAAACCTCTTCCTCCCTTTTCTCCTCTCCTCCCATACATATGTCCCGCGCCCTCATCCGTATTCTCGTCATCCTCTCCGTCATCGCCATCGTGGGTATTCTCACGGTGCAGGCGGTGTGGCTGCGGCGGGCCTACGCGCTGGGCGAACGGCAGTTTCGGCAAACGGCATTTGTAGCCTTGCAGGAAGTGGCCGATGCGGTGGCAAGGCTCAACAAAATCACGCAGACACGGTCGGCAGTCACCCAGCTCTCGCCCGATTATTTTGTGGTCCGCACCGACGCGCCCATCGACCCCGTTTTGCTGGAACACTACCTCCAGGATGCCTTCCGGCGCCACCGGCTGCTCACCGATTTCGAGTACGGTATCTACAATTGCGACAGTGAACAGATGGTCTACGGGGCCTACGTGAGCACACAGGTGCCGCAGCCGGGCAAGGCCACGGGCAAGCGGGTGAGCAAAGCGCGGACGCACCCCAAGTTTCCGGGTTACACGTATTACTTCGAAATTCGCTTTCCGGGGCAGGGCAGTATCGTGGCCGGGCAACTCGACGGGTGGATTGCGTCGTCGGCGGCGGTGGGGCTGGTGGTGCTACTCTTTGGCTATACGCTCTGGGTGGTACTTCGGCAGCGGCGGCTCACCGAAATCCAGCGCGATTTCATCAATAACATCACCCACGAACTGCAAACGCCCGTTTCCACCCTCCGCATCGCCGCCGACGTGCTTCAGCAACCCGACATCGCCGCACAGCCCGACCGGCTTCGGCAGTATGCCCGCATTGTGGGCGAGGAAAGCAATCGGCTACAACGACAGGTGCAAAGCGTATTACAGGTAGCCCGCAACCCCCGCGCCAGCCTCGCCACCAGCCGCACCGTGGTGGATATTAACCGACTCATGACTGAATTGGCTGAGGCATACGGACCAACGATAATACTTGATTTACAGGCTGAACCCGCCCTGATTTTAGCCGATCAATATGCGCTGGAAACGCTGCTCAACAACCTCATCGACAATGCCCGGAAGTACTGCCAAACCACGTCCCGCATCACGCTTGGCACCCAAACAGACGGCAAAACACTGGTCTGGTCGGTGGCCGACAACGGCATCGGTATGGCCCGCGAGCATCACAGAGCCGTGTTCCGCCAGTTTTACCGCATCCCCACCGGCGACGTGCATACCGTAAAAGGCTTCGGCCTGGGCCTGTACTATGTCGGCCAGGTTGCCCGCGCTCACGGCTGGAAAATTGGGTTGACAAGCGCCGTGGGACAGGGAAGTACGTTTGTAATGAAAAGTCCCCTGCCCGAAACGTCGGACCGCTCCGAAGGGGGAATTTTAGCAGCATTAAATTCCCCCTTCGGGGGCTAGGGGGCCATGCCAACGCTCCTCTACGTCGAAGACGACATCAACCTAAGCTTCGTGACGCGCGATAACCTCGGCGCGGCGGGGTTTGCCGTGGTGCATTGCGCGTCGGGAGCCGAGGCCTGGGCGTTGTTTCAGTCTGACAATAGGCAATTTGATCTCTGTCTGCTCGACGTGATGCTACCCGAAACGGACGGGTTTACTCTGGCCCGAAACATCCGCGCCGCCAACGCCGACGTGCCCATTCTCTTTCTCAGTGCCCGCGCCGACCATGCCGACCGCCTCACGGGCCTGCGCCTCGGCGGCGACGATTACCTCACCAAACCCTACCGCATGGATGAGTTGTTGCTAAAAATCGAGGTATTCCTGAAACGCAGCAAAACGACCCGCCCCACCAACATACCCCTTGCGCCACCCTATCTGGTGCTGGGTAATTACCAGTTCGACAAGGCCAATCTGGTGCTTCGCTCGGCGGGTCAAACCCATTCGCTGACCCAGCGCGAGGCCGACGTGCTGGCCTATTTAGTGGCCCGTGCCAACACCGTTGTGCGCCGCGATGAACTCCTCCGCAGCCTATGGGGCGACGACGATTATTTCATGGGCCGCAGCCTCGACGTATTCATCTCGCGCCTCCGCAAACGCCTCACCAACGACTCGTCCATTCGTATTGAAGGCGTGCATGGCGTGGGGTTCCGGCTAACGGTGGGAATCTAAAAAGCGGTTTATCTTTGTGGTGTAACCTGAAAAAACCAACCAATTTTCCGCTTGCCCCATGAAAAAAAATACCTTCCTGGCCGCCTGGCTGCTGCTCTCCGGTACTGCCTTCGCCCAGTCACCTATCCAGTTCAATGCCAAAGCATTAGTGGCCATTTCCGACGCTGACCTGTCGGCCTCCGCCATGGTCGATGGCAACCGGTACACCACCCCCGGCACCCGCGACCAGCTCACCTACATCAGTTTCCCGCTTAACCGCAACGGCCAAAGCATCGGCACCGTTAACCTGTCGAACTCAATGGCCCTCACCGACAAAGTGCTGGCCGTATCGAACAGTGGCCGGTTGGGATTTGTCATTGAAGGCCGAGGCCAACTGTCTGACAGTCTGAGTACGATCAAGGGTATGAGTGATTTCAGCGCGACCAACACCATGTTCATCCTGGACATGAGCAGCCCACAAAAGCCCTCCGTGAAGTACAAATTCCCAACCGGCACGGGCGGGCTTTCTGCGGTTACGATTGCCCCCAACAACAACAACCTGATTTTGGCATCGAGCGAGGCAGGTAAAGAATTGAAACTGATCGACATCGACGCTACCGGCAAGCCGACGCGTGTGCTTACCGCCGCCTCACCCGTTCCGGGCGTGGGCATCACCGACGTCACCTTCCATCCCGGCGGGCAATATGCAGCCTACACCACGGCGGCGGGCGAAGTAGGGTTGATGAAATATGTGATCGACGAGAAGTCGAAAAAGCCGTATGTGCAGCCACAGGGCAAACCTGTGAAAGTGGGCACCATGCCCGGTTCGGGTAAGTTTACTGCCGACGGTAAGTACTACGTCATTGCCGATGGCAAAAAGGCCCCCGGAACCGGTGGCGCAGGGGCCGGTGAACTCTTCGTGCTCCAGTTTAGCACCGAAGACACCCCCGCCGATGCCAAAATAGTGTCGCAAATGGCTACTGGTGAAAGCCCCGAAGCCGTTGCCATCAGCCCCGACGGATCGACGGTGGCCGTGGTAAGCGCGGGGCAATCCTACCAGCCGTTTACCAACGCCGCCGCTGGTAAAAGCGAAGTAGCCCTGTTTGGGTTGAAAGACGGCAAACTCACCGCTGGCGGCAAAGCAACCATCGAAGGCATTAACCCTCAAGCGGTTGAGTTTGATCGTACTGGCGAGAACCTCGCCGTGGGCGTAGCCGAATACCTGGACTATGGCATCCGCACGGGGGGCATCGAATTCTACAAAGTGACCAAAGGCGACCAGCCCAGCCTGACCAAACAGCCGGGCCGCATCAGCGTAACGCGGGGTGTACACGCCATGCGCGTGGTGAACTAGACCAACACACAACCCACAAAAAAGGGGCAACGCCGATGGTGTTGCCCCTTTTTTGTGGGTTGTGTGTTGGATCGTTACTACTTGCCGTTGCCCGATTTAAGCAGTTGCAAAACCAGATCAAGCTTTTGACCTAGTTCCGACATCCCCTGCTTCAAGCCTGATACATCCTGCTTCAAGCCTGATACGTCCTGCTTCAAGCCTGATACGTCCTGCTTCAAGCCTGATACGTCCTGCTTCAAGCCTGATACGTCCTGCTCCAGACGTATTTGGCCTTCTTTAAGGTCAGATACGTCCTGTTTAATCACGGAAGTTTCTCGTAGCAGAAACTGGATGTCATCGCTATTCTGTATGACAGTAGTAATAATTTGACGGTTTTGAGCCGTCACCCGGTCCATCTGAGCGAGTACTTCAGCCACTACAGGCTCTAGTTGATTAAGGCGTTTTTCGGGGGTCATAGCACAAATATAGACGGATAACGGTTTCGGCACCACACTCGATTAACGGAACATTCGGGCGGGGTAATGGTTCGGTAGGTAGTTAAACACGTACTCAACGAATCCTGATTATGGCTCAGTCCTATCCGCAGACGATTCTGCAAAATACCCTCCACGCCCTGGCAAAAAGCGATACCCAACCCAGCAGCGGAGCCGATTTGATTAAAGAATGGCAGTCAGCCCTCAAAAACGCCGATGGTGCCGACGATGTAAACAAGCAACTCGCCGACCTCTACGACGAACTGCTCAACCCCACGCCCGACGCTCACCGCGTAAAGCATTTCCTGAACCAACTGGCTGGTCAAACGCAGACCATTGCCCGTGGCGTGGACGGTGAAACGGGCGAAAACCTGACGAAACTGGCTGACTCCCTGCGCTTCTTCGCCGCTGACCTCAACCGCGTGGGTGATGACAGCCAACTGGCCGAAAACCAAACCGCCGAAGGCACCATCTACGACCTCTACAACCCCGCCGACCGTGCCCAGATGATGTTTAACAACACGCTGGAAACATTGGCCGGTGGCACGTCTGCTGCTTCGCCCGAACAGGGTGCCGTGATGGTGGAAGACTGGATCACGGTGGTCCGTTCGGACGTGAGCACGCAATGGATGGAAGCCTCACTGATGCAACTCCACGACGCACTTAACGAAGGCGATATGCGCACCACCGAACGCCTCATGCGCGAACTGGCCGGCACCGTACAAGACTACGCCAACAACACCCCCGACGGCCCCTTCAGCACTGATCTAACCAACCTCGCCACTGCGCTCACCAGCTTTGCCGGGCCGCTGTCATAAGGTTTTGGCTACACAGACAAGGTACATTTAACGCTCACACCCCACGCCGTCTAACTTCATAGACGGCGTGGGGTGTGAGCGTTTCACGGCTTACACGTACTGCATCCAGACAACCTCCGGATGGGTGGCTTTGTAACGGCCATACCAACGGCAAATCGGGTAGAGCAACGCAACCATAGCCAACCATACCATATATACGACCAGCAACGATACCCCCGCCCCCGGTGGTCGGCCAAAATTAAGCGGGCCAATGGGCATATCGCTGATGGAATAACCCTGCGCATAGATCATGATGAGCATGGCCAGTTTCACCAGATACCAGTGGCAGAGGTAATAGAACAACGGCACCTTTCCGTAGACTGTCAGCAGCCTAGTAAAGCCATTTTCAGCCCCATCGAACAGCCAGAGCAACAGGAACATGATGCCCAGCATGACCGCCGTATACAGCAGCGAAGGCGGGTATTTGCTCACGTTCATAAACGACAACACTGTGAACAAGGCTGTTTTCTGCGCGGCCCACGGAGCGGGATCACCATACCGATTCAACAGTCGCAAAACGAAAAAAATCACCAGTGAAACAGCCCCTAGCTGTAGTAAGCGCGGTTTTCGGACCTTCATGGATTGCGTGATCAACGGCCCAATGGCATAACCCAGCAGCATAATACCGAACCACGGAATGATGGGATAGCCCGCAATCAGGGCAAAATTTGGGCTGAACTGAAAGAAGTCGGACCGGAACAGCAACGCCCAAACCAGCCGCGCCGGGGTACTCACAAACGGCGGCACGAGCGTAAGTAGATCATGCCCAAACACGATCACCAACCCCGCCAACGCCAACCAGCGGATGGGCAGATTCGCCACCCGCGACAGGATGATTAGCCCCGTGCCGATGACGAAAATGACCTGCAACAACAGCGACCGATACTGCCAGTCGGTCCAGAGCGCGAAGGTGATCAGGGTCAGTTCGAGGCCAATCAGTACGAGGCCACGCTTCAGCAAAAACAGCCTTGCGGGGGAGTTGGTGGCTATTTCGGACGTGGCAGCCCGTTTTTGGAGCGATAAGTAAGCAGACGTGCCTGACAGAAACACAAACGTAGGTGCGCAGAGGTGCGTGATCCAGCGGGTCAGGAAAATAGGGGCAGTCGTGGTGGCCAGGTCGGTGGGGTCCTGCGCAAGGGCGGGCAGGTGGAGCATATCGCGCAGGTGGTCGATGGCCATGATCACCATTACCAGGCCCCGCACCACGTCGATCATTACGATACGATTTTTCAACTGGTTGTTCGTCTGCATAGGTGGCCAAAATAATCAATCAGATTGACACAGAGCACATTATCAATAGAATACTATACAAATGGAACTAGTCAACATAGTTTGTTAAAATAGCGTCAAAATAGCGTTCCGAGGAACGTAATGCCTATGGTTTGACTTCCTGTTCAGACCATTCACTCCTATTTTGCGCTCAGTCGCTCAGCTTTCATGGCGTTTTTTTACAGAGTTTCACTAGCTACCTGTTCACTCCTCAGTTTCTTCATCACCGGCGCATCGTTTGCTCAGGCACCCACAGGTAAGGGCACCCTTTATTTTTCGTGGGGCTACAACCGGGAAGCCTACACCAAAAGCACGATTCATTTCCGAAACACCACCACCGACAACTACGATTTCACGTTCATCGACGCCAAATCCCGCGACGAACCGGACATGGATGAGTTCTGGAAAATCACGCACCTCACCATTCCACAGTACCAGATGAACGCGGGTTACTTTTTCAAGAATAAAAACGGCTGGGGAATCGAAGTGTCGTGGGACCATTTGAAGTACTTCGTCATTGACGATCAGGTCATTCACGTACAGGGGCAAATTCGCGGGCATCAGATTGATAAAGACACGCTCGTGACGCCATCATTCGTGCATTTGCAACACACCAACGGCAATAACTACCTGATGGTCAACATCGTAAAAAAATGGCGTATCAGTCAGGGCAAGCACCTTTCGCTCGACGTGGTCACTAAAGCCGGGGCCGGACCACTGGTGACGTACACGATTTCGACCATTCTCGGCAACTTCGACAAGGGCCATTTTCACCCGCAGGGCTGGGTAGCCGGGCTCACGGGAGGCCTGAAATTGAACATCTACCAGCGCTTTTTTGTCCAGGCCGACGGGCAGGGTGCCTACGCCGACTATACCGGCACCGAACTGGGTGCCGACCACGTGGGCCGCGCCACGCACCACTTCATTTCGGGCACGTTCATGTATCGTTTTGGGGTCAATATTCCGCTGTAATATGTTCAGCGGAGCATCGCTCCGCTGTGAAAGATTGGCTAGTCAGATTCATTTTTAACAGCGGAGTAACACTCCGCTGAACATGACGCGGCACAGCTAACTGCCTATCGTCGGCTTCGGCTTAGTGGTCATGAACTCTTTGAGGTAGTACGGCTCGAAGGTCACGAGGTTTTCAAATTGCCCGGCGGCATACGCCTGCACGGCCAGCGCACCCACCGTGCGGGCTGATGGACGAACTTGTGCATCAGGAAAAACGGCATGGGGATGCGTAAGCACGGCGCGGGCTTTATCCGATCCATCGCCGAAGAATACAACGCGGTTATCTTCTAACAAGTCGGCAAAGGATATTTCGTCCAAAACGACAGCTTTCGTAGGCACCTTTTCACGGCCATCCTGCTGATAAACAGCACAATACACCTCCATGCGCCGGGCATCGATCATGGGGCATAACAGCGTTTCGGCATCATAAAACGCCCGGATTTGTTCCGTCATGGCGGCCAGCGTATTGATCCCAATGAGCGGTTTGTCGAGAGCAAAACAGAGGCCCTTCGCCGTGGAAACGCCAATGCGCAGGCCCGTATAAGACCCCGGTCCCTCAGCCACAGCAATCGCCGACACGTCGGCCAGGGTATGACCGGCATGGGTCACCACATCCTGTATCAGCAGGGTCAACCGCGACGATGCCGTGCGTTCGGTATAGAGTTCATAACAACCCAGCAACAGCCCGTCCAGCGTGTGCAGGGCCACTGAGCAAACCGTAGCGGAGGTGTCGAGGGAGAGGAGCATGAAAAACAGCCCCCCTAACCCCCGAAGGGGGAATTGCTCATGCGTAAGCAGATTCCCCCTTCGGGGGTTAGGGGGCTTTTACTTTTTCAAAATCGCTTGGTACTTCGTCATATCGCCGAAGAGTTTCAGGGCGGCTTTCAGGTCAGGGTCGGTGCCGAAGGATGATTCTTTGATGCCTTTCTGGTAATAATACTGCCCCGCAATTTCCTGCTCCAGCAGCATCTTGATTTCGTCTTTGAATGTCTTCATGTCGACATCTTTGCTGTGCGACATTTTCGACTTCAGGGCCTGCAACTGGCTCTGAATCTGATCGAAGTATTTCTCTTTCTTGGCCGATGCCTCCAACGTGCCCAGGTCTTTCTCTACCTGCGTGGTGTAGTCGTATTCTTTATCAGAAGACCACTTCACAAAATCCTGATAATCAGCGTCTGTCAGCCGAAATTCGCGGGCGGGTTTGATCGTCGGGTGGTCGTGGTGGTACTTCACGGCATAGTCAAAAATCAGCCCTTTGCTGGTCAGGCTCTGGGCCAGTGGCGTGGGCGTGGCGGCCTCGGTTTCAATGTCGGGCGTCACGCCACCACCGTCGAAAACGGGGCGTCCGGCTTTGGTTTTAAAGGCCGTACGAAGCGAATCGGCAATCTTGCCCGCGCTGCCGTCGGCGTTGCGGTGGCTGTAGTCGATGGCCTGAATGCACCGCCCGCTGGGAATATAATATTTGGCCGTGGTGATCTTCATCCGCGTGCCGAACGACAAGGGCCGCGTGGTCTGCACCAGTCCTTTGCCGTAGGTACGCTGCCCAATGAGCACACCCCGGTCATAATCCTGAATCACACCCGACACGATCTCTGCCGCTGACGCCGAATGGTTATTGGTCAGCACAATCACGGGCATATCAGTATCCAGCGCGGGCGACAAAGCGGCGTAGGATTTGTTCCACTCCGTCACCTTGCCTTTGGTCGTCACCACCTCCGAGCCTCTGGGAATGAACACGTTAGAAATGTCGATGGCCTGGTCGAGCAGTCCGCCGGGGTTTTCGCGCAGGTCGAGCACGAGTTTTTTCATGCCCTTACCCTTCAAATCCTGGTACGCCGCCCGTACTTCACGGCCCGCCGCCGCCATAAAATCTTTCAGGTCGATGTAGCCTACTTCGTCGTTGAGCATGCCGTGATACGGCACGTTGGTCATCTTCACCACGTCGCGCATAACCGATACGTCAATGGGGTCTTTCTGGCCAAACCGCTTCACCGTCAGCTTCACGGGGGTGCCTGTTTGCCCGCGCAGCAACTTGCTGGCATCCACGTCGCGGCGCGTTTTGATGTCCACACCGTCAATTTTCACGATCTCGTCGCCGATCTGCAAACCCGATTTTTCGGCGGGCGTACCTTCATACAACATCATCACGATACTCTTGTCCTGCCGCGACCCAATCATGGCCCCGATGCCGTTGTAGCGGCCGGTGGTCATGGTCATGTAGTCTTCAATGTCGTCTTCGGCGTAGAAATTCGTGTACGGATCAAGCGATTTAAGCATGGCGTCGATGCTGGTTTTCACCATCCGGTTGGGGTTCACCTCGTCTACATAATACATGTTCAGTTCTTTGAACATAGTGGCGTAGATGTCGAGGTTACGGGCGATCTCGAAAAAGCGGTCGTCCTGTTTGTAGGCCGTCAGTCCTCCCGCAACGAGCAGGGCCGAGGCACCGAGTATCAATTTCTTGTGGAGGCGCATAGGGAAGGAGCTACTTTATTTTCTTAATAGCCAATTTCATACCTTTTTCTATCTCTTCAAACGAAATCTTAGTCTTGGCGGTATAAAGAAACGCAATGGAGGCCACCGACTCATTAATTGACCCCGTTGCGGCGGGCTGTGCGGGCATGAGTAGCTTGTGTTTGTGCAATCGGTACGCCTCCCGCACCCTTCGCCGAACGGCGTTGCGGTCAACGGCCTTCTTAAACGTCCGCTTCGGCACGCTAAACAATACCCGGCATGGATGTGCCTGTGGCATACCGGACGTGGCCG
>JBBRMP010000127.1:0-16608 GCA_038230755.1 Cytophagales bacterium | reverse complement strand
GGTGAACACCTTTTCCCATTCCGAACAGAGCCGTTAAGCCCCGCACTGCCGATGGTACTGGAGTCACGTCCGGGAGAGTAGGCGGCCGCCACCTCGTCATTTCAAAAGGCCATTTCCACCCGGAAATGGCCTTTTTTGTGCAAAAAAAAAGAGTTGCTTAGATTGAAGCCATCTGTGGTCTCACTAGTCATGCCAATGACGGTGTTAGCGCGGCTGGCTTATCGGATTTATGGATCAACACATGCCGAATGACAAGCTGTTTGACGGGTGAATTATCGGCGTTGATGATAGGCATCGACAGCAGCAGCGGTTCTTTTTACAGATACAGGGAGGCAGGTATAAGCATCAGCGGGGTAAAGATGCCTATTTTAAGCCTGTTAGTATCAGAGATTGGTCAACACATACACGACAAGGCTGCGGGCACCGTGAGCACCAATAACCAGGCTCTGCTCAATATCGGCGGTTTTGGATGGCCCCGCGATGAACGTACCGAATCCCGTTCTATCAACCTTGATTCGTTCATAGGCATCGTGCATGTTAGGAATGATGCTCGATTGCCGGATGACGATGGCGAGGTATTGCGTAATCATGGGCAGTGCCCTGTGGGGTAAGTCATATTCATCAACCCAGATTGCCCCGTTTTCGGCAACGGCCCATTGTCCTTCGATAATGGCCAGATTTACGCTTGCCAATTCATGGGGGTCCAGGATATGGGTCAGCGATACATCAGCCACGTGGGCTAGCATGGGGAGGGTTGTGACTACATCGAGTTGATGCGGAAATAGCTGTTGCAGGTGCATTTCGATGGCTGCGTAGTCGGCCACTTTAATGGCCAAACCGCCAATAGAGGCTAAGACAGATGCAAACTGTGCCGTCAAATCCGGGTAGGTGGTCTCGAATGTGTAAGCATCTGGTAAGGCTACCAACGTAGGCTGGTTGGCCTGAATAGCCCCTAGGATTTGTTCGCGGCTAGTCATGCTTAGGTTGGTTGATGTACCAGTCGCGAAAGGTTTCGGCGGGGGGGGCGGGCATTTCGCGCTGCGTATACCAGGGGTTGAGGCCATTTTCAAGCAATACCGGCGTGAAGCGCAATACACCACGGCCCACGCTGCCCGCCATGCGATAGAGACGGGGAGACTCCAGCACCGTGGCCATCGTTTTCATCGCTACCGTCTTAGTAGTAGGGCCGTAACCTTCCTGCATCAACACCTGCCGCCACTTATAGAGTTGTTCGTGGATATCGATTTTGACGGGGCAAACGTTCGTGCAGGAACCACAAAGCGTGGAGGCAAACGGCAAATCGACGTTTTGGCGCATGTCTAGATTTGGGGCTAGAATAGAGCCAATTGGGCCAGCAATGGCACTGTGGTAGCTATGGCCTCCGCTGCGCCGGTAGACGGGGCAGGTGTTCAAACAGGCCGCGCACCGAATGCATTTTAGCGAGTTACGGAAGTCGGCGCGGCCCAATTGACGACTCCGGCCATTGTCGACAATGACGAGGTGAATCTGCTGGTCTGCGTTATCACCCCGGCTCTTACGGGGTTTATGAAAATGACTCGAAAACGTGGTAATGGGCTGTCCAGTAGCGCTTCGGGCCAATAAGCGCAGGAAAACACCGAGGTGTTCGGCCTTTGGAATGATTTTCTCGAAACCCATGCTGGCAATGTGTACATCCGCCAGGTGTACGCCCATGTCGGCGTTGCCTTCGTTGGTGCAGACCACAAATCCACCCGTTTCGGCAATGGCGAAGTTAACACCAGTGAGGGCTACTTTTCGGGTCAGAAACGTTTCGCGCAGGTGCTGCCGGGCGGCTTCGGTCAGGTATTGCGGGTCGGTGGCACCCGCCGTGGTGCCGAGGTGTTTGTGGAATGTATCGCCCACGTCCGACTTTTTGAGGTGGATGGCGGGCAGCACAATATGCGACGGTTTTTCGCCTCGCATCTGCACGATCCGTTCGCCCAAATCACTGTCGATCACCTCAATGCCGTGCTCGACCAGGTATTCGTTCAGGTTGCATTCTTCGGTTAGCATCGACTTCGACTTGACCATCTGCTTTGTATTTGCCGACTCTAGAATGCTGAGAATGATAGCGTTATGTTCGGCGGCATCGGCGGCCCAATGCACGGTGATGCCGTTCTCGATCGCCTTCGCTTCAAATTGGGTCAGCAGATCATGCATGTTCGACAGCACGTGGTTTTTGATTTGTGAAGCGGCCTCTCGGAGGGCTTCCCATTCAGGAATCTGGTGCGCAGCTTTATCCCGTTTGGCCCGTACAAACCAGAGCGTTTCGTCGTGCCAATCGACGCGGGCTTCGTCTTTGTTGAACACCGCCGCCGCGTCGGGGTGGTCGAGTCTGTTTTGCGGATGGCTCATAACGTGTTAGTCAATAGTTCGGCAATGTGTTTCACTTTTACGGTCGATTGCATCCGTTTCAGAATGCCTTCCATGTGCATCAAACACGACACATCGACGCCGGTTATGTAGTCGACGCCCTGCCGGAGGTGGTCGGCCACGCGGTCTTTGCCCATTTTGGCCGAAACGGCTTCTTCCATCACGCAGAAGGTGCCGCCAAAGCCACAACATTCGTCAGGCCGGTCTATTGTCACAAGATTGATGCCTTCGATTTGCTTTAGCAGTTGAACCGGTTTTGAGAACGGCGCGGCCATCAGTTCTGACATCTGCGATAAATGCAAACCGCGCTGCCCGTGACAACTTTGGTGCATACCCACCCGGATTGGCGTTGTGCGTTGCGGCATTAACGTACCCAAATCAGTCACCTTCACTACGTCGGTGAGGAACTCGGTTAGCTCATAAATCCGTGAACGGATGGCCGTTGCAGCGGTTTCGTCAGCTCCTTTTTTGCCGTGCAAATGCTGCTTGATGTGCAGTGTGCAACTGCCCGATGGGGAGACAACGTACTCATAATCAGTAAAGTTGCGAATAAAATTTTCGTCGCAGCCGCCCGTCAGGTTAGCATAGCCGGAATTAGCCATTGGCTGGCCACAGCAGGTTTGGTTGAGTGGATAATGCACGGTGCAGCCCACGGCCTCAAGCAGCCGGAGTGTGGCCACGGCGACGTGCGGGTAAAATTGGTCGACATAACAGGGGATAAAGAGACCTACTTTCATTGCGTTGCGTATAGTTTCAGGTCAATGCTGTTGGTGGGCATTGGCTCGGTATTCCAATGGTCATGAATGGCTAACGCTGCGCCCAATGCCGACGCCTGCGCCACCGACGCCGCATACACCTCGATGTCTGGAAAGGCCTTAGCCAGCAGGTTCATGTAGATTGGGTTTTTGCCAAAGCCCCCATCCACAAACAACCGTTTGACGGGCGAATCGGCTATCACTAAGTTAGTGGAAATCAACTGTTGCGCCATAATGTCAAGCATAAGCTGATGGTAGGCCAGTTCGTAAGTGGAAAATGCGTTCAGATCACGGTCGTTGAATGCAGAACCGGTCATGGAAATCAGGGGTTCTTTTTTGCCAAATTCAACGGCTTTTCCTTCTGGAACACGGTGCTGAATGGTTTCGATCAGCGCCGGTATGTAGGCCACGGTCGTATAGTGGTCGGGACTAACGTGGAAATAATCGGCGAGGCGCTTTACCTGTTGCTCATGTTCGTGGCCCGCAAACAGTCGCGATGCTTTTACGGGTTGACCGCCGTAATGCAGGTAGTTCAGGCAATCATATTGTAACTCTTCGGTAGTAAGAGGTTGACGATTAAAGGGGTTCATGCTCACACACCACGTACCCGTCGAGAGCAACACAAACGGCTCCTTGAACGCACTCAGGTAGGGAATCAGGGCCCCTGATGAGTCGTGCAGCCCTACGCCGACCTGCATGGATTGACCATTCACGGGTACGTCAACAACGTGGTTTGACGGCGTGATGGGCCCAAATATTTCCTCCAGACCCTCTTTTCCTACCCAATCGGCGTAGTCCTGTTTGGTGAAATCCCAGAGCATAGTATGGCAACCCAAACTTGTACAATCGGTGACGGGCTGGCCCGTAAACAAAAAACTGACGTACTGCGGCAGGTGTAATGCATACAGGATTTTATCGAACAGGTCCGGTTTGTCGTATTTGATCCGATATAACATGAGGCCCGAATTGAGGCTGTCCAGACAGGGCGAAGCTGTTTGCAACGAGAGCCAGGCCGGGCCGCCATACGTGTTGTAAAACTGGTCACGCAGGGCATCCGGAAACGGCTTGAGGTAATTGTATAATTGACCAACTGACTGGTAGTCAGCGTCTAAATAAGCTAAACTAGCCCCGTAGGCCGAAAAATTAACGGCTTTTATATCGAACTCTGATAGTTGCTGCGCTTTCGTCAACCCGTCTCGCACCCACTTGCTTAGCCGCGATACGTCTTCGCATGGGTCGCCGTCTTCGTCGGTTATATTGGTAAATGTCTCGGCCTGTTCCCACACGATGCGGTACTGCTCGTCGAAGAGGAACAGCTTCTTGTTGGTCTTGCCAATGTCGAATATCGCGATGACGGGCTGCATTTTCACAGTCCCGTCGCCACCGTTTTCAAACCCCGCTCGCTGATGAGTTGCTGGCGGACGTTTTGCTGGCGGAACAGGGCGAGTGGATTGATGGCACCCCCGGCGCGACGGTTGGCTTCGGCCACCAGGGGGCGAACGTCGGTGCGGAAGGCATCCTGCAAAAGCTCCTGCGCCCGGACTACGTCGTTGGCTTCGCGGGCTTCTTCCAGTGCCATACGGTCAACGAGCAGGGCCTGCGCGTAGGCCGTCTGAATGGCATCGACCGATTGAAGGAGGTCTTCAAGCGGATCTTTCACGTTATGGCTCGCGTCGATCATCCAGCCCAAACCGGTGGCGTGGTCCATGTTTCGCGCGTCCATCCCGTCGACTAACTCGTTGAATATCAAGAATAACTGATACGGTTTGATGCTCCCTGCCGTGAGGTCGTCGTCGCCGTATTTCGAGTCGTTGAAGTGGAAACCGCCGAGCTTGCCTTCGTGCAACAGGATCGCGACGATCTGTTCGATGTTGGTGTTGGGCAGGTGGTGGCCGAGGTCAACAAGGGTGTAAGCCTTGGAGCCGAGCTTGTTGGCATACAAAAAGCTGCTGCCCCAATCGCCGACTGTCATAGAATAGAAGTTGGGCTCGAAGGCTTTGTATTCCACGAACATTTTCCAGGCCTCGGGCAGGGCGGCGTAAATCTGTTGCAGGCTGTTGAGGGTGCGGTCGAAGGCTTTGCGGAAATTGAGCTGTCCCGGAAAACACGAACCGTCTGACAACCAAACGGTTAACGAATCGGACCCCAGTGCCATGCCATGCCTAATTACCTCGATATTATGCTCAATCGCCTGCCGCCGCACCGCCGGGTCGGTATGTTGCAGCGACCCAAATTTATAGCTGTGTTCCTGTTCTGGCTGATCCTGAAACGTGTTGGAATTGACGGCATCGAACCGAAGGCCGTGGTGAGCGGCGAGTTGTTTGGTGGCTTCAGGGTCGGTTGGGATGTCCCACGGAATATGCAGGGAAATGGCCCCACTGCTACGGTTGAGGGCATGAAGCAACCCTACATCGGCGATTTTTTCATCGAGATTACGGGGTTCACCGCCGCCACCAAACCGCCCGAACCGGGTGCCGCCCGTACCCAATGCCCACGACGGAATGGCGATTTGAAAGGCAATCAGCTTGTCGATAATCGTTTCGGCAGCGCCTACTTCATCGGTCCAGTACGCTAGCTTACGACGGTGATTGTCAAGGTGTTGCTGGTTAAAGTCGGCTATATTTTCGGGGGAAAGGGTCATGGTAGGAAGGGTTTTTAACGAACAAAAGCCATTGCCACGCCGCCATCGACGTTCAGGACGTTGCCGGTTGATTTGGTTAGCAGACCACCGACGAAGGCGAAGCAGGCATTGGCGATGTCGTCGGGGAGGATAACCTCGCCCAGCAGGGTGCGTTTGGCGTAGTAGGCGGGCAGTTCGGCCACGGTGATACCGTAGGCTTTAGCGCGACCTTCGGCCCAGGCACCGGCCCAGATTTTGGAGTCGGAAATGACCGCGTCGGGGTTGACCACGTTGACGCGGATGTGGTCTTTGCCCAGTTCGGCGGCGTTGAGGCGGCTCAGGTGCAGTTGGGCAGCCTTCGCCGAGCCATAGCCCGCGTTGTTGGGACCAGAAACGAGCGCGTTTTTCGAGACAATATTCAGCACGTCGCCGCCCAGATTCTGCTTGCGCATGGTGTTAACCCCCGCCTGCGTAACCATAAACTGACCCTTCACCAGAATGTCGTAGAGGGCATCCCAGTCGGCTTCGGTGTGGTCTTCCAGCGGTTTCGAGATGCTGATGCCCGCGCAGTTTACCACAATGTCGACCCCGCCAAAGGCCACCGCCGCCACGTCGAACGCGGCTTCGATGCTGTCTTTTTTGGTCACGTCCAAATTGGCAATGGCGTGGGTGTCGCGGCCATAGCTGGTTTTAAATTCCGTATTGGCCCCGGCGAGCCGGTCAGTGTCGAAATCGTTGATGATGACACAGGCCCCTTCGTCAGCAAATTTGCGGGCAATGGCTTTACCGATGCCGCCGGCGCTGCCCGTTACGAGCGCAATTTTGCCCGAAAGCGCCTTAGGCTTGGGCATCCGTTGTAGTTTGGCTTCTTCAAGCAACCAGTATTCAATGTCGAACGCTTCCTGTCGGGGCAGCGACGTATACTCCGAAATGGCCTCCGCGCCCTTCATCACGTTGATGGCGTTGGTGTAAAATTCGGCAGCCACCCGCGCCGTTTGCTTGTCTTTGGCGAAGGTGAACATGCCCACGCCCGGCAGCAAAATCACCACCGGATTGGCATCGCGGATGGCGGGTGAATTCGGGTGTTTGCAGGTGTCGTAGTAGTGGTGATAGTCGTTTCGATACACTGCAAAAGCTCTGTCGAGGTATTCGGTGGGGGCACTGTCGAGTTGGGCCGGGTCCAGCACCAGCGGGCTGATTTTTGTGCGCAAAAAGTGGTCGGGGCAGCTTGTGCCCATCGGCGCTAACCGCGCCAGGTCGTTTGAATTGATGAACTCCAGCACCCGCGCATCGTCGGTAAAATGGCCGATCTGATGCCGTTCTGACGAACAATAACCGCGTAGGGTTGGGGCCAATGCAGCGGCTTTGGCCTGCCGGTTGGCGGGGGTGAGGCTATTGATGGCCGCACCACCAAAGACCGGGCGTTTTTTACCGTAATTGGATTCCAGGTACTCCGCGCAGGTTTCGACCACTTCCAGCGTGTTTATGTAGCTTTCATAGGCGGTGTCGCCCCAGGTAAACAAGCCGTGCGAGCCAAGCATGATGCCCCGGATGCCGGGGTTGTCGGCCAGGCACTGCGCCAGTTCCAGACCCAGTTCGAAACCCGGACGCCGCCAATCTACCCAGCCGATTTGGCCGTTGAACAACTCCTGCGTAATGCGCTTGCCGTCTTTAGCGGCCGCAATGGCAATGGCCGCGTCGGGGTGGAGGTGGTCGATATGTTTGAAGGGCAAAAACCCGTGCAGCGGCGTGTCGATAGACGGTGCTTTCGAGGCCAGATCATAAATAGAATGGTTGAACAGGTCGACCATTTCGTCTTCGTGTTCCAGTCCGCGATACACGTTTTTCAGGCTCAACAGCCGGTCCACATAAAGGGCGGCCAGACCGCTGCGTTTTAGGGTGCCAATGTCGCCGCCAGAGCCTTTTATCCACATCACCTCGGTCAGTTGCCCCGTGAGCGGGTCGGGGGCCATGGCTTTGCAGGAGGTGTTGCCGCCGCCATAGTTGGTCAGGCGCAGGTCGGTACCCAACAGATTAGACCGGTATAGGAGCAGGGCCACCTCACGGTCGTAGTCAGCATCGCCGGGTAAGGCCGCCGCAACGGCTTCGTCCCAGAGGTAGCTCACGTGTTTAAATGCCTGCGGGTTTGCGGTTGGAGTTGACGGGTGAATAGTTTCCATAAGGTCAGTTTGCCGGTCGGTTTTATGTCGGCACTACGTCGACACAAAAGTAAGGAAAGGTCCATCGGGGCTTTCCCATACTGTCCTACTGAACGATGCTCTATCACATAAAAATTAACGATTACTCGAACACGCCCAAATATCAGCAGATCTATAATTCGATTGTGGAGGGCATCGAGAATCACGACATTTTACCCGGCGACAAACTACCGTCGATTCATGAGGTATGCGCCGAATTTGACGTGGCCAAAGGCACCGTCGAGCGGGCGTATGAGTTGCTGAAAGAAAAAGAGATTGTGGGAGCTGTAAAAGGGAAAGGCTTCTACATCAACTACACGAAGACGGGTAGAAACCTGAAGATATTCTTGTTATTCAACAAGTTAAGTGCTCACAAGAAGCTTATTTATGATGCCTTTGTCGAAGCGCTTGGTCCCGGTATCAGCATCGACTTTTTCATCTACAACAACGACTTCCGCCTCTTCCGCGACCTGATCCAGACCCACGCCCGCAACCATACGCACTTTGTGATCATCGCCCATTTTTTCGAGGGGGGCGATAAGGCGTATGAGCTTATCAACAGCCTGCCGAAGCATAAACTGGTGATGATGGACAAGCTGCTGGAAGGCGTGACGGGGCAGTATGCCGCCGTATTCCAGAATTTTGAAAAAGACCTGTACCAGGCCCTCACCGATGCGCTTCCGCTGCTGCGCAAATACACCACGCTGAACCTGCTATTTCCGGCCTACAGCTACCACCCGCGCGGTATCCTGAACGGCTTTTACAAGTTCTGTTCCGAACATCAGTTTACCGCCAAAATCATCCGTGATATTCAGCAGGAGGTGATTCAGCCCCAAAACGCGTATATCAATCTGATGGAAGAAGATCTGGTTGAACTCATCAAACAGACCAAAGCCACGCCCTACGTGCTGGGTGAAGAAGTAGGGATATTATCGTATAATGACACGCCGCTAAAAGAGTTTTTGCTGGAAGGTATCACGGTGCTGTCCACCAATTTCGCCCAAATGGGCCGCACCGCCGCCAATTTGGTACTTACTGACAGCCGCGAACACATCGAAAACCCGTTCCGGCTGATTGTCAGAAAATCGCTTTAATTTTCAGCATGAAATACCTCATCCTGACCACTGCCATGCTGGCTCTAGCGGTCTGTTGTTCGTTCGGGCAAAATACAGTTGCTTTAAAACCAGAGGAATACAGGCCCTGCTACCACTTCACGCCGCCCAAAAACTGGATCAACGACCCCAACGGGATGATCTATGCCAACGGCGAGTACCACCTGTTCTACCAACATAACCCCTTTGGCAACGAGTGGGGCCACATGAGCTGGGGCCATGCCGCGAGCAAAGACCTGCTCCACTGGCAACACCTGCCGCTGGCTATTCCGGAGTTTACCAGCGCCGACGGGAAATCGCAAACGGCCATTTTTTCGGGTAGTACCGTGCTGGACAAAGGCAACCAAAGTGGCCTCTGTCCAGCGGGAACGAAGGACTGCATGGTGGCCATCTACACCGGCAACGTGTCTGAAGGCGACAAGCAAACGGCTCAGTACCAAAACCTGGCCTACAGCGCTGACAAAGGCCGTACCTGGACCGAATACGCCCCTAACCCAGTGCTGGATTTGCACACCAAAGAATTCCGTGACCCAAACGTATTCTGGTATGCTCCCGGCAAGAAATGGCTCATGGCCGTAATCAAACCTACCGATCATCAGACTGCGTTTTACGAGTCTTCTAACCTGAAAGACTGGAAGCTGCTCAGTCTGTTTGGCCCCATAGGCGACACCAGCCGCGTGTGGGAATGCCCGGCTCTGTTTGAGGTGCCCGTAGAAGGCTCATCGGCGAAAAAGTGGGTGCTGACGGTGTCGAGTGGGCACCGGCAAAAGAACTACCTCGCCATGCAGTACTTTGTGGGTGATTTCGACGGGAAAACGTTTACCGCTCAGAAGCAGGACGAGATACTGTATGTGGATGAAGGCAAGGACTTTTACGCGGGTATTCCGTTCAACGACCGCCCCGCTAACCGCCAAAAGCCGATCATGATGGGCTGGCTCAACGACTGGGAATATGCCAACAAACTGCCCACCACGCCGTTTAAAGGGGCTATGTCGGTACCGCGTGAATTGAGTTTGCAGAGTACCCCCCAAGGCTACCGGCTCATTCAGACGCCCATTTCCCTGGTGGCGTTTCGCAAAAAAGTGACCACTATCACCAATATGAACGTGGCCGAAACCATACCGCTTGGCTACGCCGGGGAGTCATATGAACTGGAGGCTGACATCACACTGGGGTCGGCTAAAAAAATAGGTATCCGGCTCCTGAAAAGCGGGGATGAGGCAAGCATCCTTACCTACGACGTGGCCACCCAAACGCTGGCTTTCGACCGGACCCATTCAGGTAACGTGTCCTTCAGCGACCGCTTTCCAAGCACAGAATCAGTGACGATAGCGCCCCAAAATGGCCACCTGACACTGCACCTGCTGGTCGATAAATCCATCGTCGAAATCTTCGCCAACGGTGGTCAGAAAGCGATGACCGATCTAGTTTTTCCCACTAAACACGACGGCAAAATCGAGTTGTTTTCAGAAGGTGGCAAAGCTGTTTTTGGGTCGTTGACGGTGTGGGAAGTGAAGTAGGGATTTTGTGGGTGTAGTTGGCTTTCGTAATATCTTGGCAGGGGCGATGTTCGCTGGAGCGGGCCGGGCGGCGTTCCGCTCCGGTGGGCCGACAGGCCAATGCTGAGAAATATATCAAGCTACAATTGACCTGTCGGCCTATCGGAGCGGAACGCCGCCCGGCCCGCTCCAGCGAACATCGCCTCGGCCCAAAAAAGGGACCAGACAGTGATGTCTGGCCCCTTTTTGTTTTAAACTACTTGATACTAGTTGTTGCTGTTCATAGCCGTTTTGACCTTGCCCTGCATCCCAATCATATCCGATAGGATGCGCCCGGTTTCAATCAGGTACGTATCCTTTCTCTTTTTGGCTTTCGCCGTAGTTGGCGTTTCGGAGCCATCAGCGGGTTCAATCACGCTCGATTTGTCTAGCGCCGCTACCTTCTTGTCAGCCTCATCCTTTTCCTTCTTACGCTTGCTTTCCTGCAACGACACCGTTGTATTTTCCTTCGCTTTTTTGAAATCCACAACGGCCTGTGCTTCGCGTTTCAGATCGACGTCGGTTTTCAGACGCTGCTCATACTTTTCGCGCAACCGGCTGGTCAGCTTATCGTTGATGAAGCTCGTTACATCAAAGCGCGTCGAGGCGATCTGATCCCAGGGCAGGGCACTGGGCTGGGCGCTTTCACCGTACTCTTCGGCCGAGAAACGCGAGGGCAACAGAATGTCGGGCGTAACACCTTTGTGTTGCGTGCTGCTACCGTTGATTCGGTAAAACTTCTGCACCGTCATCTTCACCTGACCCACCTTATCCTGCTCTTTGGGCAGCATATTGTTCAGGTCGATCAGTTGCTGCACGGTGCCTTTGCCGAACGTCTGACCACCCACGATCAAGCCGCGTTTGTAGTCCTGAATAGCGGCGGCGAAAATCTCCGATGCCGAGGCACTGAACCGATCTACCAGAATAGCCAATGGGCCATCGTAGGTAACGGATGGGTCATTGTCGGCCATCACTTCCGTGTCGCCGCCAGAGTCGCGTACCTGCACTACCGGTCCTTTCTGGATAAACAAACCCGTCAGGTTGATGGCTTCCAGCAGTGAGCCACCGCCGTTGCCGCGCAGGTCGAGCACTACGCCGTCTACTTTCTGCAATTTCAACGAGTCGATCAGGCGTTTCACGTCCGTTGTCGTGCTGGCTACTTCGCTTTCACGACGACGGGCCGCATCGAAATCACGATAGAACAGGGGCACCGTCACCACGCCGAGCTTATACGTCCGACCATCTTCGTTGATGTCAATGACCTCTTTATGAGCACGTTGCTCTTCGAGCTTGATTTTCTCACGAACAATCCGGATCTCCTTGGGTACGTCTGCGGCCAGGGCCGTGGCGGGGCGAATCTGCAGGCGAACAACCGTGCCTTTGGGGCCTTTGATTAGCTTCACGGCGTCGTCTACCTGGAAACCGACGATGCTCACCATTGGGCCATTATCGCCCTGGGCCACGCCGATGATTTTGTCGCCTTTGGTAAACTGCTTACTGCGGAAAGCAGGACCGCCCGGCACCAGATCCGAAATTTTGGTGTACTCACCGTCTTCCAGCAACAACGCGCCAATGCCTTCCAGCGACTGGCTCATTTCCTGATTGAACAGGTCGGCGGTGCGGGGCGCAAAGTAGTTGGTGTGCGGGTCGAGGGCTTCGCCGAAGGCATTCATGTACATCTGGAACACGTCTTCGCTCTTGATCCGCCCCTGCCGACGCTCCAGGCTTTTGTAGCGCGTGTTCATCAGGCTCATAGCCGCCGTATCGGCCTTGCCGGTTAGCTTCAATTCCAGTGCCTGATTCTTCAGCATCTTGCGCCAGATGTCGTTCTGTTCGGCCAGGTCTTTAGGCCACGCGGCCTTTTCCCGATCCGTATTATACGATTCGTCAGCTGAGAAACTGAACGGCTTGCTCAACGTCAGTTTCACAAAGTCTGACCGTTCAGCCAGGCGTTTCCGAAACACGTTGAACATATCGAACGCCGCCGTCAGATCACCGTTTACCAACGCGTCGTCGAGTTGCAATTTGTACTTGTCAAACGCGGCAATGTCTGAGGCTAGCAAATAGACCTTGCTGGCATCCATTTCTTTGAGGTAATTATCCCAAACCACCGCCGACAGCGAGTCGCTCAACCGCACTTTGCGGTAGTGATGCCGGGTCAGCAGTTGCGTAACAACCTGCTCAACACGCTCCTGAGTCATCGTCGGCTTCAAATCGTCGGCGGCAGGAGCCTTGGCAGATACGGACGGCACGGGGGCCGACGAAGAGCGTGAGTCGGGCTGAAGACTCAGCATCAGCACAGGAATCAGTGTGATCAGGTATTTTCTCATATAGGATAACGAGCGAATGAGTGGATGAATAGCACCCTCATTCGCTAATTAGTTTTAACGATGTCAAGTAATTCAATGTCAAAAATCAGCGTCGAGCCGGGGGTAATGCTACTCTGACCCCGGTCGCCGTAGGCAAGATCTGATGGGATAAACACTTTCCACTTCGAGCCAACGGGCATCAGTTGCAATGCTTCCGTCCAGCCCTTAATCACTTCCGTCACGCCAAACTCGGCGGGAGTACTCCGTTGCACTGAGCTATCAAACACATTGCCGTCGAGCAACTTGCCCGTATAATGCACCTTCACCCGGTCGGTGGCAACTGGTTTTGCGCCCGTTCCTTCTTTCTCAATGATATACTGTAAACCACTGGCCGTAGTTTGAACGCCGGGCTTTGTTTTATTTTCCGCCAGAAAAGCAGCCCCCGCTTTTTTGTTCGGTTCCGACGCTTTGCTCTGCTCAGCCATGTGCGACATTTGCTGTTTTTGCATGTAGCCCATCATAATTTGCTGCATCTGCGGCTCAGCGAGGGCCAATTTTTGCCCCTTTAGTGCATCGCCGATGGCCTGCGAAAGCACGGCGGTATTCACGTTGGTCAGCCCCTGCTGCTTCATGCTCTGGGCAATGCTGTAGCCAATGCTATAGCTCAGTGAATCGTTGCTATTAGTCAGCATCGACTTGGCCGAAGCCATCGTGGCTTTTGCCGACGGACGGGCCTGGGCCGGGCGGGCAGGTCCTTTTTTTACTTGTGAAACGGCCTGGTGTGCGGTGAACAGCGCCGACAGTGTGCCGACAAGAGCAAGGGAAGAAAACTTCATGTGATGGATTTTGTGCAGGCCACGGCGGGCCATATACTGATTAAAGAGAAAACGTGAAAATCAGCCTAATTAGTTTGGTTTTATCTACTGGCTGCCCTATAAATTAACAACTCGGATGTTGATTGTCCAAATTAACCGGGCCTTATCCTGAAAACACAACCGCCCATCAAAAAAGCCCGTGCGTTAAGGCACGGGCTTCGTTAATAAAGCTTAAAAAGCTATTTCACGTCTTCGTAGTCAACGTATTCGCCACCCTTGAACGGGTTGCCTGTCTTGTTAACCGGTTTTGTCACGCGGGTTTCGCCCTCGCGTGGCGGCACAGTGCGCTCGTGTTGGCGACGTTGCTCTTTCACCAGTTGCCGCCCCACCAGCAGGTAGAACACAAACCGGCGCACCGGCGGCACGAAGGTGATAAGCAGGGCGAATATGAAAAGGACCTTCAGAATCATGGGAAGAATAGGCGACGTTCCGTTAATAAACGTCCTTCCAACGGGTTTAGTTTTATTGGCCGTACAAGGCTTTCCCGGCGGCTTCATACTTATCACCGGCCGTCCAGAACGGGCGGGTAGCGCGGTTGGCAATGAGCCGGGCGGCACGGGCATAGGACTGACAAAACCGAAGCAGATAATCGTAATCAATCGTGTCGGGGTTGTCCGACACGCTGTGGTAATTCTTCATCAGGTCCTCGTCGAACGTTTTGAATCCTTCCGACAGGGTAGGAGCGGGCACACCTTTCGCCGCCAGACTCACGTTGTCTGATCGATCGAAAAGACCCTGTTCGGGAGCAGGTTCGGCGAAGACACCCAGCCCGAAATCACGCGCGGCCTGCTCAATTTCCGCCTTCGCGCCGGTGCGCTCCAGGCCAATTACCGAGATGATCGACGTGTCGTTATACCCTGCGCCGTCGATGTTGAAATCAAAAATAGTTTGTTTCAAGGGTACCAGGGGGTGTTCAGCGTAGAAACGACTACCCAGCAGACCCACTTCTTCGCCCGTCAGCGCTACTATAATCACCGACCGTTTGGCGGGTTGTTGCGTCAGGGCTTTTGCCGCCGCCAGCAGGCCCACCGTGCCCATGCCGTTGTCGCGGGCACCGTTGAAAATCGTGTCGGTGGCCGTGACGGGAGCGCCGCCCTGTTTGCCCACGCCAATATGGTCGAAGTGGGCGGTGAGTAGTACGTATTCGTTTTTTAGCACGGGGTCAGTCCCTTCGATAATCCCGGCTACGTTCACCGCCTGAATGGGATTCACGGCCCGCCCCGACATACGGATGGTCACGGCTTTGCTGTCTTTAAGCGCAGCCCCCTGCCCTTTACCATTGTCTACCCAGACGTGCAGCAGTTGGGGTTTGCCCGTTTCGCCAGCGGGTGTCAGTGCCAGCTGCTCAGTGTTGAAAAAGCGGTTTACCATGCCCCAGGGTGCGGTTTGGACCGCAAACAATTCGATAATACCCAACGCACCGCGCTCCGTGGCCAATGCCCGTTTGGCGGTCATGGCCCCAATCAGTTCACGCGGGGTTTTGGCCTCGGCAGAACCAACCTGCGTGATGACCCACTTGCCTTTCACATCCTTACCTGCGTAGTCGTCGGGTGTGAGGCCGTAGCCTACGTAGACCGATTCGGCGGTTTTGTCGGTGGCGGGACCGGCCATGACCACAAACTGTTTACCCACACTGAGCGTATCATTGCCCACCCGAATGGTGCCGGAGGTAACGGGTTTACTCAGTTGCAGGTCTACGTGCTGGTAGTAGCTGTTGTTTTCGCCCGCAGGTTTGAGTCCCATCATCCGAAACTGTTCGGCCAGATACCGGGCCGCCACCATGTTGCCTGCCGAGCCCGTCCGGCGGCCCTGCAACTCATCAGACGCGATGAAGCGCAGGTGGTTTTCAAGTTCAGCCTTCGTTAATTTCTCTTCGGGTGAGGCGATGGCTGATGGTGGCGAAACGGCCACGGTGGCGCGTTTTGCAGGTTTTTGGGCTAAAACGGACGTTTGGAAGGCCATTAAAGCCAAAGCGGCTGCCCCGTAGTGAGGCAGCCGATGAATGAATCTCGACATGTGTAGGATGTTAGGAAAACAAAAAATGCCCAGCTAGACCACGCCCCGGTGCGTGCGGGGGCGGCGTAGCTGAGCAGTGAAATGGTTGGCCGAGTAAGACAGGATCGACTCGACTGTTGACGGGCGGGGCTGACGTTCAATCTTGTTCATCAGCGACCGCAGTTCGAGGGTGTCCAGGAAAAAGCCCATCAGGGTGGGTTCCACCATGAGTGCTTCTTCGAGCAGCAGATTCTCCTCTTCGGAAGTTTCTTCGTAGACGTACCGGATTACGTCATCTTGGGTAAATGTTTTTGTCATAGCTAACAGGGCGTTTACTTAACTGCTTGCGCAGGTTTATAAGTGCATAACGCATACGTCCCAAAGCTGTGTTAATACTGACGCCGGTCGCATCGGCAATCTCTTGGAAACTCATTTCCTCGTAGTGCCGCATGATCAATACCTGACGTTGTTGTTCCGGCAATCGCTGAATCAACTCACGTAGGTGCTCATGTGTTTCACGCCGAATCTGCACCGTCTCGACTGAGTCTTCGGCAAATTCTAACGTGTTAAACACGCTGCTTCCGTCTTCAAACACCACATTGGGGTAGCGTTTATCTCGCCGGAAATAGTCGATAGCCAGATTGTGAGCGATGCGGACGATCCAGGGCAGAAACTTGCCTTCTTCGTTATAGCGGCCCGATTTAATGGTGTCGACAGCCTTGATGAAGGTGTCCTGCATTAAATCTTCTGCGATATACTGGTCCTTAACGATCAGATAGATCGTTGTGAAGACCTTGTTCTTATGCCGCTGAACT
>JBBRMP010000126.1:0-16718 GCA_038230755.1 Cytophagales bacterium | reverse complement strand
TCGATAAAAACACCGTAGAGTTTGCGGTCGTAGAGGTTGACGGCGTATAGCGTCTTGCTATCGTCCGAAATTTCGATGCCGCCAAGACCCACGCGGCCCATTGCTGACATTGAGCCGGGGTCAGCGCTAGCCTGTAATTTATTGCCCGATAGCCCGGAGTGCGGATCGGCACCAGTGGTAACGCCCAAATCAGCCTGAAAATCAAAAAATGGCTGCGTTGTCACCTGTGCCTGCGTCACCTGCACAGCCGTGGGCGTAGCCGTCAATGACGACACGTCGGTGATATAAATACCACCCGTACCCAAAATACCAAGCCCGGCGTGGCGTTTGATGGCCGCCGAGGTAAGCACCTTTTTTTCGGCCCTGAGCAACCCTACGCCCCAAATTGACCCAACCTGTCCGGCAGTGGCCAGGTGAGCCGGGGGAAAGTTAGACCCCGATGCCAGCCCCGTAGCCGAATACGGAAAGGCCACCAGCACGTCGGCCGCGCTAGCCAGGTTGGCGGGGTTGGCGGGCGATCCGTCGGCGTTGAGGGCACTAAGCGGATCACCATTCACGAAACAAGGAATGATCGTCGATACTTCGCCGTTCTGGCAGTAGTCGGTAGGATAGTTGATACCAGCATCGACGCCCGTGGCGGCAGGGCCAGCAATTACAAACCGCACGTTCGAGCGGGCCTCGGCCCCTGCTGCACCGAAAAAGTAGCCGTCGGGTAGCCCCGCAAACTCGATGCGTACCTTTACATTGGCAGGAATGTCTGCCGCGCTAAACTGATAGGCCCCATTGGCATCGGTGGTGGTGGAGAGGGGGGTCGTGCTGAAATTCACGTAGGCCCGTACCACCATGTTCGGCTCGCCCGGCTCTTCGGGTAGTGATGCTGTTTGGGTGCCACTTTGATCAAAATCACGGTATACCGTGCCTTTAACCTGCGCAAATGACATGGATTGGGTGAGCAAATAAGCCATGCCAACCAATAACCCCCGCCTGAACGCTACGTACAAATTTTTCATTTTAAGGCTGTTCAATCAAACTGATTTACCATTAGTCATAGCACAAATCGACTGCTCGCCAGTAGCCCCAAAAAAGGCCCTGGTTTGCGTTAATAGATATCGATAGCGTTTATGGGATGAGGTACTTAAGTTTAATACCTCAAATTTCTTGCCAGCTAGCTATTTTCAGCCTCAGATGTTTACTGAGCGTACCTATTACTTATGAATGATTCGTCGTCTGAGCCTCTGTTTACCTATTCGGCCATTGAGGAACGCACCTTTTTTGTCGACTTGATCTTGCCAATTCCCGTGCCACGATTGTTCACCTATCGGGTTCAGAGAGAAATGAACGGCCTTATCAAAATTGGGGCCAGAGTTATTGTACCCTTCGGGAAAAGCCGCGTCATGACCGCCGTAGTGGCCCGGCTCCACAACCAGCCGCCGCAGCAATATCAGGCCCGCTACGTGCTTGAACTCCTCGACGAATATCCCCTCGTGACAGGCTATCAGCTGCAGCTATTTACCTGGATGTCAGAGTATTATATGTGTTGCGTGGGCGAAGTGCTCAACGTGGCATTGCCTTCTGGCCTGAAAATCACGAGCCAGTCGAAGGTGCAGCTAAACCCTGATTTCGACTATCCAGAACTGCTTACCGAACAGGAAACGGCCCTGCTCGACGAACTCCGTAAGCACCCGGCGCTGTCATACGAAGAGATAGGAAGGCTGGTGGGCGAGGTCAACGTGCCAACAATGATCAAGTCATTAGTAAGCAAGCGAGCCGTCATTGTCTTCGACGAGGTCAAAGAAAAATATGTGCCAAAGATGGTACGCAAGATTCGCCTCGAACAGCAGTACGAGAACCCGGACTTATTACTATTCCTTCTCCGTAGACTAGATAAACTACCTAAACAACAGGAGGTAGTGATGCGGTATCTGAGTCACGTTCCGTTACAACGCAGCCCCGCCCTAAACCAGACTGGCCTTGACAAAACGTTGCTCAATCAGGACGATGAACTCTCGTCGTCGTCGTTGGCCACCCTCATAAAAAATGGCGTGTTCGAGACTTTCGAACTCATCCAGCCGCGCTTCTCGCAGACGTATTCGCCCCAGGGCGAAATCAAACTCACCCCCGCCCAGCAGGCCGCGTCGGACAAGACGATGGCGTTTTTCGCCGAAAAAGACATTGTCCTCTTTCACGGCATCACGGGCAGCGGCAAAACCGAAGTCTACATCGACCTCATTCAGAAAGTACTGGCGGGCGGGTCGCAGGTGCTGTACCTATTGCCCGAAATTTCACTGACCACCCAGATTGTGGTGCGGCTCCAGAAAGTGTTCGGCGACAAAATGGGGATTTACCACTCTAAATTCTCTGACAATGAGCGCGTTGAAGTCTGGAAAGGCATCGTGTCGGGGCAGTACCAGTTTGTGGTGGGGGTACGGTCGGCGGTGTTTTTACCGTTTGACAATTTGGGGTTGATTATCGTGGACGAAGAACATGAGACGTCCTACAAACAGCACGACCCCGCCCCGCGCTACCACGCCCGCGACGTGGCCATGATGATGGCCCACTGGCAGCAGGCCAAAGTCCTGCTGGGGTCGGCCACGCCAAGTATTGAGTCCTATTACCAGGCCAAACAGGGCCGCTATGGGCTGGTGGAGCTGTTTGAACGCTACGGCAATGCCAACCTACCCTTCATTTCGCTCATCGACGTGAAGAAGGAGCGGCACCAGAAGACCATGAAAAATGAGTTTTCGTCGGTGCTGTATCAGGCTTTATTTGATAATCTGGAGCGGGGCGAACAAAGCATTTTGTTTCAGAATCGGCGCGGCTATTCGCCGTATATTCAGTGCGAAGACTGCGAATGGATTGGGCAGTGCCCCAACTGCGCCGTGAGCCTGACCTACCACCAACGCGCCGCCGAACTGCGCTGCCACTACTGCGGCCACAAAGAGATGGTGCCTAAGCTGTGCCCCGTTTGTGGCTCCACGAAGGTGAAAACGGTGGGCTACGGCACCGAAAAGCTGGAAGACCAGCTCCAGATCCTGTTTCCCGACGCCCGCATTCAGCGCATGGACCTCGACACCACACGGGCCAAGAATGCCTACCAGCAGATCATCCAGGAGTTTGAAACGGGCAAGGTCGATATTCTGGTGGGTACCCAGATGATTACCAAGGGGTTAGACTTCGACAACGTGAGCCTCGTCGGCATCTTCGACGCCGACCGGATTATCCACTTCCCCGAATTTCGGGCCACGGAACGGGCGTTTCAGATGATGACCCAGGTGAGTGGCCGGGCTGGTCGCCGGGCCGACCGGCAGGGGCGCGTGCTGATTCAGACCGCCAACCCACAGCAAGCGGTGCTGACTAAGATTATCGACAATGATTACCACGGCCTGTATACCGATGAGATTGTGGAACGCCAGAATTTCAATTACCCGCCGTTCTCACGCCTGATCAAGCTCACCGTGCGCCACACCGACCAACGTGTAAGTAAAAAGGCCGCCGACCAACTCCGCGCCGACCTCGCCGACAAGCTTGGCGATGAGCGCGTACTTGGCCCCGAAGAGCCGCTGGTAGAGCGCGTCCGCAACCAGTTTCTGTATGATGTGCTGATCAAGCTGGAGCGCGAAAAAATCAATTTCAAGGCAGTAAAAGCCTTTATTCAGGAGTGCATTACCAATATCCTCACCGATAAAGGCCTCCGTCAGGTCAGCATCGTGATTGATGTGGATTGTTTGTAAGCTTTATGATTCAACTCGAAAAGGCCTTTTTTCGGAAGGGGGCGGTGGTGGTGTTGCGCGATGTCGATGTTACGCTGGAACCGGGGCAACAGTGGGCCGTTACGGGGCCGGTAGGGGCCGGAAAATCACTGTTGCTGGAAGCTCTGGCCGGACGGTTTTTACCACAGTCAGGTCAGGTAACATTTTACGGTGACAAGTCAGACAAACAACCCATCACCTGCGAACAACATAAAGCCCGAACGGCCATCGTCACATTCCGCGAAGCCTCGCACACCTTCGATTACAGCCGATTTTTTTACCAGCAACGCTACCACGCCGGACTGGAAGAAAGCCTGAACGTACAAACATTTTTGCAACTAGACGAACAGCAACTCATTGACGGTCAGGCCACATTGGCGCGGCTAGGTTTGCTGCCCTTGCTGTCGTTGCCGTTTATTAAACTCTCGAACGGGCAGACCCGCAAGGTATTGATCGCGAAGGCATTGCTGAAACAGCCTGACCTCTTGCTACTCGACGACCCGTTTGTGGGGCTGGACGCGGCCATGCGCCAAAACCTGTCTGACTGGCTCGACGAACTGATGCAGGCCGGTACGCAACTCGTGCTTATTTCGCCACCTGATGCCCTGCCCAAGCGCATAACACACATAGCTAAATTGACTGATGGACAACTAGTTAGTAGGCCAGTTCAAGCGACTGTAGTATCAGCCTCGGCACAGCCAGATTCGGATGAAACAACCCTGCCCACGCCGCCCGACTGGCAAACGCCGCCGATGATTCCGCTGCCCGCCGAGGTAGTTTTCGACCTCCGCGAGGTGACCGTGCGCTATGGCGATAACGTGATTCTGGACAAACTAAACTGGATCGTCAGGGTGGGTGAGCGATGGGCGTTGCTGGGGCCAAATGGATCGGGCAAGTCTGTCCTGCTGAGTCTGCTTTACGGCGACCATCCGCAGGCGTATGCCAATGACATTCGGCTGTTTGGCAAACCCCACGGTCGGGGCCGCACGGGTACGGGGCAGAGCATTTGGGCCATAAAACGCCAAATCGGCTTCGTTTCGCCCGAATTACACCTCTACTTTCCTCGCCACCTCACCGTCCGCGACGTAGTTTACACTGGTCTGACAGATACCCTGGTGGTGCCCCACACCGTTGGCCCTACCCACGCCGCCGATGCCCTCGCGCTGCTTACCTATTTCGACCTGGCCTCCTTCGCCGACCGCCAGTTTGGTGGTTTATCGGCGGGGCAGCAACGACTGGTGTTGCTCTGCCGTGCCCTGCTCAAACGCCCGCCCGTACTCATTCTGGACGAGCCGTTCCAGTGCCTCGACCCCACCCAGACTACCCGCGCCCAGCACCTGCTAGACAGTTTACCAGACAGCGCAACGCTCCTGTTCGTTACCCACTATACGCACGAAATCCCCACGTCGGTAACGCAGTTTTTACGGCTGGAAAAGGGGACGAAAGTAGAGAATTAGCGAAGCAGGAAAGGGAGGCGAACTACCTCGTAGCCAACATACACGAAATAGTCGAGTACCGCATCCCATTGCTCCGGTTCGGCATTTCCATATCTGCCAGAAGCATTATTTATGTACACCTTATTGTCTTCGCCAAACTAAAGCTCACCACCGTGCAAAGCTGGTTCTCCCCCGGTGATATTAGTGTGGTAAACAATCGGATTATGTACTCTTTTGAGATTGTGGGTTGCTTCAAGAAGCAGTCTCAAACCTTTCTGATCAAGAACCCATAGATAGCGACCTTCTTGACCTTGATTAGCTATATTTTCGGTAGGTGTTCTGATACAATCTGGCGGAAAACCGCCATTAGTTGCGTCAAAAACGGCATTATCGAATAAATCGGCTTCTCCTGTAATTATAGTTCTTTTCGACGGATTACGCTCAAATGGTTGTATCAGATTACCTAATCGGATAAGTAATTCTGGAGTTGGGACAGGCTTCAGACTCTGGTATAACTTTTTTCGCTTGCTTCTTCCAATTTTGCCAATCCGTATCGCTGAACTGCCTCCACAGACGAGATCGGTTTGAGGGGGCCAAGTTCTAACTCGGCTAATTTGTTATTGCCCAAAAATAGAATCGACTCGTTAGCGTCTATGTAGAAGGGAAGAGGATGTATAGTAAGCAGGTCGATAATTAACTTGCTCGTTAACTGCCCGCCATTGGCTGAGACGGCTTCACTAACAATATCCTCTCCAATTAAGGCCCCTAAATGCCAGACTTTATCGTTGGCAAACGGCCACTGGGTTATTATAACAGGCTGTGAAAATTGACTGGCTATAGCTGATTTATCTGCAATAGCCTGTTTTATATCTTCTTGATCCTCAGGCGATAGTAGATCGAAATATTTAATGATGCGCCGTTTCCAGATATCCGCTTTCACCGGATTCTGCGTGCGCGTTGCCGGACGTGATGTTGTTAGCATAATTGATCTGATTGAACGAATACTAGTGTGCCAACCTACAAAACGCCGCCCGATTTAACAACGTTCAACGGAGCCAAGCACTTGCCTGCCTCCGTTGAACGTTCCGCCTTCTTACTCCTTTTTCCCCGCCAGATTGAGCATGAAGGCGTACTCCATGGCTACTTCTTTCAGCGCCTGGAAACGGCCCGATGCCCCGCCGTGGCCTGCCTCCATGTTGGTGTGAAGCAGCAGCAAATTATCGCCGGTCTTTAGGGTGCGGAGCTTGGCCACCCACTTGGCAGGTTCCCAATATTGCACCTGCGAGTCATGCAAACCCGTGGTGACGAGCAGGTTTGGGTACGTTTGTTTCGATACCTGATCATACGGCGAGTACGACAGCATGTAGTCGTAATAGGCCTTGTTTTTGGGGTTGCCCCACTCCTCAAATTCACCCGTGGTGAGGGGAATACTCTCGTCGAGCATCGTCGTAACCACATCGACAAATGGCACGGCGGCCACCACGCCCCGGTAGAGTTCAGGGGCCTGATTGATGACCGCGCCCATGAGCAAACCACCCGCCGAACCGCCCAGCGCAAACAGCTTGTCCTGAGCAGCATACTTATTGGCAATCAGATACTTAGATACGTCCACGAAGTCATTGAACGTGTTCTTTTTCTTCAGCAACTTACCATCGTCATACCAGGCCCGGCCCATTTCCTGCCCCCCACGAATGTGCGCAATGGCATAGATAAACCCCCGGTCGAGCAGGCTGATGCGGTTGCTGCTGAAGCCCGGCTCGGTGTTGCTACCGTAGGAACCATAGGCGTACTGCAACACGGGCGACGTGCCATCTTTGGGCGTCCCTTTCCGGTACACAATCGACACCGGCACCTTTGCCCCGTCGCGGGCGGTCACGAACACGCGTTCGGACGTGTACTTGTCTTTGTCGAAGCCACCCAGCACCTCCTGCTGCTTCAGCAGGGTTTTGGCTTTTGTGTCCATATTGTAATCGAACGTGGACGAAGGCGTGGTCAGCGATGAGTAGCCATAGCGGAGGATGTCGGTATTGAAATCGGGGTTGAAGCCGATACCAGCGACGTAGGCCGGTTCGCCGAAATCGAGGTATTCATCGGCCTTCGTTTGCTGGTTGATGACCCGCAGTTTGGCCAGCCCGTCTTTGCGTTCGCCTAGCACCAGATGGTTGGCAAACACGTCCATATTCTGGAAAAACACGTCGGCCCGATTCGGAATCACCTCTTTCCACAGGCTGCGGTCGTTGGTGTAGCCAGTTTCGGCTTTCATGTTCGGCTGCCGCAGTTTGTCGGGCGTTTCCATGAGCCGGAAGTTCTGCGCCTTGTAGTTGGTGCGAACGTAGAACTTGTCTTTGTAGTGTTGGAGATCGTATTCGTGGCTACGTTCACGGGGGTAGAACACCACAAACTCGCCGTTGGGATTCTTCGCCTCCAACAACCGGTACTCCGAAGCAACGCCGTTATGATCGCAGTTGATGGCGATGTATTTTTTCGACTTCATCCGGTACAGACCCATGTAAAACTGGTTGTCTTTTTCCTCGTAAACCAGCACGTCTTTCTTGGGATCGTTGCCCAGCATATGGCGGTACACCTGATAGCCGAGCAGCGTTTTTGGGTCTTTTTTGACGTAGAAAAACGTCTTGTTGTCCGTTGCCCAGGCAAAATTATCGGCCTCAACGTCTTTGATGGCTTCAGGGTAAAGCTGTCCTGTTTTCAGGTTCTTCACCCGCAACGTATACAGCCGCCGACTTACGGTGTCTTCGCAGAAAATGGCCAGCTCGTCATTATCCGACACCTCGTAGCCGCCCAGGTTGTAATAATTGTGCCCTTTAGCCAGCGCATTACAATCGAACATGACCTCCTCAGTGGCCGTCAGAGACCCTTTTTTGCGGACGTAGATGGGGTATTCGCCACCCTGCACGAAGTTGGTCTGGTAGTAGTAGGCCCCTTCTTTGTACGGCACCGACTGGTCCTGCTGCTTAATGCGGCCCTTCATTTCGGCGAAGAGCTTCTCTTCCAGCGGCTTTTGCGGGGCTAAAACGGCATCGGTGTACGTATTTTCGTCGGTCAGGTACTGGATGACTTCCTTGTCTTCGGGTTTGTTGAGCCAGTAATAATTGTCGGTACGGGTATCCTTGTTTGTCGTCAGCGTTTTGGGCTTGACCGGGGCCACGGGGGGCTTGGGCAGGGGTTGTGCGTTCATCAGGCTATGCAGCGAAAGGGCCGTCAGCGTTAAGAAAATGGGTTTGTTCATGAGACGTGTAACGGGGTGAAGTGAGTTCCGCACGGGCCGGAACGCGAACTTACGAACGAAACAGGCAAGGCGAAGAACGTTGAAATAGCCAATCGATAAACTACCTGCCGAACCAGGTTTGTAAGCTCCAGGCCGTTTACTCTATCCACAAAAAAGGGCGTTGCTGATCTCACAACTCGTGATTCAGCAACGCCCCTTACGCCTGTGGTCTTAACGACTTACGGCTTCTTTTCTATTCGTAATAATTCAGGACCTGATGGCCGCTCTTGGCCAGGAGTTGATCGCGCTGGAAGAGGGCGATGTCGGCCTGCATCATGTCTTTCACGAGGCCAGCCAGATCATATTTAGGCTTCCAGTTCAGCTTGGTCATCGCCTTGGTGGGGTCGCCCAACAGCAGGTCTACCTCCGTGGGGCGGAAATAGCGCGGGTCGATGGCCAGCACTTCTTTGCCCACTTCAACAGTGAAGTCAGGGTTCGTTGATGAAACAACGAAGCCTTTTTCGTCAACGCCTTCACCTTTGAACTCCAGCTCAACACCAATTTCGGCAAACGACATTTTCACGAAATCACGCACCGTAGTAGTTACGCCCGTGGCAATAACGTAGTCTTCGGGGGTGTCCTGTTGCAAAATCAGGTACATCGCCTCGACGTAGTCTTTGGCGTGGCCCCAGTCGCGGAGGGAGTCCATATTGCCCAGATACACCTTGTCTTGCAGACCCAGACCAATCCGCGACACGGCGCGGGTGATCTTGCGCGTTACAAACGTCTCACCGCGTAGGGGTGATTCGTGGTTGAAGAGAATACCGTTGCAGGCGAACATATTGTAGGCCTCGCGGTAGTTGACCGTGATCCAGTAGCCATATAGTTTAGCCACGGCATAAGGCGAACGGGGGTAGAACGGCGTGGTTTCCGACTGTGCGTGACCCTGCACGCCACCATACAATTCAGACGTTGATGCCTGATATACGCGGGTTTTTTCGGTCAGGCCCAGCAGACGAACGGCTTCCAGAATCCGCAACGTGCCGATGCCATCCACCTGCGCCGTGTACTCAGGCTCGTCAAAGCTGACGCGCACGTGCGACATAGCACCGAGGTTATAAATCTCGTCGGGCTGCACCTCCTGAATCAGGCGGATGATGTTCGTCGAATCGGACAAATCGCCGTAGTGGAGTTTGAAGCGAATGTGCTTTTCGTGGGGATCTTCGTACAAGTGATCCACACGCTGCGTGTTGAAGAGTGAGCTGCGGCGTTTTATGCCATGCACTTCATACCCTTTTTCGAGCAGCAATTCGGCCAGATAAGCCCCGTCCTGCCCGGTGATGCCGGTTACCAACGCCTTTTTCATAAACTTTGAAGCGTAATGCCAATTTGTAAAATTTCGTGTTTCAGACAGCAAAACTACGGTACAGCGCGCATTTTGTTGTACTTATCTTATCAAGAGGCCTCGCCGCAGGTCTACTCTGTCAGGTTGCGACTGTGCCGATGGAAACACTTCGCGCAGTTTGGGTAGGTAGCGGTCGATATCCATCCGCCGCATGAAATCGCCCACTTTCAGGCGGTACGTAGGTTGCTGATAAGTCATGTAGGCACTTAGCTCAGGAAACTGCTGGTAGAGTTGCAGTTTAGCCGCATCGGCGGCGGCGCGTTCGTTGCCCACATACACCTGCACCCGGTAGCCGGGGGCGTAGCGCACCCGACGGCTTTGCACGGCCATCGTATCCAGCATAGCGTCGACACGTCTGTTCACGTGTAGCAACTCAGGCGGGGCATTATTAGCCGTTTTGCGGGTGCTTTCCACGGGGCGAATGGTAGGCGCGGTGGGGACTGGGCGCGTGGTTGGCGTAACGGCGCCGTATATGGGCCGCACCCCCGACAGGTCTTCGGCGTAGTCTTTATAACTACCCGCATTGCTGCGGCTGGCCGTGGTAACCTTCGGCGCACACGCCCCGGCCACCAGCAAGACGCCCCCTACGTAACAGAAAAAGCGAATACTGTCTATCATCTGATAAAGCGAAAGCCCCTGATTTACGGGGAAAAACTGCCTGCAAACTTAGTAATTTTGCCCCGATCATTCGTGAACCTATGCTCACTGTTCAACGTGCCGTGTCGTTGCGGCCCTATACTACGTTCGGCATTGCCGCCAACGCCGATTATTTCGCCGAAGTCACGTCAGAAACCGACCTGCAAACCCTCCTTCAACTGCCCGATTTAGCCGCCATGCCCAAGCTCATGCTGGGTGGGGGCAGTAATATTCTCTTAACCCGCGACGTGCCGGGTTTGGTGGTGAAACTGAGTATCGGGGGTATCGCCGTCGTGCGCGAGGACGACCTGCACATATACATACGGGCGGGTGCGGGCGTGAACTGGCACGAGCTGGTACTCTTTTGCGTGGACAACAACTACGCCGGTATGGAAAACCTGTCCCTGATTCCAGGTACGGTGGGGGCGGCACCGATGCAAAACATTGGCGCCTACGGCGTTGAGGTTGAGCAATTTGTGGTTCACCTCGATGCTATCGACAGCACCACCGGCGAACCCCGCCGCTTTACCCACGCCGACTGCCGGTTTGGCTACCGCGAAAGCATTTTCAAGCACGAACTAAAGGGCCAATACATCATTACGTCGGTCACATTCCGACTCGACAAAACGCCCACGTTCCACACCCGCTATGGGGCCATTCAGGAAACGCTGGACGAGATGGGCATTTCGCCTGAAAACCTCAGCATCCGGGCCATCAGCAATGCGGTGATCAAAATCCGCCGCAGTAAGCTGCCTGATCCCGCCGAGATTGGCAATGCGGGCAGCTTCTTTAAAAACCCAGAAATTCCGCAGGCCCAATTCGATACCCTGAAAGCCGCCCACCCTACCCTACCCGGCTACCCAACTACGGAAGGCAGGATGAAAGTGCCCGCCGGTTGGCTCATTGAGCAGGCGGGCTGGAAGGGCTATCGCCACGGCGACGCAGGCGTTCACGCCAAACAGGCATTGGTGTTAGTTAACTACGGCCGCGCTACTGGCAACGAAATCCTAAACCTGGCCCAGCAGGTGCAAGCCTCTGTCAATGAGACGTTTGGCATTGACATCAGGCCGGAGGTGAATGTAATTTAATGGGTGACTGTCTGGAACGCTGCGCGTAAGCACAAGCACATACGCGCAGCGTTCCAGACATCCACTCGTTCATTAAAAACAGAGCGACGCGGCCCCCAACAGACCTGCATCATTACCCAGCGTAGCCTTGGTCACTTTCAGATCGGTCTTATAATAGGGGGTAAGCCAGTAGTCGAGTTGCTTGGTCACGGCGGGCATGATATAGTCGAACGAAGCCGATAGACCACCGCCAATCAGGATTTGCTTGATGTCGAGGATACGCACCAGCGACACCAGTGCCTCGCCCAGCATGTCGCCAACTTCACCCCAAATGGCTAGTGCCAACGCGTCACCTTCGGCAGCAGCCGCCACGAGACCCGTGGTCGAGATGCTACCGTCGGTGGGCAGCGTCGTTTGCCCTTTAAAGCTAGCCCGACGGGCAACGGCCAGTTCAAGCAGTTCTTTTTTGCCAATGTTGCGCTCCAGCACCTTGCCATTCCGCGAGGGTACGTGGCCGGGCTCCATGGCGTTACCGTCGCCGCCGACAAACACCTTTTTGCTGATGATAGCTGCCCCGCCCACACCCGTACCGAGGGTGATGAAGATGTAGTTCTCATCATTCATGTCGTCCACAAAATAGAATTCGCCCAAGGCCGCCGCGTTGGCGTCATTTTCCAGGAAAAATTCAACATCTGGGAACCGTTTGGTCAGCATATCGACCATCGGCACACCATTCAGTTCGGGAATAGCGGTGATTTCAAGGGGGGTCGTACGTTCGCGGTTGATCATACCGGGCAGGCCGATACCCACCTTTTTCAGCTCTTTGTTGGCATACAGCATCACGGCGATGGCGTCGGCAAACTGATCCATAAAGTGCCCCGATTCGCGCCAGGCATCGGTGTCGTGGCTGTAGAAATTGGTGATTTTACCTGATTTGGCGTCAATAACGCCCATCTTGACGTTCGTGCCGCCAACGTCGATACCCAGATACTGAACTGAAGCCATGGAATAATTTACGATTTACGAGCGGATCGCCGCACCGGTACGATTTACGATTTGTTTTGGCCGTACACTACCATCAGTCAAACAGTGGCAAGGTATTATGCTGGCAACTAACCATAAATGAATGTGCGAAAGTACGGAAGGGCAAAAAATTTATGTGCATGAGAATTTGAGGTATGCACATAAATGGCCAGTATAGTTTCTGGCTTTACCCGCATTGTTTACATCAGAATTATACACAAAAAAGGCCCTGCCAACGATGGCAGGGCCTTTTTTGTGTATAATTCTGTGCTACTTGATCGTGTCGTCTTTCCTGACCACCACCCGGCGGGCGGCACCGTCGTCATTTTGGGTGACTGTAATGAAATAGACGCCCTCGGCTTTTTTGCCCAGATCGACCTGACCGACGAACTCGCCGGTGAAGTCTTTCAGGTCACGATGGGCCACTTCTTTGCCTTTAGGGTTCGTTACCACAATCGATACGTCGCCTTTGGCCGGGGCGTTGAAACGAACGTTCAGCATGTTGCGGTCGGGATTGCTGGGATACGCATCCAGGCCACGCACGGTTGCGGGTTGATTGGCTCCAGTACGGTTCCAGGCGTCGAACGGGCGGGCCAATTGCTGCTCCATGTCCCGCGCCCAGTCGCCCCCGTTGAACTTGTCGACCATAGGCTGGAAATCGCGGCGGAAATTATACTGAAACCGACGCAGGCCACTGGCGAGTGAGTCCATTTTCCGGCGGTCTAGCCGAAACCGGCGCATCTGCCGACTCAACGTATCGAATGGTGCCATCCCTGAGTCCTCCAAGACAATCGTATCGCCACTCATCCAAACGCTGCCACGTGGAGCGCGCGGTGCCCGAGGCGGGCGCGGTGGCCGGGGCGCACTGTATGAATACCCCTCTACCTGCCGCTCTTCCTGCATCCCAACCCGGCCCAATGGCCCTCCTTTGCCTTCTTGGGCATATTTACCCTCCACCGTGACCGAAATCTGACTGTCTTTACCCTTACGCGTGGTGCGGAGTGAGTCGATGAGTTTGTTGACGATGGCGTCGCGGCGGGCGTCGGTCATGCCGTCGGCGCGGTAGGTTCGTTCGATTTCGCGGACGTTACCGCCGCTGCGCTCGGTCACTTTCAGGCGCAGTTCGCCGGGCTTGGCCGTGTCGGTCTGCGCGTGGGCAACGGTGGCCATCAGGCCTAGGATGAGAGCGAACCGCAGGGGTTGTTTCACTGTTTTTTTCATGGTAGTCAGCACGGATAAGGGGTTTGTTGGCTAACGAATTAGTCGCGGTTTGCGCCTGTTAAAAGTTGTTAAGCCCATACCTTGCCGGGAGGGTTAGCGTACTTTTAAGGGTTGTCTATAAAAGATGTGGGCCAAACCCGGCACGTTGCACGGATTTGGCAAAAATAGTATGTCGACCAATCGTATCCGTTGGATTGTCTGTTTGATGGCCGTGGGGCTACTTGGTTTAGTGGGGTTTCAGCTCTACTGGATCAGCAACGCCCTCCATTTACAGAAAGAGCAGTTCGACTATAAAGTGACCGATGCCTTGCAGGAGGTGGTGCGGACGCTGGAGCGGCAGGAGATTCAGTACCAGGCCCGGCAGCGGCTGAATGCCCAGGAACAACACCAGCAACTGATTGCCATTGGTAAGGATACGCCCAAAGTGCCGCAAGCAGTGGCGACCCGAAGCCCAATAGCCCTCCGCAAACCCGAACACCAAACCGTCCCGCCAGCCTCACGGCGGCAGACAGCACGCACTGCTCCGCCGTATATGGCCAACGAGGGCGTTCCGGGTACGGTGACGATTCAAATGGACGCGTTGCAACCCATTCAACGGCAGTTGACGCCCGAACAACTTCGCACGGTAGAGGCTTTTTATAGGCAACAGGACGAACTGGTGGCGGCGGGTGATATGGAGGCGCAACTCATTCAACAAGAGCGTTTTAGCCGGTGGATTGATCAGGTGTTACAAGGCCACGTCAACGATTATTTGCGGTCGTCGTCGGGCTTGGTTGTGCCTGATTCGGTGGCCCGGCTGTCGGGTTCGGATTTGGGCGCGGCCAATAACCAGTTAGGAAAAGCCCGCCAAAAGCTAAGTAAGAAATCAACGGGCAAGCCCGTGCTACAATCGACAATAACCCTGCCGCCACCGCCTCAGGTGGCCGAAAACAAACCGGCCAATGGCACCTCGGTAGCGGATCAGTCAGAAGCGATCAAGGCCATTTTCAAGGGTATGATGTTTTCAGACCGCCCTCTGGAAGAACGCGTCGACCGGTTCACGCTCGATACGCTCCTGCGGCAGGCGTTGCAGGAGCGCGGCATCGCCATCCCATTCGATTATGCGGTGCGGAGTAAAGATCGTCCACAGCAATTTTTGTTTGCGTCAACGGCGGCGTCGGGCAACCTAACAAACACGACCGAGGCCGACAAACGCTTTCAAACAGCAGGCTACAAAGCGGCGCTGTTCCCAAACAACCTGCTCGAAACCAACAACTATGTTTATCTCTTTTTCCCCGCTCAACAGGCGTTTATTTTCGAGCGGCTCACGGCCACGCTGGCGGGATCGGCCATCCTTATTCTGGTGATTATGGCCTGCTTCTATATTGCTATCAGCACCATTTTACGGCAGAAAAAAATGGCCGACATTAAAAACGATTTCATCAATAACATGACCCACGAGTTCAAAACGCCCATTTCGACCATTTCACTGGCCGTCGATATGGCAAGGGAACAACTGAGTCAGCCCGCTACAATGGCGTTGGCCGGTGGCGGCTCTCTGACCGAAAAACCAGCCATCGCCGACCGGCTGAACCGCTACATCGGCATCATCCGCGACGAAAATCAGCGGTTGGGTTCGCACGTGGAAAAAGTGCTGCAAATGGCCATGCTCGACAAAGGGGCCATTCAACTGAGCCTGTCGGCGGTGAATGTGCACGATGTGATCGAGAAGGTAATTAACTCGGTGGGCCTGCAAATTGAGCAGCGGCAGGGCGAACTGGACCTCGAATTCGACGCCACCAACGAGTGCGTGGAAGCCGACGAAGTACACCTCACCAACATGCTCTACAACCTCGTCGACAACGCCATAAAATATTCGCCCGACCAACTAGCCCTGCGCATTCGTACCCGCAACACCACCTTACCGTCGGGGAAAGCCGCCGTGGGTATCGCCGTGGCCGACAAGGGGTTAGGGCTAACGAACGAGCAGCAGAGCCGCATTTTCGAGACGTTTTATCGCGTGCCCACCGGCAACCGCCACGACGTAAAAGGCTTTGGTCTGGGGCTGAGTTACGTAAAAAAAATGGCCGACGAACACCACGGGCAAGTGACCGTTACGAGCACCCCCGGCGAAGGCAGTGAATTTGAAATGTTGATACCAACGGCTCCCTGACCCCTATGCCCTCGATCCTACTTGTTGAAGACGACCCAAATCTGGGCCAACTCACGCAGGAATACCTGACGATGAAAGGCTACCCCACCGACCGCGCCACCGACGGCAACGCGGGGTTGCAACAGTTTATGGCGGGGCAGTATGACCTCTGTATTCTGGACGTAATGATGCCCAAAAAAGACGGCTTCACCCTAGCCAAAGAACTCCGCATGGCCGGGCGTGACGTGCCCATTATCTTCCTCACGGCCAAGTCGATGCAGGACGATACCATTCAGGGCCTCCGCGCCGGAGCCGACGATTACATGACCAAGCCATTCAGCATGGAAGAGCTTTTGCTGCGGATTCAGGCCATCTTACGGCGATACCAACGCACCGGCATCGTGCCCGACATGAACGTCTATGCTTTCGGCGCGTTCCGGTTCGATTACCCCCACCAAATGCTGTTTCGGGAGGGTGAGCCCGCCGGGCAGCGCCTTACAAGCAAGGAGTCCGAGCTGCTGAAACTGCTGGCCCAAAATCTCAACCAGCCGCTCAGCCGCAGTTTTGCCCTGAAAATGGTCTGGGGTGACGACTCCTATTTCAACGCCCGGAGCATGGACGTCTACATCACCAAGCTGCGCAAATATCTCAAAGAAGATGAACGCGTTCAACTCGTAAACGTCCACGGCGAGGGATTCAAATTGGTGGTTTAGCTGTTTAGCGGAGTGGTATCGGGCGGGGGGGCCCGCCCCCGGGGGGGTAAATTGTTTTTAAAAAACGGGGGGGGGGGCGCCCCCGAGCCCACCCCCCAAAAAAAAAAAAAT
>JBBRMP010000125.1:0-16728 GCA_038230755.1 Cytophagales bacterium | reverse complement strand
ATGTTGGGCAAAGTTCCGCATCGGCGGTCCGATTAGATTTGTCCAAGAGCGAGGAGCGAAGTCGAGCAATGTGAGTCACGTTACAAAGCACGTATTTTGCCCTCGCTTTTACTATGCTATCCCTCAATGTCCAGTACTGAGTCTTCAACCCGCTCATTGCCTTGTTTGCCCTGAGCATCATGCCCATTGGCGTGGTAGCCGACCATCAGCAATCGCTGCTGGCGTTTATGGGTAGCCAATCGGGCGGCAACTAACTGGCCACGCTGGTGTCGGTCGATGCTGTCCTGGTCCTGAGTGGCGCTGTGCTGACCTCGTTTGTGGGCGTGAGCGGCCTGGTCAAACGGATGACCTTAGACCGGATTTTTCCGCAATTGCTGCTACTGGAAAACAAACGGCAGGCTCCCTACTGGATCCTGAGCCTGTTTTTTGCGTTGTGTGTGGCCGTGCTGCTCTCCACCGGCGGCAACCTACAGGCATTGGCGGGCGTATATACGCTCTCGTTTCTGGCCGTGATGGCCTTGTTTGCCATTGGTAATCTGTTGCTGAAGCTCCGGCGCAAACGGCTGCCCCGCCCCGAAAAAGCCCCCGTTAGCTGGGTATTGCTGGCATTGGGGGCGGTGGGTGTTGGTATGCTAGGCAACGTGCTGCTGAACCCGCAGTACGTCTGGGTGTTTCTGGAGTATTTCATCCCCACGTTTTTGCTGGCCCTGATGATGATGAACCGCTCGCTGCTGCTGACGGGGCTGCTGTCGGTGATTCTCTACTTGTTCAAACCCCTCCGGCGCACCATCGAACGGTTTACGGCCTGGACCAACCAAACCATAAAAAGCATTAACGATCAGGAGTTTATCTTTTTCTCGAAGGGCGACGATATTGCCTCGCTCAACCGGGTGATGATCTACATTCAGGAGAATGAGGAAACTACCCGGCTCCGCATCGTAGCGGTCGAGAACGAACAGTTTCAGGCCTCGCCCAACCTGCACCGCGACATCGAAACCCTCGGCCGGGCCTACCCCGACATTGCCATCAGCTACGAAAAAATACAGGGTCATTTCGGGCCGAAGCTGATCGAGGAACTATCCGGGCAGTGGCAGATCCCCACCAATTTCATGTTTATCGGCTCGCCCAGCCAACGGTTTGAGTACCGCGTGGAAGAGCTGGGCGGCGTCCGGCTGATTATCTGAGTGACAAGACCCACGGCGTTAACAAACAGGAAACCAGTCCGTCGCCGGGCCCGTCGAGTCTGGACGATCTGATGCCGGAAAGTCAACCTGACACGCCATTGTAGCCCACCTGAATTGGCCTGATCCGTTCTGAACGGATTCGTTTCTAAGGGATTTCTAAGCAAATCGTAAGCCCACTCACAGCACTGGTAGCGAATTTTACGTCAAAACAACCGCATGAGGACGCAGAGGAACCTGAGCCTGGTAGTAAGTACCCAACGGTTTCGACCGCGATGAAAATCACGTCAAACAGGCCATCAACCTGATTTTTAAGCAGTACTCACACCGGGTAGACAAGAACTAAAGCGGTAAGGGACTGGCCGTACCTGTACTCGAAGCACCCACTTACCGATCGGCAAATTCTGTTTCTGAGCCACGACGACGTACCCGCTTTTCAGACCCGGGTAACCCTGCCGGATAGTCATTTTTTCCAACTTATGGTGCGCCACCCTGTTGCACCTAAGCCAGGCAAGTACCCCGACAATGTTGGGAAGAAGGAAGTGGCGCTGCAAAAGGCGGAACGTGTAGCCCGCAACCTGCCGGGGCCGACAGTAGTGGCGTGCGTAGCATCGAGCGGCTACCGGCGGGTGGTTCTGACCATTTTCCGTTATACGTTCAGTTGGTGCTGACGGAGTAACGTGATTTTTTATTTTTAATCTCAACATAAACAAAACAACAGTATGGAAAGCGACGAACGCGAAAACATCATCCGGGCCAAGCAGGCGATCTCGCCCGACGGACTCGAAGACCAGTCGGCAGAAGGAAAAAGCGGCGTTGGGGCCGAATTGCCGGAGGGCGATTTGCCAACCGAGGCACTGCCTAATGATGCCATGAGCGAAAAGTATACGGACGGACCCGATGAGCCGGGTGAAAACGTGCGGGTGATGCACCCCAACCGCAACGCCGACGGTAAGCCCGACATTGACAAACCTGCCTACAACTAGCGTCTCCCCCGTTCACCGGCGGGCCTGACCTGCACCTGGGGTCAGGTCCGCCGTACTTTATTGTCTACAAACACGTAAAACTCAACTACGAATGAAAACTACATATGCTTTCTTACCCGTCGTGCTGATTCTGTTCATGCTCGGCTCGTGTACACCCAAGATCAACTTCATGGCTTCCTCGAAAGTCCCAGCCGCTACGGGTTACATAAAGACAAAAAAAGACAAAAACAACAACTATGTCGTCGACGTGGAGGTGCTGAATCTTGCCGCGCCGGAGCGGCTCGACCCACCCCGGCAGGTCTATGTTGTCTGGGCTGAGCTGAGTCAGAGCAACGTTAAAAAACTGGGTCTGCTCAAGCCGTCGTCAACCAAAACACTCAAAGCCAGCCTGAGCGCACCGGCGACCAGCGAACCCATCCGCGTGTTTATCACCGCCGAGCAGAATGCTGATGTTCAGTACCCGGCGAGCGACGAAATCCTGGTCACAGCCCGGCGGTAACGTTGGTGATGTTCTACACGCCTGCCCCCATCCTGCCTGCCGACTCGACGGCCCAGACCCGGTAAACAACTGAATCACTTTTTACGCTCAACGGTATGATTTTACTACAGGTACTTCAGCAACCCAACCCGCTGACCGAACCACCGTTTACCATCAGCGACGGCGTTACGATGTTTTGGCACACCGTTCGGGATTTTGGTAAAGGCATTGCCGAGCGGTTGCCCTACCTGATTGTGGGGGCACTGGTGTTTCTGATGTTCTGGCTGCTGGCGAAGGGCATCAAAAAAGTCATCAACAGGGTGGCCATTCAGAGCCACGCTATCGACGATATGCTGGCCAATCTGGTCAGCCGGATCGTGAGTGCGTTCGTCACCATTTTCGGCTTCCTGGCCGCCTGCGTCGTGATTTTCCCCTCGTTCAAACCCGGCGACATTATTGCCGGGCTGGGCATTACGTCGGTGGCCATTGGCTTCGCGTTTGAAAGACATCCTGCAAAATTTCTTCGCGGGATACTCATTCTCTGGCGGCGGCCTTTCCGGGTGGGCGACCAGATTCGGGTGAAAGACTTCGAGGGCACCGTCGAGGAGATCAACATGCGCTCGACGCGGCTGAAGACCTACGACGGCGAACGGGCCATTCTGCCCAACGGCGACGTGTATACCAGTTCGGTGCTGGTCCGCACGGCCTATGACCAGCGCCGGGTGAAGTTTGTGGTCGGCATTGGCTACCCGGATTCCATCGAGGAAGCCAGGCAGGTGATTCACGACGTGCTGAAACGCACCGATGGCGTGTTGCCCGACCCCGGCCCGTGGGTCTACGTGTCGGAACTGGCCGGGTCGTCGGTGAATCTGACGGTGTATTTCTGGGTCAGTTCCCAGCAGGCCAACGTTCTGAAGGTCAGCGATCAGGTAGTGACGGGCATTGAGCTCGCCCTCGACAAAGCCGGCATTGACATGCCGTATCCGCACACGGTCGTGATGCTGGAACAGCAATCTAAAGGCCCAGCCATTAGGTCGCGCCCGGTCCCGAAAAACCAGGTTTCAGAAATGAACTCAAACGGTCAAGAACCATGAACGCCAAGCCCTCGTTTGCCCGCCGAATTGCCACGGCCTCGTTGATTGTGCTGCTCATGGTGACGCTTTTTGCCCTGGTAGGTTACGCGGCAAGCTTCTTTTTTCTGGTCTTCGGCGGCATCATTTTTGCCGTCGTCTTGAGTGGACTGAGCCACTTCGTTAGCCGGAAAACGCCCCTTTCCTACGGCCTTTCGCTGGGCGTGGTGATGTTGTTGCTGGTGGGCATCATCGCGGGCGCGATCTGGCTGCTGGCCCCGTCAATCGGTCAGCAGACGGATCAACTGGCGCAGTCATTGCCCGAATCGATCAACCGCCTGAAAGAGCAGTTGGCGCAGTCGCCGGTGGGGCGGCGGCTATTGGCCGGCATCCCGGAGAAGCCCATGACGCTACTCTCGTCGGGCGGGGCGGGCAGGGGCATATTGTCGCAGGTAACGGGGGTGGTGTCGGGTACACTGGGGGGCCTGGTGAACGTGCTGATTGTACTCATCACGGGCATTTACCTGGCATCGAATCCGGGTACGTACCGGCAAGGATTCGTGCGCCTGTTTGCGCCAGCCTACCGCAACCGGCTGCTGGGCGTGATGGATCAGTGCTACGACACGCTGAAGAACTGGTTTATCAGCCGCTCCATCACGATGGTCGTCGTGGGCGTGGTCACGGGCGCGGGGTTGGCCCTCCTGGGTGTTCCGTTCGCCATCGTGCTGGGCATCATCGCCGGGGTGCTTAATTTCATTCCTAACCTGGGGCCGTACATCGCGCTGGCTCCCGCCCTGCTGGTTGCCCTCCCGCAGGGGTCAAGCCAGGCGCTCTACGTATTCGCGCTTTACATGGGCGTGCAGTCGCTGGAAGGCTACGTACTGACGCCCCTTCTGGACAAGAAATTTGTCTCGATGCCCCCGGCGCTCCTGTTGTTCGGGCAGGTGCTGCTGGGCTTTCTGGTGGGGTTGGCCGGGGTATTGTTCGCCTCTCCGCTGATTGCCGTTTTGTTGGTCATTGTGCAGGAACTGTACGTCAAAGACCGCCTGGAAAGCACTCAATCATGATTTGTTGTCTAACGTAGCTACCCCGGCTATGAACATGACCCCGTTCAGGACCACCCTCATCAACGCTGACAGCGTGTCGGCTGGAGCGTCGTTTCTGAACGTCATCAAACCACCCGATGGCTTTTCGGCAGCATATAACCGCAGCCGTCCGATCCAATTCTATCCGTTTAACTGGTTTCCCCAGCCGGTGTAGCTCGTTTGCTGATAACTATCAGTAGCGGGTATGCCGCCGGTCATAGTCTGGAAAGTTTTCCACCGCGAACTTTGTTATCTGGCTGCTTCGGATTGCTTTATCGCTGTCCAAAACGCTGCCTATCATTCGAGGCTATCTGATGGGTTGCCGACAACTATAATGCACCGGGTAGTAATCCGGCAATCACGAAGAAGCATGACGCTTATCAAAACGGGGACTGATTTGATTACTGCGCTTTTGTTTCTGTTGTTAAGTCTTCCCCCAACCAATCATGGAATCAATTACCCAGAAACACGGTCAGCCCTGGTGGCTCATGCATCTCCATAATGGCTGCTATGTGCTGATGGGACTGGTCTTGATGACGCAGCCACTACAGGCTTCCAGGCTGCACACAGGTTTGCTGGGTGGGTTGCTCTTGCTGGCCGGGCTCAGCACCGCCGTTATGAGCCTTCGTCTTCGCAAAAATAATCAGGCCGGTGCTGCCTGGTTAATCCTGTCGAGTATTCGAAACGGTCTGTTTGGCCTGATGCTGCTGGTCGAAATGGGTTCTTCCCTGAATACCATGGTCAATATACTGGGCCTGTGGAGTATCGTTTACGCTTTTTTACAGGCAACCGAAGCTATGTTTTACTTTTTAGGTACCCGTGCCAGTCAGGATAAAGATTATTGGGTCGAAGTGATTCACTTTATCTGCGTACTGGTGGCGGGTGGCTTTGCCTTTGTCCTCATCATCCGTCCGATGAGCTTGCCCATCTCACTGGTAGTTGCAGGCCTCTTTCTCATCGGACTGGGCAATATTCAGGTTGTACTCACCCAGCGGTTGCGGGCTGCTGCTTAATTCACCCGAATCACCTGTCGGTTTCCCCAGAGAAACGAGGCAACCAGGGGCGACTGAGCCGATACACCAATTTCCGAACGTAACTCAATTTTTTAACCGTTAACCCCCGTCAATTATGGGACTCACAGTTATTGGCGTCTTTACCAATTCGTCAGCCGCCGCGCATGCCATCGACGAGTTGATTCACCAGGGTGTTCTGCCAACCAACATCGAGCAGGTGTTCCAGTCGGGTACGCCCATCGGGGAGGATGCGCTGGTTATGGATCAGCCGACCACCGACAATAGCCTCCCGCCCGAACCGCTGGTTGAGGAAACCGAATTAGTCGGCGGGCCTGTTGCGGATCTCTTCCGGCCGCTGGCTGGCCGCGATGATGCCACCGATCCACTCAGCCAGATCGCCGACGATAGCTCAGTCGTTACGGTACATACGCATACCGACCAGGAAGCGAAGCAGGCAGTCCATATTCTGACCCACAACGGCGCGGTAGCCGTTAACGAGCGCGTAGGCACCTACAACCTGGCCACAGCCACCCCCAATCGGCATGAGAACGACTAGCTAATACACCTGAACTTACGAATACACCCCATTTCCCCGGTTTTGCGCTGGAGCAGAACCTGATGCTGGTTATCCGGGTGATTTTCAAACTTGCCCCTTTCCTGCCCGTGGTGAACATGGCCGAAGTGAAAGCCATTCTGACATCGTCGTCCGGGAAACTCCCCGCACCCGTTTCCGGCACCAATAAAAAACGGGTGGGCATTGCGCCCTGAACCGTTGCGGAAGCAATCCGTTTTGCGAGGCAGACCAAATAAAGTTGACGAGCATCAGCCCTGCACCTGTCCAGCATCACCATCAGTCAGGTTGTTTGTCATGCCCGGATAAGCTGCACCAACCGACCTTTGTTGAGAAGGCAATTGCTGGTTTACTCACGTTATAAATCACTCCTCGTTATGACTGTTGATTTCGCCGACACCAATGTCGAAACTCTATCGCCCGAATTACTCCGGAAAATGAATGCCTACTGGCGGGCGGCCAATTACCTGTCTGTCGGGCAGATCTACCTCTACGACAATCCGCTGCTGAAGGAGCCGCTGAAACTGTCGCACGTGAAGCCGCTGGTGGTTGGCCATTGGGGCACCACGCCGGGCCAGAATTTTATCTATGTGCACCTCAACCGGGTGATCAAAAAGTATGACCTGGACATGTTCTACGTGGCCGGCCCCGGTCACGGAGGCCCGGCCATTGTGGGCAACGTCTACCTCGAAGGCACCTGGAGCGAAGTCTATCCCAACATAACCCAAGACGAAGCCGGGCTGAAAAAACTGTTCACCCAGTTTTCGTGGCCGGGCGGCATTTCCAGCCACGTGGCTCCCTCTACGCCGGGTTCCATCCATGAAGGGGGTGAACTGGGCTATTCGCTCAGCCATGCCTTTGGGGCCGCTTTCGACAATCCTGACCTGATCGTGGCCTGCGTGGTCGGCGACGGGGAAGCTGAAACCGGGCCACTCGCCACCGCCTGGCAATCCAACAAGCTGCTCAACGCCCGCACCGACGGGGCTGTGCTGCCGATTCTGCACCTGAACGGCTTTAAAATCTCGAACCCGACCCTGCTGGCACGAATCGAGCACGAGGAGCTGGAACAGTTTTTCCGGGGCAACGGTTGGACACCCTATTTCGTGGAAGGCGACGACCCCGACACGATGCACCAGCTCATGGCGGCCACGCTCGAAACGGCCATCGAGGATATTAAGCGCATCCAGCAGCAGGCGCGGGACCATAACGACAACACCCGGCCCCGCTGGCCCATGATCGTCCTCCGGTCGCCCAAGGGCTGGACGGGTCCGAAGGTCGTGGATGGGTTACCCAACGAAGGGACGTTCCGCTCGCATCAGGTCCCGATTCTGGTCGACGCCCAGCACCCCGATCACCTCCAGCAACTGGAGGACTGGATGAAGAGCTACCGGCCCGACGAGTTATTTGACGAAAACGGCAGCCTCCTGCCCGAACTGGCCGAACTGGCCCCCGTCGGCGACCGGCGCATGGGGGCTAATCCGCACACCAACGGGGGTGTATTGCTGCGCAACCTCCACATGCCCGACTTTCGGACTCATGCCGTGACCATTCCCTCGCCGGGAGCCGTCGATGGACAGGATACGATGGTACTGGGCAAGTTCCTACGCGACGTGATCCGGCTGAATCAGGATCAACCGAACTTCCGGCTTTTTGGTCCCGACGAAACGCTCTCCAATCTGCTGGGGGCAGTTTTTGAGGTCACCGACCGGCAGTGGGACGCCCGCGAAGTCGGCAATGACGAATTCCTCTCGCCCACCGGTAACGTGCTGGATTCGATGCTCAGTGAGCACCAGTGCGAAGGCTGGCTGGAGGGGTATCTGCTCACCGGGCGGCACGGGATTTTCCACAGTTACGAAGCCTTCATCCGAATTGTCGATTCCATGTTCAGCCAGCACGCCAAGTGGCTGAAAGTCACGCTGGAACTGCCCTGGCGCCGAAAAATTGCCTCGCTCAACTACCTGCTGACCTCGCACGTCTGGCAACAGGACCACAACGGCTTCACCCACCAGGACCCCGGTTTTCTGGATCACGTCATCAACAAAAAAGCGGATATCGTGCGGGTCTATCTGCCCCCCGATGCCAACTGTTTGCTGTCGGTGATGGACCATTGCCTGCGCAGTAGGCATTACGTGAACGTGGTGGTGGCGGGTAAACACGCCCTGCCCCAATGGCTGACGATGGACGAGGCCATTGTGCACTGTACCGAAGGCATCAGCATCTGGCAATGGGCCAGCAACGACCAGGAGGCCGACCAGCCCGACGTGGTGATGGCCGCCTGCGGCGACACCCCCACGCTGGAGATTATGGCCGCCGTGTCGATCCTGCGGGCGCATCTGCCCGACCTGAAAATCCGGGTGGTCAACGTGGTCGATCTCATGAAGCTACAGTCGGCGAGTGAGCACCCGCACGGGCTGAGCGAGTCTGATTACGACTCCATTTTCACGAAAGACAAGCACATCATCTTTGCCTTCCATGGTTACCCCACGCTGGTTCACCGGCTGACCTACCGCCGAACCAACCGGGAACTGCACGTGCGGGGCTATAAGGAAGAAGGCACCATCACCACGCCCTTCGACATGCGCGTGCAGAACGACCTCGACCGCTTTCATCTGGTGCAGGACGTGGTAGACCGCCTGCCGGACCTGGGCAGCAAGGGTGCCTACCTGAAACAGATGATGCAGAACAAGCTCATCGAGCATAAACACTACATCTATAAACACGGGGAAGACATGCCCGAAATCCGGAACTGGACATGGAACGTGACCAACACCTAAAGCCAGCAAGCATGGATGGCAGTAGAGAAAGCCAGTTTATCGGCATAGCCATCTGTGGCAGTGGCGTGGCGGCCAATAAGCTACCCGGTATCCGCGCCGCCCTGATTACGGACTCCTTCTCGGCGCATCAGGGTGTGGAAGACGACGACATGAACGTACTCTGTCTGGGTGGGCTGGTAACCGGCACGGCCCTGGCCTGGGAACTGGTCGACACGTTTCTCAAGGCCCGGTTCGAGAAAGCCAAACGCTTCAACCGTCGGCTGGCGAAGGTGGCGGCGCTGGAACGAAGCCCGGAAGCAATGGGTCAGTGAACGAGCATCATCCAACCATGAACCATCGACCCCACCCGAAAGTAGCCGATACGAACGGGCCGACGGCCACCGCCGCTCAGGACGCGCCGAATGAGGGCAACATTGTCTCCGTTCGGGGTAGTGTGGTCGATGTCTGGTTTGCCCATGATTTACCCGCCATTTACTCGGTGCTGCGTACCGATACGGAAAATCCGGTCACGATTGAGGTGGAAACCCAGCTCGACGATCACACGGTGCGGGGCATTGCCCTGAACCCGACTCAGGGGCTGGCGCGGGGAATGCGGATCGTCACCGACGGCACTCAACTGTCGGTGCCGGTGGGCAAGGAAATCATTGGCCGGATGTTCGACGTTTTTGGCCATACCATCGACCACGGCCCGCCCCTGCCCGACATGGCCCGGCGGTCGATTCATCAACTGCCCCCGCCCCTGTCGAAGCGGTCGACAAAATCAGCCATTTTCCTGACCGGCATCAAAGCCATCGATGTGCTCATTCCGCTGGAGCAGGGGGGCAAAGCCGGTTTGTTTGGCGGGGCGGGCGTGGGTAAAACCGTGCTGCTTACGGAGATGATCCACAACATGGTGGGCCATACCAACGGCGTAAGCCTGTTTTGTGGCATTGGCGAACGGTGCCGCGAAGGCAACGAACTCTACAACGACATGAAGGAAGCCGGGGTGCTGAAAGACATGGTGATGGTGTTCGGCCAGATGAACGAGCCACCCGGTGCCCGGTTTCGCGTGGGTCATGCCGCCCTGACGATGGCCGAATACTTCCGGGACGACGAGCACCGCGACGTGCTGTTGCTCATCGACAACATTTTCCGATTTATTCAGGCGGGCATGGAAGTGTCGGGGCTGCTGGGTCAGATGCCCTCGCGGCTGGGCTACCAGCCAACGCTGGCGACTGAACTGTCCAAACTCGAAGAGCGCATTGCCAATACCGATGCCGGGGCGATCACCTCCATCCAGGCCGTGTACGTACCCGCCGATGATTTGACCGACCCCGCCGCCGTCCACGCCTTTTCGCACCTGTCGGCCTCCATTACGCTATCCCGGAAAAAGGCCAGTGAGGGCCTGTATCCCGCCATCGACCTGCTGCAATCCAATTCTAAACTGGCCACCCCCGGCATCATCGGCGACCGGCATTACGCCTTGGCGCAGGAGATCAGGCGGGTCTTGTCGGAGTACGAAGATTTGCAGGACATCATCGCCATGCTGGGGCTGGATCAACTCTCAGTCACCGACCGGAACCTGGTGAACCGCGCCCGGCGGCTGGAGCGATTCCTGACGCAGCCGTTTTTTACCACCGAGCAGTTTAGTGGGCTTGATGGTAAAGATGTCGGTCTGGACGATGCCCTCAGCGGCTGCGAGCGGATTCTGGCCGGTGAGTTCAACGACCTGCCGGAAAGTGCGTTCTACATGGTCGGTACCATCGACGAGGTGATCAAAAAAGTCGCTTCGTCCGCGAAACCCGCCAGCCCTGAACCCGCCGCCAAACCGGTGGTAGCCGCTGATAAATAAACTGATCGATCATGGACGACTCCGGTATGAATCTGAAACTCTTGCTGCCGTTCCGGGTCTTCCTCGATCTGCGTAATGTGCGCCGCATTGTGGTTGAAACGAGCGACGGTTCCTACGGTTTTCTACCCCACCGGCTCGACTGTGTGGCGGCGCTGGTACCCGGCATTTTTACGTACGAAACCGACGCCGGAGCCATTCATTACGTAGCCGTGGACGAAGGCATCTTGATAAAAGCCGGGCCCGACGTGTCGGTATCGGTGCGTAATGCCATTGGCGGGGCCGACCTCGGCAAGCTCCGGGAATCGGTAGAAAAGGAATTTATCCAGCAGGACGCCCAGGAACAGACGGTTCGGTCGGTGATGAAAAAAATGGAAACCAGCTTCATCTACCGCCTGGAAAAGCTTCGGCAGCCATTATGAAATCGACCCGCAAAAAAAATGGCTCCTCGTTCAGCCAGCAGATTGGCGAGCAGGAAACCCAAAAACTGAATGCTCAGAACGAACCAAACGACGGCGTCTGGTACGGACTGGGCATGTTTGGCATGATTGGCTGGTCCGTCACCGTGCCTGCCCTGCTGGGAACGGCATTGGGCGTCTGGCTCGACAGCCACTACCCCGAACCATTTTCCTGGACGATTACCGGGCTGTTTTCGGGGCTTTTTGTGGGTGGCCTGACGGCCTGGATGTGGGTAGCAAACGAAGAAAAAGCCATGCACCAAACCAACAAAAAATCGGATGAGTGATGTCCTGATACTTGCGCTGAGTGGCCTGGCGGGTCTGGGCCTGGGCACGTTCTTTTTCTATGGCCTCTGGCTTACGGTCCGCAAAACGCTGACCGCCGCCACACCCGCTATCTGGATGCTGGGCAGCTTCGTGGTTCGGATGGGGATAACCGTCACGGGCTTTTACTACGTGGGCAACGGAAACTGGCAGCGGCTCCTGGCCAGCCTGCTGGGGTTTATCGTGGCCCGCTACCTGGTCATCTACCTCACCCGACGTACAGACCCCCAACCACAGCCGGTAGACAAATCAATCAGCCATGCATCTTAGCCCCGACGATGTTATTTTCTGGCAGTATGGGTTCATCACCATCAACCTGACGCTGGTTACGACCTGGGGCTTGATGGTGGTAATGGTTATCGGCTCATGGGTACTGACCCGGAAACTGAAAACGGGGCTGCACATTTCGCGCTGGCAGAGTACCCTCGAAATCATCGTCACGGGCATCAACACCCAAATTGAAGAAGTAGGCCTGAGTCAGCCCCAGAAATACATTGGCTTCATCGGCACGCTATTTCTGTTCATTGCTGTTTCCAACGTCGCCATTATTTTTCCGGGCTACGAACCCCCAACCGGCTCATTGTCAACCACTACCGCGCTGGCCCTGGCCGTATTTTTGGCGGTGCCCTTTTTTGGTATCGAGCGGGGCGGGGTACTCACCTACCTGAAATCATACCTGCAGCCAACGGTCATCATGCTCCCCTTCAACATCCTCGGCGAGATTACGCGGACGCTGGCCCTGGCGGTGCGTCTGTTCGGCAACATCATGAGTGGGGGCCTCATCGTGGGGATTCTGCTGAGCATATCACCCCTCTTTTTTCCCATCGTCATGAAGGTGCTGGGCCTGCTCACGGGCCTGGTGCAGGCCTATATTTTCAGTATTCTGGCTACGGTCTATATCGCGGCTGTAGTCTCAAAACCCGCTAAACCGATTCAACAAGTCGACAATCATTAAGTAAATCAACTATGGATAGCATCACCATTATTGCCCTAGTCTCCATCCTCACGGCTGGCTTCACCACGGGTATCGGCACCATGATTCCGGCCCAGAGCGAAGGGAAAGCCGTGGCCGCCGCCCTGAGTTCACTGGCCCAGCAGCCCGACGCGTCATCGACCATTACCCGAACCCTGTTTGTGGGGCTGGCCATGATCGAATCGACCGCCATCTACTGCTTTGTGGTGTCGATGATTCTCATTTTCGCCAACCCGTTCTGGACCCACGCCATTGCTAAATAAGCCCCGTGTATGCACATCAACTGGTTCACCGTCATCGCCCAGCTCGTTAATTTCGTGCTGCTGGTGTGGCTGATGAAACGCTTTCTGTACGCGCCCATTCTGGACGCTATCGACAAGCGGGAGAAAAAAATAAAGGCGCAACTGGCCGACGCCAAAGCTCAGAAAGCCGATGCCAAAAAAGAGCAGGATGACTTCAGCGCGAAAAATGCGGACTTCGATCAGCACAAAAAGGCCCTGATGGACGCCGCCACTGCCGATGTGCAGGCCGAGCGGCAAAAACTGCTCGATGCGGCCCGCACCGACGCCGAAACTCTGCGCACCAAACAGGCCAAATCCTTACAGGAAATGCAGGTCAGTATGCAAACCGATGTGGCCAAAAAGACGCAGCAGGCCGTTTTCTCGATTACCCAAAAAGCCCTGGCCGACCTGGCCTCGGTAAGCTTGGAAAGCCAGTCCGTCGCCGTGTTTATCGAGCGGCTCGGTCACCTGAAAGCCGACGAGAAAAAGGCGATTGTGGCTGCTTTTCAGGCCGACAAAAAGCCGGTTCAGGTACAGAGTGCCTTCGCCCTGTCGGCCAGTCAGCAAACCCACATTACAGCCGCCCTCACCAAACTCCTCGGCTCCGCTGCCGACTGTGCGTTCACGACCGACCCGGCCTTAATCAGTGGTATCTCGCTGATGGCCAACGGCTACCGGCTGGCCTGGAGCGTATCGGACTACCTAACGTCGCTCGAAAAAAGTCTGGCGACGCCCAAACCCGTGGCCCCGAAAAAGGAACCAGACCCAAAGGAACATGCCGTCAACTGACCTGCGCGAACACCTGAACAGCACCTTCGATGACCTGCTCCGGGGCAGCCAAACGTTTGTCCCGTCGCTGATTCCCCGCGAGGTGGGCACGGTCATCAGCGTATCGACGGGCGTGGTTCGGGTGGCGGGACTGCCGGGGGCGGGCTTCGACGAACTGCTGTCGTTTCCCGGCGGTCTGTTTGGCATTGCCTTCAACATCGACGAAACCGAGATTGGCGTTATCCTGCTGGGCGAAGATGACCGGCTGAACGTGGGCGACGCGGTGGAGCGGACGGGCCGGGTCATGGACGTACCCGTGGGCGATGCCCTGCTGGGCCGGGTCATTACGCCCCTGGGCGAACCCCTGGACGAGGGCGACCCGATTGGTACGACGGCGCGGCTCCCCATCGAACGGCCTTCTCCCGCCATCATGGACCGGCTGCCGGTTACGGTGCCGCTGCAAACGGGCCTGAAAGTGATCGATGCGCTGATTCCCGTGGGTCGTGGGCAGCGCGAACTGATTCTGGGCGACCGGCAGACGGGTAAAACCGCCATTGCCCTCGATACGATTCTGAATCAGCGCGACAAGAACGTCGTGTGCATCTATTGCGCCATTGGTCAGCGGTCGTCGTCGGTGGCGAAACTGATTGCCACCCTGCGCGAACACGACGCCCTGCCCTACACCATCGTGATGGTGGCCGAAGGCAACGACGCGCCCGGCCTGAAATACATTGCCCCCTACGCGGCCACCAGTATTGGGGAGCATTACATGGAGCAGGGCCGCGACGTGCTCATTGTCTATGACGACCTGACCAATCACGCCCGCGCCTACCGCGAGCTGTCGCTGCTGCTCCGGCGGCCACCGGGGCGGGAAGCGTTTCCCGGCGATATTTTTTATATCCACTCCCGGCTGCTGGAACGCTCCACGCACCTGAGCAAGGAACTGGGCGGTGGGTCGCTGACGGCCCTGCCCATCATCGAAACCGAAGCGCAAAACATCTCGGCCTACATTCCGACGAACCTCATTTCCATCACCGACGGGCAGATTTATCTGTCGCCGAGCCTGTTCGAGTCGGGTATTTTACCGGCGGTCGACGTGGGCAAATCCGTGTCGCGGGTGGGCGGTAAGGCGCAGTTGCCCGCCTACCGGTCCATTACCGGAAATCTGAAACTGGACTATTCGCAGTTCGAGGAACTGGAAAACTACGCCCGGTTTGGCACCCGGCTCGATGACCATACGCAAACCGTAATCGAGCATGGCAAGCGGATTCGGAACTGGCTCAAACAACCCGAACTGCACCCCATGTCGGTGCCGGAGCAACTGGTCGTGCTGCTGGCCCTGACCAATGGCCTGTTCGATACGGTACCGGTGGAGAAAATGCCCGAAGCGCAAACGTTGCTGGCCCAAAGCAGCCTGAAACTCCCCGCCCCGCTCCTGAAAAGGCTCGTGTCGGACGCCGACCTGAGCCAGGCCGATCACGACGCTATTCTGGCCGGTGCCAAAACGCTATTGGCTCCTTTCCAGGCCCAGCCCGACCCAAAAACGACCTGAACCCATGGATACGCTGGAAAGCCTGAGCCGACAAATTGCCGGGGCCACCGATATTAAATCCGTGGTGCGGACCATGAAAGCGATGGCTGCGGCCAACATCGGGCAGTATGAACGGGCGGTTGCGTCGCTCGGCGATTATTATAACACCGTGGCCCTGGGCCTCGTGGGCTATTTCAGGTCAGTTCCGATTGAGCCGGAAGCCACGAAAGCCCCCCCCATAAACCCCGCTTCGTCTGCGATTGGGGCCGTTGTGTTCGGGTCGGATCAGGGGCTGGTGGGCACCTTCAACAACACCCTCGCCGATTTTGTGGGGCAGACGCTCGATGCCCTGCCGGGGCCGAGCGAAGTCTGGTCGGTGGGCGACCGGGTGCAGCTACTCCTGTCGGATAAGGGCCTGATGGTCAGCACCCATTTTGCGGTGCCGGCGTCGATCAATACCATCACGCCGCTGGTGGGGCAGCTACTGGTACAAGCGCAGGAAAGCCTCGACAAGGGGACGTTTGCCGAGTTCTACGTCTTCCACAATCAGCCCAACGGAACGGGCTACGTGGCGGTATGCCAGCGGTTGCTGCCGCTGGATACGCAGTGGAAACAGCAATTGGACCTGTTTAGCTGGCCCACGAAAACGATTCCTCAGGTTATCGGCGAGCCGCGAGACACCCTACTGGCCCTGATTAGCGGGTTTCTGTTCGTGTCCTTATTCCGGGCCTGCGCCGAGTCATTGGCCAGCGAAAATGCCACCAGGCTCAGGGCCATGCAGCGGGCCGAAAAAAACATCAACGAACTCCTCGACAATCTGGGAAACAAGTACCACCGCACCCGCCAAAGCGCCATCGATGAAGAGTTATTCGACTTGGTATCGGGCTTTGAAGCGTTGAAAATTGACAAGGCTAAAGCGGAACGGGGGTAGTTACCACTTTCGCTTGATCTTATCGGCAATTATTTGTTTAATGAAGTCTGGAAGTTCGATGCCATTTTGGTCACCAATAACTTTCAAAGCGTCATAATATTTGATTTCATCACCATTCCATTGGAGGTCAAGTCGTCTAACCTGTTCCATTGCAATGTGGTTATAATTTTCAGGGCTACCCCAATAACATTGCATACAAACTAGTGGCTTCTTTTCCGCTTTCCAATTATCGCAATGCTCACAACTCCATGATTTTGCTCGGTTGCAAGAACCGCACAACAACATGAAATGTTCAGATTCTCGGTCTGTCGTATCGCCACCAACTTCATAATACTGATTCAGATTTACAATGTCGTATTTAGTATGTAAGGGAAACAAGCTAAATCAACGATCATTTTCCGGGTATCAAATAAGTCCCGCAAAATGGCCGCTACCCGATCTTGGGCCTCGGCCAATGTCGCAAACACACGATGCTT
>JBBRMP010000124.1:0-16819 GCA_038230755.1 Cytophagales bacterium | reverse complement strand
GACTACGATCCCGAACATGACCCTTTTTGTGGTTTTTTCGACACTCCAAAAGCGTTATTTTTTCATTCTCTGGCAACGGATTAACATATCTCATGCCGGCAAGTTACGAAAGTGTCTATTCTTTATCAACAACTACTTAAGCGATGTGGTGGATCTTTCTGCTGAGTTCTTTCTTAAGGGGATATGTGGTCATTGGGGCATAGAAAATCGTACACATTGGGTTAAAGATATTCTTTTAAATGAAGATAGAAATGGAATACGAAACGTAAATGGTGCGGTAAATAGGGCCACTTTTAATACGCTTGTGATTAATTTATTACGTCAGCATATCCATGACTCCATTAGCACAGCCCAAATAATCTTTGCCCAAAATATCAAAGAACAATGTCATGCTATCAGAAGTTAACAGCCCTGCTTATTGGCGCGGGTATCGCCTACCGTTTCTCGGATCATCTATCGCTCGTTGCGCAGCCAACGCTTCAGTACAACATACGGCCGAAGCCTTCCTACGTCTATTACCACGATTATCAGTTGAGTTTACAGACACAGTTGCTCTATAGCTTCTAGCGCACCTCAGTAGCGTCTTCTGTGGCCAGTGTCGGCAACACCACATTGCCACTCTGCGCTTCCTGTGCTAATTTTGGGCGAATTTCTGAACGGCCCGGGCTGCCCGTCCGTTCGGTTCGTAAGCAGCTTACAACGCACTGATCCATGAGAGAAATACAATTCCGCGAAGCCCTGCGCGAGGCCCTGACGGAAGAAATGCGCCGCGACCCGCTCGTTTATTTGATGGGCGAAGAAGTGGCCGAATACAACGGTGCCTATAAAGTGAGTCAGGGGCTGCTCGACGAGTTTGGCCCCGAACGCGTGGTAGACACGCCCATTGCCGAGCTTGGTTTTGCCGGTATCGGCGTGGGGTCGGCCATCAACGGGCTGCGTCCCATCATCGAATTCATGACGTTCAACTTCTCGTTAGTCGCTATTGATCAGGTGATTAACTCGGCGGCCAAGATCATGTCGATGTCGGGTGGGCAGTATTCGTGTCCCATCGTATTTCGCGGGCCAACCGGCAACGCGGGGATGCTGTCGAGCCAGCACTCGCAGAATTTCGAGAACTGGTTTGCCAATACCCCCGGCCTGAAAGTAGTCGTCCCCTCGAACCCGTATGACGCCAAAGGCCTGCTGAAAAGCTCGATCCGCGACAATGACCCCGTGATTTTCATGGAGTCGGAGTTGATGTATGGCGACAAGGGACAGGTGCCCGAAGAAGAGTACCTGATCCCGCTGGGGCAGGCCCACGTAGTGCGCGAAGGCACCGACGTGACCATCGTGTCATTTGGCAAGATCATGAAAGTGGCCCTGGCGGCGGCTGACGAACTGGCCAAAAACGGCATCTCGGCCGAGGTTATCGACCTGCGCACGGTGCGCCCCATTGACTACGCCACGATCCTTAATTCGGTGAAAAAGACCAACCGGTGCGTGATTGTAGAGGAAGCCTGGCCCCTGGCGGCGATCTCGTCGGAGTTGACGTATAATATTCAGCGCCATGCGTTCGATTACTTAGATGCGCCCGTGATTCGGGTCAACAGCCTCGACCTGCCCCTGCCCTATGCACCTACGCTGATCGAAGCGATTTTGCCAAACCTGAAGCGTACGCTGGAAGCTGTCGATTCGGTGATGTACAAACGCTAAACCGGTTACCAGTGACTCCTTTTTTAGAAGCGCCGCACTCAGCAAGTCGGCGCTTTTTTAATGTTAAAATTTTTTTTGGTCACGCTGGCCGCCCTTAGAAGCCGCAAAAATTACGCCAGTTAAATATTAGGGTGATTTGAAAAATAGTTTGATAATTTGTCAAATGCCCAGCTAAAAATGCTCACTTTTTTACCGCAAAATTCATGCGCAGCCAATCGCTAACGATCTACGAGGTGACCGTTTCGCCCATCGGTTCGCTCAATAGTCTGCGTCATCGGGAGCCGGTAGTGGTCTACTTTTCCAACCTCCGCAAAGCCGTTGATGCCATCACGGGTGAGCTGGCTTTTAACGGTTGGCCCGCCAAAGTGAACTACACGGCGGTGTACCGGGGCGTGAAAGAGCGGGGCTTCTACACCTGCGAATTCGAGGTGGGTGGCACCCGCGTGTTTCGGGTGAAAGTGCTACCCAAACTCCTCAACCCACCCCTACCGAGGCTGGGTATGGACGAAAATCCGGGACGGGGGTGAAGGGAGTGGTAAGTGATAAACGGTGAGTGATGCGTGTTCCTGCGTCAGCCAACTCATCACTCACCGTTTATCACTTACCACTTTTAATTGCCCCATACACCCACGTCCCCGCGATGGCGCTGAGGAGCGTGACGGATACCACGCCGAAGCACGCGCCGATCTGGGCGAACAGCGGTCCCGGACAAGCACCGGTGATGGCCCAGCCAAAGCCGAATAACAGCCCGCCGTAAATCTGTCCTGTGTTGAATTGCTTGGGCGCAATGGCGATTGTATCACCAGTTAACGTCTTGACGTTGAACCGTTTGATGAGTTGTACCGACATCATTCCGACCAGCACCGCCGAGCCGATGACACCGTACATGTGGAATGAATCAAGGCGGAACATTTCCTGGATACGGAACCACGAGATGACTTCGGCTTTTACGAAAATGAGGCCGAAAAATAGCCCCACAATGCCGTAAACCCAGTTACCAACGGGGCGCTTCGCGGGGGTTGAAACGGGGGTTTCTACTTCGTTAAGTTGGGTGTTCATAGCCTGTTTTGTCGTTAAAATCCAGCCAGTTTCATGAGCCAGGGCAAGCCGAGGTGCGTCATGGCAAAACCGCCGACCATAAAGCTGATTGTGGCCACCAGCGACGGCCATTGGAGATTCGAGAGGCCCATAATCGCGTGGCCCGACGTGCAGCCACCCGCCCAGCGCGTGCCGAAGCCGACGAGAAATCCGCCGAAGACGAAGAAAATTAGCCCCTTCGTCGTCAGCAAATTGCTCCAGTTGAACAGATCAGCGGGAAGCAGGCCGGACTGAAAATCGCGGATACCGAGCGTTTGCAGGGCATGGACGGTAGCGGGGGCGATGGTCATGGCGTGGGGGTTGGTGAGCAGCACCCCGCCGATGAAACCACCCACCAGAATACCACCCACAAACCAGAGGTTCCAGGCTTCTTTGCGCCAGTCGTAGGTGAAAAAATCGAGGTTGGCGGGCATACAGGCGGCGCAGATGTGCCGCAGCGACGAGGAGATTCCAAACGCGCGATTGCCCAAAATGAGTAGGGTTGGCACGGTGAGGCCAATGAGCGGCCCGGCCACATACCAGGGCCAGCGCTGTGAAATAAAATCAAGCATGATCGTTGGATAATGATATCAATTGGTATCGAAAGCGTCTTTCACAATGTCCAGCAGTTCTTCCTTCAGTATATTGTCTTCTTCTGATTTATCATAGATTGTGACCAGATAGACCACTTCGTCATCGCCGACTTGCTCTACGTAATACGTTACCACCCGAAAGCCACCCCGCTTACCCGTTGCGTTGCTTTGCTTTGACTAGCCAACCGTATTTTGTGGAGGCCGACGCCCATACTTTTGCCCAGCGTTGGCTCTACTTCAAGCCGGTCAACAAGCTCGTCAATCTCGTTGAACAGGCTACGGAATTTCTTTCCCAGTCGTTTCAGTTCTTTATTGAATCGACTAAAGGTTCTAACCTCAATGCTCATTAGCCAACTCCTTTCTAAGTTCGGCAAGCACTTCACGAGCGGGTCTTGTTTTCTGCTTGCCAGCCTTGAACAGTTTCACCTCTCGAATTGTGTCTTTTAAGACTTTCATGGAAATACGCATCGTATCACCATTCTCGTCCTCATCTTCGTCGTATACTGGCGGTTTTTCGGCCTCGATAATTAGCTCCTTTAGTTCCTGACGGATGCGCTTGGGCAGTACCTGATACTGCTGGAAAAGAACCTGTGCGGTAGTCATGGTCAATGCACGTTTTGTTGGTCAAAAATAAGCAATTCGGGGGCCGCCTTTTTAATAGCAGCCAGACCTCCTTCCACGTTCACGACGTTGTCGAAACCACGGGCTTTCAGGATCGAGTTGGCCACCATAGACCGGTAGCCGCCCGCGCAATGCACATACACTGGCTCATTGTGGGAGATCGTGGCGAGGTGATCATTGAGCGTATCGAGCGGGCTATTTTCAGCACCGTTCACGTGTTCAGCGTCAAATTCGCCCGGCTTCCGAACGTCCAGAACCAAGGCTTTGGGGTTAGCCGCCAGCCGCTGAACAAACTCGTCAGCAGCAATCGATTCAATAGTATCTATCTCTTTATCAGCCTGTTGCCACGTCGAAAAGCCGTCATCGAGGTAGCCTATGCACTGGTCGTAGCCCACGCGGGCGAGGCGCAGCACGGTTTCCTGTTCCAGACCCACGGGCGTGATGAGCGCAATGGGCTGCGTGAGGTCGGGGATGAGCGCACCCACCCACGGCGCAAACTGCCCGTCGAGGCCGATGTTGATGCTATTCGGAATGAAGCCTTTGGCGAAATCAACCGCCTCGCGCACATCAAGCATAAGCGCCCCGGTTTCGTTGACCGCCGCCTCGAACGCCGCCGCCGACAGGGCCTGACTGCCCCGCTGCATCACCCGGTCGATTGACTCGTACCCTTCCTTATTGAGCCGCGCGTTTTGGGCGAAGTAGGCCGGGGCTTTACTCAGTCCGTCGAGTACCTGCTCCACAAATTCAGCCTTCGATTTAGCCCGCAGCGCGTAGTTGAACAGCTTCTGATTGCCCAGGGTGTCGGTGGTTTCTTTGCTCATGTTCTTGCCACAGGCCGACCCCGCACCGTGGGCCGGATACACGATCACGTCGTCGGGGAGGGGCATGATTTTGGTGTGCAGGCTGTCGTAGAGCATCCCGGCCAGGTCGCGCTCGGTCACGTCGCCTTTAATGGCCAGATCGGGGCGGCCTACGTCGCCAATGAAGAGGGTGTCGCCGGTAAAAATGGCGTGTTCTTTCCCGGCTTCGTCCAGCAGCAAATACGTGGTCGATTCAAGGGTGTGGCCAGGGGTATGGATGGCTCTGATGAATACGTTTCCCAGCTTAAACACCTCACCATCAGTGGCCTGATGCACGGCATAGGCGGTATTGGCATTGGGGCCATAGACGATGGTAGCGCCCGTTTTTCTGGCCAAATCAATATGCCCCGACACGAAGTCGGCGTGGAAGTGAGTCTCGAAAATGTACTTGATCTTCGCCCCGGCTTTCTCGGCCTTCCGCACGTAGGGCGACGTTTCGCGGAGGGGATCGATGATGGCGGCTTCGCCCTCGCTTTCAATATAATAGGCTCCCTGCGCCAGACAACCCGTATATAATTGCTCAATGTTCATAGGTCAGTCGTAATCAGTACTGTTTGAGGAACAGGATTTATGCGGGTTTGGGTTCTGATTTTTTCAGGGGCACGCGGATGACGCCGGTACGCCGATCCCGCACCGGCGTACCGGCGTCATCCGTGTGCCCCTGAAAATCACAGCACTTCCCGCGCAATCATGTATATGGCCACGATCAGTACGAACCAGCCAAAGCCTTTTCGGAGTTTTTCGGGGGCAATAAACCGCGACAGGTACATGCCCAAAAAGATGCCCACGATTGATAATCCCGTGAAGGGCAGCAGGAATCCCCACCGCATGGGCACGTGCTGCACGTCGCCGAGGAAGCCCACGGAGGAGTTGACCGCAATGATGAGCACCGACGTAGCCACGGCCCGGTGAACGGGCAGGCCCGCCAGCAGCACCAGCATGGGCACAATCAGAAAACCACCGCCAGCGCCAATCAGGCCCGTTAATAAGCCTACGGCCAGCCCATCGAGTGCCAATGAGCCGAAGCGGATTCGTCCGTCATTGGCCATGCCCGTTTCAGGGGTTTTGGCCCGGATCATGGCGCGGGCAGCGAAGAGCATGACGAAGGCAAAAAACAGCAGCATGGCATCGCTTTTGGCCACGCTGAGGGTGCCAAACTGCACCAACGGGTCGGGCAGGGCGGGCACCAGGTACCGGCGGCTGAGGTATACCGACACAAACGATGGCACGGCAAAAGCGCCCGTTACGCGCAGATCGACCCGTTTTTTGAGGAGATGATTTACCGACCCCACCAGCGAGGTAGTGCCCACCACAAACAGTGAATAGGTAGTAGCCAGCAACGTGGGAATGCCGAAGACGTAGACGAAGATGGGCACCGTCAGAATAGACCCACCGCCCCCAGCCAGGCCAATAACCACCCCCACCACAATTGCCGACGTGTAGCCTATAAATTCCTGAACGCTCATCTTTACCGAACACCAAAACCGAGCTGGGCGTACCAACCACCGGCGTTGAGGTTAGGGCCGTTGGGCAGGCTGACATTATTGGCCCAATACCAGTTTTGGCCGTCAAGGCCCAGCATATAGCCTGCGGCCAGAAAAAAGCCCTGCCGTTTGAGTTGTTTGTTGCTGTCGCGCATTCGCAACCAGACGCGCCCGCCCATGTTGAGCGGAAAAGTGAGGTGGTTGAGCGAGATCCCTTTGGCATTGCCCGACACGTAGCTATTGAACCCACCCACCTGATTGTCTTTCGAGGCTTCGATAGTCGACGTTAACACGCCAATGCCAATCAGCGGCCCCACCATCACGCGGCCTTTGTTGATCACGTCAAGCTCCAGATTTAGCTGCGTATTCAGCCCCGACAGCGACGTGCGGTTGTTTCCCGACAAACTTTCGTTGGTATTGATGGCCGCCTGAAAACCCAGCCGCACGGGAAACTTGCCGTTGACCGGCCCACAAACGGCCACCCCGACACCAAAGCGTGCGCTGTTAGCCTTGACTCCATTGTAGCCGTTACGGGTCAGAATAGCATTGACGGGGCCATAGTCAGACACCTGAATCCCGGCCACTGCGTCTAGTCCAAGCCGCACATTGGCGTCCATATTTTGCCCGAAAGAGGCGATGGCCATAGCCTGCATACAGCCAGCGAGGCAGAGTAGTCGATAACGTTGCATAAGTACGAAGGTACGGCGTTTACTTCCCTACGCCACAAATAGGGTTTTCGTGGCACAGAATTCCCGAATACCCGCCTGTGCCAGTTCGCGGCCATAGCCCGATTTCTTCACCCCACCGATGGGCAAACGGCTATCTGAACGGGCCACGGCATTGACAAAAATACTGCCCGCCTGAAGCCTGCGGGCCACTTGGGCCGCGCGGTCAAGGTCGGCAGTCCAGATGGCGGCGCGGAGTCCATAGCGCGACTCATTGGCCAGCCGGATGGCCTCGTCGGCATCCCGCACGGTAGTAATAGCGGCAATCGGGCCAAACGTTTCTTCCCGAAAAGCAATGTTATTGGGCTGTACATTTCGCAACAGCGTGGGCGCAAACGCCGTGCCATTGCTTTGGCCGCCCACCAGCAATTCGGCCCCCTGCTGCCGGGCGGTGGCGAGTTGTTTGCGCAGGGTGTCGGCCAGGTCGAGCCGGGCAATTGGCCCCATCTGAACAGCAGGGTTGAGCGGATTACCCTGCCGGATGGCGCTGATGAGTTCGGTGACGCGGTGGGTGAAATCAGCCTCGACCGATGCCTCGACCAGCCAGCGTTTGGCGGCAATGCACACCTGCCCGGCGTTGCTCATCCGCGAGGTGACGGCGGCGCGGGCGGCGGCTTCCAGATCAGCATCGGCCAGCACAATCAGCGGGTCGGACCCACCGAGTTCCAGCACACATTTTTTGATGTTCGCCCCCGCCAGTTGGGCCACCGATGCCCCCGCCCATTCGCTACCGGTGAGCGTGATCATGTTGATTCGGTCATCAGCAATGATGGGTTGCAGCGCGGGTACATCGACCACTAGACAGCCAAATACACCGTCGGGGAACCCCGCTTCGCGGAAGGCTTTTTCGATAGCTAAACCACACCCCAGTGTGTTGGGGGCTGGTTTCAGCAGGGTCACGTTGCCCGCCATCAGGGCCGGAACGGCGTAGCGAAACACCTGCCAGAACGGGAAATTCCACGGCATAATGGCCAGCACCACACCCACCGGTTCGTAAGTAACACCGCTCATCTGTGCCTCGGTATCAGTGGCTTCGGGTCGCAAAAAAACCTCGGCATGGGTGGCGTAATGATCACATTGCGCCGCGCACTTCTCGATCTCGCCCCGCGATTCGGCCAGAATCTTGCCCATCTCATTCGTCATCAGCAGGGCCAGTTCATCCTGTTTTTGGCGCAATACTGCCGCCAGCCGATGGAAACAATCGGCCCGATATTGGAATGACCGCATGGACCAATCGGCGAATTGCGTGGCTGCCGTGGCGAGGACATTTTCAATCTCGGCGTTGGTATAGGCTTGATATTCAGCCAGTTTCTCGCCGGTGTAGGGGTTGATGGTTGAAAAGGTCATGGGCGTTGAGAAGTTAAAGTGCGGATTTTTTGAGCGAATTACTGACGCGTGCGTATTGCTGACGCGCGGCCCTTCGACTCCGCTCAGGGTGACAACGACGTTGAGTCAACTCAAGAACCTGTCTTATTTTCCTGTCACCCTGAGCGGAGCCGAAGGGCCAGGCGTTAGCAATACGCACACTAAATCCTTTCTCATTACAACAAAAAATGCGCAGGTTCGGGGCTATTCCACCCAAAACCTGCGCTTAAAAACGAGTCAGCGTGATTTACTCCTGATTGTTCAAATTGCTGTGGCGGCGGCTGTAGAGGAAGTACACAATTATGCCCAGCGTACACCAGACCACAAACGTGATCTTGGTATCGGTACGCAGATTATACATCAGGTATAGATTAGCGCAGATGCCGAGGGTGGCAATAACGGGCAGGAAGGGTGCCCGGTAAGGCCGTTCGAGGTTCGGCTCCCGGACGCGAAGTAGCCACACCGCCCCGCAGATCATGGCAAAGGCCAGCAGCGTACCCGAACTGCATAACTGCGACACTTTATCGATGGGCGTCAGGGCCGCTACGGTCGAGACGATGGCCCCCACGAAGATGGTGCTTTTCCAGGGCGTTTTAAACGTTGGGTGAATGGAGGCAAACAGGTTTTTCGGCAACAGACCGTCTTTGGCCATGCCCAGAAAAACGCGCGTCTGCCCCAGCATCATCACCAGCATGACCGACGTTAAACCGGCGATAGCGGCAATGGTGATGAGGTAAACCGCCCACGTCAGCCCAATGTCTGAAAAGGCCTGAGCTACGGGTGCTTTCAAATCCATGTTTTTGTAGGATACCATGCCTGTTAGCACCAGGGACACCAGTATGTATAGGACCGTGCAGATAATCAGTGAGGCGATAATGGCAAAGGGTACGTCTTTGCGGGGGTTGATGGCCTCTCCTGCCTGTGTTGATACAGCATCGAAACCGATATAGGCGAAGAATACAATACCTGCCGCTGTGACAATGCCGTTGAAGCCATAATGCTCCTGTCCCGTTTTATCAATAACCCCATCAGGAATGAAGGGAGTCCAGTTGGCGGTGTCCACATAAAACGCGCCAACGATAATGACGAAAATGACCGTGGCTACTTTCAAGATCACGATTATGTTGTTGGTGCTGGCGGCCTCCTTAATACCCTTCACCAGGATATAGGTAACGAGCCAGACGATGAGAAACGCAGGCAGGTTGACGGCAAACGTGAAATCAGGAATGGCCTGACCAGCCGCCCGCAGGGCGGTGGCTTTTTCCTGCGCCGTAACGGGATCGTTCATGAGCCAAAGCGGCGGATCGATACCAAACAGGTGCAGGAATTTCTCGAAGTAGCCCGACCAGCTTACGGCCACCGTAGTGGCCCCCATCATGTATTCCAGAATCAGGTTCCAGCCAATGAGCCAGGCAAAAATCTCGCCCACGGTGCCATACGAATAGGCATAAGCGGAGCCTTCAACGGGCAGAATCGACGCGAATTCGGCATAACACAGCGCCGCAAAGGCACAGGCCACCCCCGCCATCATAAACGACAGAGCCAACGCCGGGCCAGCCCATTCGTTGGCCGCGATGCCCGTCAGTACAAATACGCCGCCACCAATAACGGCTCCGATACCGAGCGATGTCAGCCCCCAACGGGTCAGGACGCGCTTCAGCTCACTCTTTTTCATATCGGCCTCGTAAGCTGCCAGGGGCTTCTTCCGCCAGATACTGGTGGTATCGACAGATTTTACTTTTGCTTCCATGCAGGAAATATAGTTTGGTAGTTGACGATTAGACGGTTCGTTTGTTTGTCTGTTCGTTTGTTTCTCGAAATACCTGGTAGAACGTCGAAGTAACGAACAAACAGCCAAACAAACGAACAGACAAACAACAATCTACTTCTGCGATGGCTTGATGATCGGGGTTTTCACCTTTTTCTCTTTGGCGGCAGCAGCCTGCGTGAACTCTTCGGGTACGCTGGCTTCCTTTTCGGTGAAATCAGCCGAGATGGCGCTGTAACCCGTTTTGGGCATAATCAGTCCGCCCGGTTTGTCGGGGTCAAGCTCCTTTTTGTCGCGGGTCAGGGTGTCCACCACGATGGGCGTGGCCACGAACAGCGACGAATACGTACCCACGATGACGCCGATGAGCATGGCGAACGAGAAGCCCCGGATGGTGGCTCCGCCGAAGATGAACAGCACCAACAGCACCAGCATCGTCGACAGGCCCGTTACCGCCGTGCGGCTCAGGGTGCTGTTGAGGGCGTTGTTGATGATCGTCGGGATGCTCTCGCTCTTGCCTTTATTCTCATTCAGGTACTCGCGCACCCGGTCAAAAACCACCACGGTATCGTTCATCGAGTAGCCCATGATGGTGAGCAGGGCACCTACAAACGCCTGATCGATGTCGAGTGAGAACGGCAACCAACCGTTGCCGATCGAGAAGATAGCCAGGATAATCAGCACGTCGTGGAACAGGGCCACCACGGCACCGTAGCCAAAGGCGAGCTTTTTAAACCGGATCAGGATGTAGCCAAATACCACCGCTACGGCCAGCAGAATCGACCAGAGCGCCGAGATGATAAGGTCATAGGCAATGGTCGGCCCTACTTTCTGCGAACTTTCGATGCTGGCTTTGTTGCCACTAATCTTGCTCAGACCCCCAAGGACTTTGGCCTCCACCTGCTTGTCAGCGTCGGGCGCGGTGTTGTCGATGTCGTAGCTCGTGGTCATCTTCACCTGATCGGTGTTTATCCCATTACCGCCGTAGGTTTTCACCTCCGGTTCGCTACCACCCAGCGACGGTGCCAGCGCGGCCCGCACCTGATCAGTGGTGATCGACTTCTCGAACTTGATCACATACGACCGGCCACCTTTGAAATCGACACCCAGGCCAAAGCCTTTGAAGATGATCGAGATAATGCCCAGACCAATAATCGTCGACGAAATAATGTAGTACACGCGGCGGTGCGAGACGAAATCAAAGTTGGAGTCTTTGAACAGATTCTTGGCCCACGACGACGAGAAGCTGAGCTTACCACCCTTGGCGGCATACCATTCGATCATCAACCGGGTGATCAGCAGGGCCGCAAACAGCGACGTGGCGATACCGATAATGAGCGTCGTGGCGAAACCTTTGATCAGACCCGTACCGAACAGAAACAGAATAATACCCGTTAGGAACGTGGTCACGTTCGAGTCGATGATGGACGAGAGCGCGTTCTGGAAACCGTCGGAAATGGCTTGTCGCAGGGTTTTGCCCAGTTCCAGTTCTTCTTTGATCCGTTCGTAAATCAGCACGTTCGCATCGACCGACATACCGATGGTGAGCACGATACCGGCGATACCCGGCATGGTCAGCACGGTGCCCGGCACGGCGGCCATCACCCCCATCAGGAAAAACAGGTTGATAAACAGCGTGATATCGGCAATCAAACCTGCGCGACCATAGTAGAGGGCCACGAAAATCAACACGATCAGCAGACCCACCAACGACGAGACGATACCCGCCTGAATGGCCTGCGATCCCAGGGTGGCACCCACAATGTTTTCTTCCACAATAGACGCTGGGGCATCCAACTTACCAGCTTTCAGTATGTTAGCCATATCCTTGGTCTCGTCGACGGTGAAATTACCCGTGATGCTTGAGCTACCGTTGGGAATCTCCGACTGCACGTTTGGCGCGGTATACACCAGGCCGTCGAGCAAAATGGCTACCGGGCGGTTGATGTTGGCGGCGGTAAGGGCACGCCACTTTTTGGCACCCTCGGCGTTCATCCGCATCGTCACTTCGGGCTGACCGCGGTCGCTCAGGTCATTGGCGGCATCCGATATCACATCACCTTCCAGCGGGGCTTTACCACCGGGCTTACGCAGAAAGTACAGCGGCAGCAATTCGCGCTTGGGGGCGTTGTTGGATGTGGCCATTTCCTGCGACTTGCGTGCCCACGAAAACTCAACGTCGTTGGGGAACAGGCCCTTCACTTCGGGGTCATTCAGAATGGCATTGGCGCGGGCAGTGTCTTTCAGATCAACCGCCATTTCAAAGCCCGAAATCGGAATGAACAGGTTGGTCAACGCAGCGGTGCCCTGCGCCGAGTCAACTTTAGCCACTGACGTTGAGGCCGTTGCGGTAGCCGTAGAGGCCACTTGCTTACCCAATTGCGACGCCAGATCACCACCTGCCGGAGCCGTTCCCGAAATAGTCGTCGTTGGCTTGGCTTTTACCATAGCCGCCTTGCGGTCAATTTCGGCTTTGGCCAGATAGGCACCTAAGCCCTCCAGAGCAGGGGCCAGTTCGCTGATGCGGTACACCTCGCAGAACTCCAGTTTGGCCGCGCCCGTCAGCAGGCGACGAATCCGGTCGGGGTTGTCAGCGCCGGGCAGTTCGATCAAAATCCGGCCCGTACCAGGCAGGCGTTGTACGTTGGGGTTGGTCACGCCGAACTTATCCACCCGCGCCTGAATCACACGGAACGACCGGTCGATAGCACCGGCCACTTCGTCGGTCAGTAACCGCTTCACTTCCGTGTCGGACGACTGATAGTTGATCCGGCTCCGGTTCGAGTTGGTGGCGAACACGCTGGCCAGTTTGGCTCCGGGCACCACGTCTTTGTAGTTGCTGATAAACAAATCAACGAAACTGGCCTGGCTCGTCTGCTGGTCTTTGGTAGCCCGTTTCAGGGCCTCGTTAAACTGTGGGTCGCGGGTGTTGCCAGCCAGGCTTTTGAGCACGGCAGCGGGCGATACTTCCAACACCACGTGCATACCGCCCTGAAGGTCAAGACCAAGGCCAAGTTCCTGTTTGGTAACGTCTTCAAGGGTGTTACCCAGATAAACGGGCCGCTTCCAGAGCGAGTCAAGGTAAACCTGCTTGCGTTTAGTATCCACTTTGCCGTCGGCACCAGTGGCCACGCGTTCGGCGGTCTTTTTAATGTTACGGGAAACGAAGGTAAACGACAGGTAATACAGGCACAGGACCGATATGATACCCGTCAAAATCAGAACTACGGTTCTGTTTTGCATGATTTGGAAGGAAAGTAAAGTGTAAAAAAAGGAAGCCCCGCAGCGGCGGACCGTCCCGGCCCCCAAAGGGGAAGGCGGTCCGGCGTACCGGCTGACGCATCAGTAGCCTTCACCAGTTAGCGGAGCTACACTGGCGTTAGCCGGTACGCCGGACCGCCTTCCCCTTCGGGGGCCGGGACGGTCCGCCGCTGCGGGGCTAGGGTGCATTCGGGGCTATGAAATGCCCGAAGACGTGTCTGAGAAACGAGAAATAGAAATAAGGAACCTCGAAATGGCGGCGCAGGATGGGCCGTTTCAGGTTCAGAAAGCGCCAGACGGGCGCGGGTAGCAGGTAGGCTACGTGGGAGAAATCGAATGAATGGCCGGGCGCAACGACCGCCTCGAACGAAGCAGCCTTGATAATAACATCGGCTTTACCGGCTGCCGACTTACCCGCTTTTTTGGCCGCAACCGCCTGTGCTACAGCCACGTTGGACCGCCAAACCGATGCGCCACCGCCGTTGACAAACAGCAGCAGCCCCGTCAGAAACAGGAGTAAAGAGCGGTAAGAAAGCGATTTCGACGTCATGGGTTACGAAGAGGGACTACAAAAGTCGCACCAAAATAGACCAGAAGCAAGATAGAGTAGGGTTTTTAACCGCCTGCTCATCCCAAACGACCCAGCCGCGAAACGTGCCCTGACGAGTATCTACGGACTAAAATTCGTTTATTTTTGACGTGAAGTCCCCGGCTCATCAGGTACCCAATATGCTAAGAACCACCCTCGAACCAGCCCGGCCCGCCATGTCGATCCTGCCCGCCACTGCCTGGCTGGTGGTGGCGCTGCTCTGCGGAGTGGGGTGTATCAACTACCTAGACAGGATCATGATTACGACAATGCGCACGTCGATTCTGTCCGATATGCCCATGACCGATGCGCAGTTTGGCCTGCTAACGTCCGTGTTCCTATGGGTATATGGCGGGCTGAGTCCCCTGGCGGGGTTTATTGCTGACCGCTTTAACCGGAGCCGGGTCATCATGGGTAGTCTGTTTGTGTGGTCAGTGGTGACGTGGCTTACGGCCCACGCCACTACCTTTCCGGAACTGCTGGCCACCAGGGCACTCATGGGCATCAGCGAGGCCTGCTACATCCCCGCCGCCCTCGCCCTCATTGCCGACTACCACCGGGGCAGCACCCGGTCGCTGGCCACGGGCATTCACATGGCGGGTATCATGGCGGGGCAAAGTCTGGGCTTTCTGGGTGGCTGGATCGCCGACCAATGGCACTGGCAATCGGCTTTCAGTACGCTGGGGGGCTTGGGTGTGGGCTACGCCGTTTTGCTGACGCTGCTGCTGCGCGACGCCCCCCGCCAAATAGATTCGTCCGTGACCAACATAGCACCGGCAACGGGCAAGATCCACTTCGTAGCCGCCCTGCATGACCTGTTCAGACGACCAAAGTTCTGGCTGGCGCTGAGTTTTTGGGGATTGCTGGGCGTGGCTAACTGGCTGGTTCTGGCCTGGTTGCCAACTTATTTCAAAGAACAGTTTACGCTCTCGCAAACCCAGGCGGGTATTTATGGTACGGCTTATTTCCACGCCGCCGCCCTCGTTGGCGTACTGATTGGCGGGTACTGGGCCGACCGCTGGAGCCGGACCAATGCCCGTGGACAGATGCTGGTACCGGCCATTGGCTTCTGCCTGGCCGCACCCGCCATTTTTCTGGCCAGCAATACCACGCTACTGGTGGTGGCCGTGGCTGGCTTTATGATTTACGCCCTCACGCGCACCTTTGCCGATGCCAACATGATGCCCATTCTTTGCCAGATCACCGATCCGCGTTACCGGGCCACGGGCTATGGCGTCCTGAACCTGTTTAGTTGTGTGGTGGGTGGCCTGGGCATCTACGCCGGGGGTATCATGCGCGACGGCCACGTAAACCTGAGCCTGCTCTTCCGGCTGGCCTCGGTGCTACTGGTCCTGTGTGCCGTTCTGGTCTACGCCATCAAACCCGACCCTGATTCACCCAGCCCAAACTAACCCCGCTATGCATCACACCCGACGTACGTTTCTGCAACAGATGGCCCTGGCCGGTGGAGCTTTTTCGGCTTCCAGCCTGTTTACGCAGGCCCACGCCACAGACTGGTCAGCCGCCGACAAATGCCTGGCCCACCTGACCCCGCAGCAGGTAGCCACCGACGAAGATTACTGGCACCTCATTCAGCAGGCTTACCCCGCGTCATCATCTAACATTCTGATTCTCAACAACGGGGGCGTTTCACCCGCGCCGCTGGTGGTGCAACAGGCCCTGGACCGGTACAACGCCCTAATCAATCAGGGACCGTCCTACTATATGTGGCGGCTGCTGGATCAGGGACGCGAAGCCCTGCGCGACAAGCTGGCCCTGCTGGCGGGCACGTCAGCAGACGAAATCGCTATCAACCGCAACGCCACCGAGGCCCTGCTGACGGTGATTTACGGGCTAAATCTGACACGCGGCGACGAAGTCATCGGCACCTTGCAGGACTACCCCAACGTGGTGCAGGCGTGGCGGCAGCGGGCACAGCGCGAAGGCATCGTGTATAAACAACTCAATTTCACGTTTCCCATCGAGGACGATGACGTCATTGTGCGGGAATACGAAAAAGCCATCACGCCCGCCACCAAAGTCATCCACGTCACCCACGTCATCAACTGGATGGGGCAGATTATGCCCGTTCAGAAAATTTGTCAGATGGCTAAAAAACGGGGCATCGAAGTGCTGGTCGACGGGGCGCATTCGTTTGGTTTACTGGACTTCACGATACCCTCGCTGGGCTGCGATTATTTCGGCACCAGTCTGCACAAGTTCCTGTCGGCACCCGTAGGCACGGGCATGCTCTGGGTCAGGCGCGAGAAGATTGCGGGCATCTGGCCCCTGTTCTGCAACAGCAAGCCGCAGGGCGACGACATCCGTAAGTTCGAGACCATCGGCACGCGCAGTTTCGCCATCGAACAGGCCATTGGCGAGGCGGTGAACGTCCACAATGCTATTGGCACCAAGCGCAAGGAAGAACGGGTGCGTTACCTGAAAAACTACTGGGCCGAACGGGTGCAGACCCTACCCGGCGTACGGCTGCATACGTCGTTGAAAGCGCCGTTCTCCTGCGGCATCTGCGGCGTCAGCATTGACGGCATGACGATTCCTGAATTTGAGGGGCAGCTTTTTGGCAAATACAAAATCAACACCTCGCCCACTACCTGGGAAAACATCAGTTGCGTCCGCATTACGCCCCACGTCTACACCTCCCCCGCCGACCTCGACCGGCTGGTGACGGCCATTACCCAAATTGCTACTGCGAAACGAAATAAATAGTATGCCTCTCAGGATCAACCGATTACAGACAAGCTACCTGCTGCTCCTGATGGGCGT
>JBBRMP010000123.1:0-16955 GCA_038230755.1 Cytophagales bacterium | reverse complement strand
TGTTTAGGTAGGCAAATTCAAGCCAATTATCTGACAATCAGCAAGTTACTAATTTTTCTAATTTATGAGTTAAACTAAGCAAAAATCTTAATGTGCTGATAATCAATTACTTGACTTTTAGACATTAAATACTTTTGCGATTTTTAACTTTGCAAGTGCTTGATTATCAGTTCAGTGGACTACCTAAACAGTTACGTTTTTTTAAAGAAATCTAGATTTCTATGCCACTGCCCTGATCTTTTAGATTTAACAGTGACTTCATTTAAGTTCGTTGATTTAGGTGTCAAGAGTATTTTGTAGACGTTTTTCAAACCAGAATTCACCACAAAGCGAATACTCTCATAGCCAACCGAAGATATAATAAGCTCGTAATTACCTTGCTGATTAGTTTTTATGGTAAACATACCAGTACTATCTGTTATCATTCCTTTTAAAGTGTTTGACAAAAAGACAGTAGCGAAAGGTATTGAAATTTTAGTTTGATTGTCAATTACATATCCTGTTATTCTATCTTGTGATAGACAAAAATTCGGGGATAGATATATCATAACCAGTAATATAAATCTAACCATTTCTCTCTTGTACACAATCATATGGAAGAGTGTTGAAATAGGTCGATAAATTTTTAGCCATCAAATTTATCGACCACATTTTAGCTTACTAGAAACACCCTGCTGCTGCGCCTGCAGACATTCCACCGAACGTTCCTAACCATTGAAAAACACTGTAGTTATATGGGTTAGATGCACCGCTAAGAAATCCACCAATTCCTCCTCCGGTAATGGAGAGTAGACACTGCCAAGTATTTACTCCAGATGATGTAGTAGATGAGGATGTACTACCTCCAACTGTCGTCGACATATTGTCGAAACTAACGGATTTAAAATTTTGAGCGTTCATAAAAACAAAATTATCTAGAATGGTCTACTCTGTTCAGGCTTTTCGACATACGCCTTATCATTTGTTTATCGTTGGCTAAGTGATCTGAATGATAAGTTAAAGTAAGTTTCTATTACTGTACTGAGAATATAGTGTTCACTTTCCTGGTTATTTATTTTTTCGACTGCGTAAAGCGAAAAAAAATGACGTAGGGCCTAAGGCACACCCTGTCAGGAATGTACCATAACCGATGTTTCTGTCTGCTTTTACAATGAGTGGCGTGGCAAATAGTAATCCGACCCCAATGTAGCCAAGTGTACGCGCTGTTTTGCGGTTTTTTTGCTGTTTGAGTCGTAACGGCGGTACGGGCACTATGGTGTCTGTACGTATGGAGTCAAGCGCAGGTATTGGCGCAAATGGTGAGGTGTAGACATACCGATCAAAGGCATTATCAGCCTTAATCTGATTCGTTTGAGCAATAGAATAGGTTGTGTGGCTAAAAAGGAGCGCGACAGCGCAGACCAATTTCTTAAGCGAATTCATGACTGATAGCTGATTGTTGGTGATGAATGCTCATCTTTTTTGCGGTAATCTCCTGACAAAAGAGTCTTTATCGTGTCAGTCAGTTTGGTTCCAAGGAGCGAACGGACGTCGCCTAGTCGTCCCTGCCCCATTGCTACAACCCGCGCCGCGTTGCCTGGTTGATCCCAACGGAGATTCAGGGGCAACACCAGCATGGGTACGTTTAGGGCCCTGGCCTCCAACACCGAGTTTAGGCCACCATGTGTAATAAATACGTTGCATTGGGGTAGCAGATGCAATTGCGGCACTCGCTCAAACAGGAATGCATTGCCAGGCAGGGGCGGGAGTTGGTTTTTTAAGTCGCCACCCACAGCCATCACCAGCCTCCAATTGGGTTGCGCGGCTACGACCTCTAGTAACCCGGCAAAGAATTGGATCAGGACGCACGGTTTGAGGTGAATGTTAGCAACGGTGCCCAGCGAGACGTAGAGCAGTTTTATAGCCGGATTGGCTTGCTGTTCCAGCATCAGATACTGTAACAGGCGTTCGTAAGCGGGGGGCAGGTCCTCGGTCCTGTCCAGATCGGGCATGGTGCCGAGGTACTGCTGATGAGGAAGTAACTGGCGGTTGGGGAAATCGAACTCGCGCGGGGCCATAATCCATTCGGGCAGGTTGTCGATGCCAGCGTGGAAAACTTTATCATAGCGCAGTCGGTATATATCGGGCAGGGCATTTTGCTTAAAAGCCCGATGTACCTGTTGATGAGGACCATGCCCCATATATTTGACGGCTTGCTCGGCCCGGAGTAACCCTCTGCCCATATAGTACTGTTTCCAGACTTTCCGAATTTCTCTTAAGTTATCTTGCCTCGGAATAAGTTGGCTGTTTAGTGGCGGCATTTGCCCGTCGTCATAGGTCGATAGCCTGGTTTGTATCAGCACAACTTTGGCCGGGTGCGTTGCCAGAAACGGGTATAGCACAACGTAATCGGTACTCAGAAAGGCATCGAGTAAAATCAATGACGGTTTCAGGGTTGTCATGATCTGTTGCCAGTCTGCCGTGCGGGCTTTTAGGTCGCGGCCACTGAGCCGGTCTAGGAGCGTTTCCAAGTATGATTCGCTTCGGCTTCGGTTCTGCACTTCGTCCATGCCCAAACCAAACGGAAAGCTCTGAAGCGGATAAATGGCAAAGCCTTGTTTCACAATATGTTGGGCTAGTTCGGGCAGCGCGTTTTGAGCATAGACGACGTAATAACCGTCCTGCTGCAACTGTCGAGCCAGCCGAAATGTCGCGTTTAGGTGCCCAATGGCCGATTCCGTCACAAATAAGGCCGTCATCATCTCCCTGTGTGTTTGGCCAGCTAACGTATGAGTATATACTGCACTGCCAATGCACTCAAGCCGTCACCCATAAAATAAGCCGGACTGCACACAGACAGCCGGGATCTGCCCCCTTCCAGTTGCTGCATACTGTCGGTATCTAACTTTCGGCGAAACTGGAATACCAGCGCCCCGTCGTGCGTATAGTAGTATGTTTGCCGGTGCGCGTCGTAGGCAAGGGGTACGCCAAGGTCGTTAACGAGTTCGTCGCGGAGTTTATACCAACCCCGTTCCGAGAGACCGAGTTTCCTGGCTAACTCACTGGGGGTGCCCGTGGCGCGTTTTTGCACAAGCGCATTCAGATAACTGAAACGGTTCAGTAACTTGTGAATCATAACGAATCGTTGATTAAAGGGTGTCCTTTGTGCGTTGGGTATATACTCAACGGTAAATTAGCCTGTTTCTGCGATGAAGCCAATAATTACTTAGCTAAATACAAATTAAATTGTGATGAATGTGGCCGTCGTGTCACAAATAAGGTTTCTTCATTTCTGTATGACCCTCGACGCACACCAACATTTCTGGGTATATACACCCGACCGCGACGGCTGGATCACGGATGACATGGCCGTGTTGCGCCGTGATTTTCTGCCCGCTGATCTCGAACCCGTGCTGCGGGCCAACGGCATTGACGGGTGCGTGGCGGTGCAGGCCAGCCAAACCGATGCCGAGACACTTTTTCTGGTCAATATGATGCAGGCGTATGGCTTCATCCGGGGTGTGGTGGGCTGGGTCGATTTACGGGCCGCTGACATCTATGACCAGCTTGAAGCGTATTCGCAGTATGAAGAAATCCGGGGTTTTCGGCATGTGGCGCAGGCCGAACCCGACGATTTTTTGATGCGCCCGGACGTCATTCAGGGTATTCGCCAACTGGCCGCGTTCGATTTTTCGTATGATATCCTGATCTATCCCAGCCAGCTAAAAGCAGCTCTGCACCTGGTGCGGGCTGTGCCTGAAGTGAATTTCGTGATCGACCATATGGCCAAACCGCAGATCAGGAAAGGGGAAATCAGCCGCTGGTCGAACTTCATGACCGAGATTGCCAAGCAGCCCAATGTGTCCTGCAAAGTATCAGGCATGGTGACGGAGGCTGACTGGCAAAACTGGAGCAAAGCCGACCTGTTTCCCTACCTCGATGTGGTATTTGAACACTTCGGGCCTGACCGCCTTCTCTTTGGCTCCGACTGGCCCGTTTGCCTCACAGCCGCCGACTACACGCAGGTGAAAACGGTAATAGACGACTACGTGTCGAAGTGGGGAGACGAAGCGCGGACAAAGGTTTTTGGGGCTAATGCCGAACGATTTTACAGAATTTAATATGAGCAAAACCATTCTCATTACTGGCGGTGCCAAGGGCATCGGTGAGGGCATCGCGCGGGTGCTGGTGGCCGAAGGCGCGACGGTGGCATTGGTAGATCGTGATGAAGTAGCGCTACAAAAAACCGTAGCCAGCTTAACTGAAGCTGGTGGTCGTGCCTATGGTATTGTGGCTGATCTGACCCGACCTGATGACTGCCAACGCGCTGTGGCTGAAGTGCTTGCCAAGACAGATGGTGTGTTGGATGGGTTAGTGAACAACGCCGGGGTGAATGACGGAGTTGGTCTAGCATCAGGTAATTATGAAGCGTTTATGGCGTCGTTGCATCGAAACGTGGTGCATTATTACCTCATGGCGCACCATGCCTTGCCAGCGTTGAAAGCGTCGCGCGGGGCTATTGTGAACATCACCTCGAAGGTGGCGGAGACGGGGCAGGGGGGAACCTCGGCCTATGCCGCCGCTAACGGTGCCCGCAACGCTCTCACCCGCGAATGGGCCGTTGAGCTCCTGCCCGATGGCATCCGCGTCAACGCTGTGGTCGTGGCCGAATGCTGGACACCGCTCTACGAAAACTGGCTCAGCACCCTGCCAAACCCCGAAGAAATGTTGCGCAACATCACTTCCAAAATTCCGCTGGGTAAACGGATGACCACCCCCACCGAAATCGGAAATATGGTCGCATTTTTACTCTCCGACCTGTCCACCCATACTACCGGCCAACTCATTCACGTCGATGGGGGCTATACGCACTTGGACCGGGCGATTTGAAAACTACCCCTTATGCATACCACCGAAACCCCAACCACCGCACAAACGGGCAACGTTAAGCTGGCGTTCGCGCTCATTACGAGCTTGTTTTTCCTGTGGGCATTTGTCCATAATCTGGAGCCTATTCTGATTCCGCACCTCAAAAAAGCGTGTCAACTCACTGATTTACAGTCGGCTTTGATCGACTCGTCGGTGTATCTGGCCTATTTCGTTATGGCTATTCCGGCGGGGCTGGTGATGCGGAAATACGGGTATAAACGGGGTATTCTGATGGGGCTGGCCTTATATGCCCTTGGGGCGTTCCTGTTTGTCCCCGCTGCAAACACCCGGCTCTACGTCCTGTTTTTGGGGGCGTTGTTCATTATTGCGGCAGGATGTGCGTTTCTGGAAACTGCCGCCAACCCCTACGTAACCCTACTTGGCCCGCCCGAATCGGCTACGACACGGCTGAACCTAAGCCAGTCGTTCAACGGGCTGGGGTCATTCATTGCGCCGTTTTTGGGGGGTAAATTTATCCTCAGCGGCATCGAACACACCCCCGCCGAACTGGCCGCTATGACGCCCGTGGCCTTGAATCAATACCTGCAATCGGAGGCCGATTCGGTGAAGACGCCCTACATCATTATTGGGCTGGTGGTGCTGGGCGTGATGGCGTTCTTCGTGATTACCAAGCTGCCAGCCGTGCAGGATCAGGTGGCCGGGCGGGTGTCGTCGTTGCGGTCGGCGTGGCGGCATCGGCAATTGTCGGGCGCGGTGATTGCCCAGTTTTTCTACGTCGGGGCGCAGGTGTGCGTGACCAGTTTTTTCATTCGCTACGCCAAGTACACCAGCAATGTACCTGAGAAACAGGCTGCTGCGTGGCTGGGTTACGCGCTGCTGGGATTCCTCATTGGCCGATTTGTGGGTACGTACTTAACCCGGTTCATACCCGCCAACCGCCTGCTCATGATCTGTTCCGTGGCCTGTATGGTGTTGTTGCTGGGGGCGCTCACGTTCCAGTCTGAACTGGCCGTCTGGGCCGTTTTCGCCGTCCCTTTTTTCGAGTCCATTATGTTCCCCACCATCTTCGCCCTGGGCATCAACCGGCTGGGCCACGACCGTGAATTTGGTTCGTCGCTGCTGGTCATGTCGGTGGCGGGCGGCGCATTTTTTCCCCTTTTCATGGGCCTCATCTCCGACCGCAGCAACATCCAGGTGGCCTACATTGTCCCCCTGCTCTGCTTTCTGGTCGTAGCCTGGTACGGCTGGCGGGGGCATGTGGTAAACGAGTAAATTATGCTTCACATCCTTGCACTTGACCTGAAAGATAACCCGGCGTTGATTGCTGAATACGAGCACTATCACGCCACCATGCGCCCCGAAATAGAGGCCACGATCCGGGCGGCGGGCATCACCGGCATGGACCTCTACCGCGCGGGCAACCGGCTGGTGATGCTCATGGAAACCGACGATACATTCTCCTTCGAGCGAAAAGCGCAGATGGATGCCAACAACCCCACCGTGCAGGAATGGGAAAACCTCATGTGGACCTACCAGCAGGCCCTTCCCTTTGCCCAGCCCGGCGAGAAATGGGTGCTGATGAACCCGATTTACGTATTGCCGTAACGTACCTATGATGCCCGGCTTAGTCGAACAAGCCCGCTGTACCTGTTTGTTTGCCGAGCGATCTGAAAAATAATGACAAGAATACTTGACAATATGAAAACTTTGTTTGACGTTTGTGATGTAAAACAAACTTTACATCACCATGAACACTCGCTTGTTATTTCCGCATCGCTTCCGGCTCATTGGCTGGTTGATTTTGATTCCAATGGTTGTGTTAGGTACAGCAACCATGTACTGGGATTTCCAATGGGATTGGCTTGATATGCCTCTGCCAAAATGGCTATCAGCTATGCCGAATAAAGCCGGTGGCATCAACTTCGACAATTTGGGAGCATTAGGGAGTTCCGTAAACTTCACCAATGAACTGGCGGCTTTGGGAGCCATTGTTGGCCTGCTGATGGTTGCTTTCTCAAAAGAAAAAGTTGAAGACGAGATGATTGAACAGTTGCGTCTTGAAGCGCTGCAATGGAGTATCTATGCTAACTACGTTGTACTGGGTATTGGTATTCTGCTTGTATATGGTTTGGCTTTTTACACCGTCACTGTCTACAATATGTTCACCGTACTCCTGGTGTTCATTGCGCGGTTTCGGTGGCTCATTCACAAGAATAATAAACTGCCGGCGGCATGAAAAACAGACTCAAAGTAGCGCGGGCCGAGCATAATCTGTCGCAGGCGCAGCTGGCCGAACGGATTGGCGTAAGCCGGCAAACGATCAACTCGATTGAAACGGGTAGGTACGTGCCGTCAACGGTGCTGGCGCTTAAATTAGCCGCCGTATTTACACAACCCGTCGAGGCGTTGTTTAGCCTGGAAGACGTTGATTAACAACCCTACCACCCCATGCCCAATTTCTACATCCTTGCCGGACCCAATGGCGCGGGGAAAACTACCGCCGCCTATACGCTGCTGCCGGAAGTACTCGACGTGCGCAACTTTGTCAACGCCGACGAAATTGCCCGTGGATTGTCGCCGTTTGATGTAGAATCGGTGGCGTTTGAGGCGGCGCTGACTTTGCCATCGAAACAACGTTATCAACGCGCTCTTACGTGCAAACCATCCGGCGGGCAAAGGCGTTGGGTTATACGGTTACGTTGTTATTTGTCTACTTGGAATCGGCTAGTTTGGCCGTTGAGCGGGTGGCTAAGCGGGTAGCGAATGGCGGGCATAACATTCCAGAAGCCGTTATCCGCCGTCGCTATGAGTGTGCCCTGCACAACCTGATTACGTTATACACACCCATTTGCGATTATTTCATTGTGCTAAATAACAGTGGCGAACAGGTTACAGAAGTGGCTGCTGGGGGCATAAATGAAGTTACCGCTATATTTGACGAAACTTGTTGGCAAAAAATTATAACCTATTATGGACGCGCAACAGCATAGTCAGGAACTGACCGAAAAAGTGTTGAAGGGGTTTCGGCTGGCACATAAAAAGCTGGTCGAGAAAGCTAAACGCGACGACGAAACGCTGGTTATTGTCCGCGACGGGCAGATCGTACACGTGAAAGCACGCGATTTATAAGCCGCCACCCGGTCATATTTGGGTAACAAACCGGCCATTGGGTTGTTAGTTTGGCAGCTACGCGCCTATTTGCCCGCCAAAGCCAATTCCGTTGACAAGCATCGATTTAACCACCTGCCGACTGCGTTCCTGGCGCGAGGGTGACGAAGAACCGCTGTCGCGCCACGCCAGTAACCGCAATATCTGGAACTGGGTGCGCGACTTTTTTCCGTATCCCTACACCCTCCGCGATGCTACCTCCTGGGTGCGCTCCAACAAAACCTACCAATTGCCTACTAACCTGGCCATCGAGGTCGATGGTGAGGCCGTGGGCAACGTGGGCTATACCGTCCGCGACGATCTGTATCGCTACAACGCCGAGGTAGGTTACTGGCTGGCCGAACCCTACTGGGGCCGTGGAATAATAACCGAAGTGATGCCTGCCATGGTCAACTATATCTTTAACAATACGCAGGTTAACCGGGTGTTTGCCTGCGTGTTGGCGGGCAACATTGGCTCGATGAAAGTGCTCGAACGGGCGCATTTCCGGCACGAGGCCACGCTGCTGAAAGGGGCCATCAAAAACAACAAATTTGTGGACGAACACATCTACGCCATCCTGCGCGAGGAGTACCTGGAGCGGTTTGCCCAACTTTCATAAACGCCCCGATTGTGGTTTCTTTGCAGGTCAGTTCAACGAATTCATGTCGAAAATAATCATTGCCATAGACGGCTATTCGAGTTGCGGGAAAAGCACCACGGCCAAGGCCGTAGCCGCCCGAATGGGCTATGCCTACATCGACACCGGGGCCATGTACCGCGCCGTGAGTTTGTACTTTCACCAGAATAACGTTTCGCATACCGACCCGAAAGCCATTGCCACGGCCCTCGAAAACCTGCACGTATCGTTTCATTTCAACGAAAAGACGAGCCGGAATGAGACCTGCCTCAATAATTTGAACGTTGAGGACGAGATCCGGAAAATGTACATTTCCAATATGGTCTCTGAGGTCAGCGTCATCGTCGACGTGCGCCGGGCTATGGTGGCGCAGCAGCAACGCATGGCCCGCAAACGGGGTGTGGTGATGGATGGCCGCGACATTGGCACCAAGGTTTTCCCCGATGCCGAAGTAAAGGTGTTTATGACCGCCGACACCGTGATCCGGGCTAAACGGCGGCAGGTGGAACTCCTCGAAAAAGGCGAACTAGTCAACCTCGACGACATTGTGCGCAACCTCGAAAAACGGGATCATATCGACAGCACCCGCACCGAAGGCCCGTTGACGCAAGCCGCTGACGCCGTGCTGCTCGACACCTCGTTTATGATGATCGACGAGCAGGTGGAATGGGTAGTCGAACTGGCCGACCGGCACATTGCCAGGCTGCACCGCCGCACTAATTCATGAGTACTGCCGTAGCCGACGTGCTGGTGGTGGGGCAGGGGGTGGCCGGGTCAGTGCTGGCCCTGACGCTGGAACGGTACGGCTGCTCAGTTACAGTGGCTTCGTCGGCGGCACTACCGGCGGCATCGGCGGTGGCGGCGGGCATTGTGAACCCGCTCACGGGCCGCAAACTGGTGCGTACCTGGGAGGCCGCCCGGCTGTTTCCGTACCTGCATCGGTTCTATAGCGCCGCCGAACAACAACTGAATGCGTCGTTTTTTACGCCCCTAGGTATCTATCGACCTTACCGCGACGAGAAAGAACGGGCTGGCTATCAGCAGATTATCGCCGATCCTGACTTGGCGCAGTACATTGGTGAATCCGGCGATGAAGTAGCCTATGGTGCGGTGGTCAACAACCCGTTTGGTGGACTACGCGTGACGCAGGCGGGCTGGGTCGATTTGCCCGCGTTTGTTGGGGCTGTTCGCGCTTATTTCGTCCAAAAAAACCGATTCGTTACCGCCGATGTGCGGCCCGAAAGCCTGACTATTGACTCAGAATCAGTCGTTTATGCAGGTGTTCGGTATCGGTACGTCATCTTCTGCGAAGGACCGCACGGGCAGGCAAATTCGCTGTTTTCCTACCTGCCCTATAATGTGGTGAAGGGCGAAATTCTGACCGCCCGCGTGGCCGATTATCCCGTTCGGGATATCATCAATCAGGGCGTTTTTGTGATGCCCATTTCGGCTAACACCATCCGCATTGGGGCTACGTATTCGTGGCACGAGCTGGACTGGCAAACAACGGATTCGGGGCGCACGTTTCTAGAGACGAAAGCCCGTGAGTTACTGCGCATTCCGTTTACCGTTATTCAGCAGCAGGCGGGTATTCGGCCATCGACCAAAGACCGGCGACCGTTTGTGGGCATCCATCCGCAGTGGCCACGAATCGGCATTTTTGGGGGTATGGGTACCAAAGGCGTGTCGCTGGCACCGTATCTGGCCGACCAATTTGCCGGGGCGTTGTGGGCAGGTCAGGAAATAAATGAGGCCGTAAATATTAGTCGTTTTCGTTCGTTATAAGTAAGTTACTCCAAAACGTTAGTTAGCTCGCTCTGTATGCGTCAGTTATATCTGGTTGGGTTGTTGTGCCTGGGGTTGGCAACAGCGGCGGTTGCCCAAAATTACCCCTCGATGGAACAGTTCGGCAAAAACCGGATTCAGTACCGTACGTTCGATTGGAAAATTGTGCGGACGTCGAACTTCGAGATCTATTTCTACGAAGATGGTGAGCAGATTGCCAACCTCGCTGCCCAATATGCCGAGTCCGATTTCGACCGCATCACCGAGTTGCTGGGCTATACGCCCTACAACCGGATCAAGCTATTTTTGTATAACTCACCACAGGAACTGGCCCAAAGCAATATTGGTGCAGCCCCACTTGGTGACCTCAACCGGAAAGAGCTTGACCTGTCGAAATCGCGGGTGGAACTGGCTTTCACCGGTGATCAGGTCAGTTTCCGGCGGCAGCTCATCCGCGACGTGTCGATGCTGTACGTGTACGACATGCTCTACGGCGGTAGTTTGAAAGACGCTCTCCAAAGTTCACTCCTGCTCACCCTGCCCGACTGGTTCATGCCCGGCATGGCCGCCTACGTGGCCGAAGGGTGGAGCCCAGAACTCGACGACTACATCCGCGACGCGTCCATTAACCGGCCTATCCGCAAACCATCCAACCTGACGGGCCTCGACGCCGAGCGCGTGGGGCAGTCGATCTGGAATTACATCGGTCAGAAATATGGCCGCGACAACATCTCGAACATCCTGAACCTGACCCGGATCATCCGCGACGAACGGAGCAGCATTCAAAGTACGCTGGGTATTCCGTATAATAAATTCCTGCGCGACTGGCGCGATTACTACACCAATCAGGCCAGTCCGTTTACGAGTGCGTTCAAGGCCAATCCCGACGATTTTCGGATTAGCCTATCTAATTCTAAAACGCCCGTTCAGTTAAATGATCTAAAATTAAGCCCCGACAAGCAGTACTTCGCCTACTCGACCGTTCGTGACGGTAAGTATAAGGTGGACGTGGTGAATACGACCACCAAAAAATCATTCTCGATCCTGAGCGGCGGCTACCGCCTCGACGGTATCAGCTACCGGCCCAATACACCCCTGATATCCTGGCAACGTGACAACCGGCTGGTGATTCTGGTGGAGGAACGCGGCCATCCATACCTATATATATATGCGAACCTCGACAAGCGACCAAAACTGGTACTAAACCAGAGCATTAGTGGCCTGTCGCAGATCAGCAGTATCGACGCGTCGGCTGATGGTGGAAGCCTGATCCTGAGCGCCGTTCGGAAGGGGCAGAACGATTTATTTCTCTACAGCCTGAACCGCAACAACTACCAGCAACTGACCAATGATCTCTACGACGACCTGAATCCGCGCTTCGTGGGCAAGTCGGGGCGGCAGATCATGTTCTCATCGAACCGGTTCGATGATACACTCAACGTCGATAAGGGTTCGTACAAGACCATCCGGGACCAGTTCAGCTTGTATGCCATGGAGGCCACCCCCCGCACCACGTCGGTGCGCCGGGTCACCGATTCACTGGCGCGGGCTACCATGCCGACGCCGATCAGCGAAAATCAGGTCTATTATTTATCGGACCGGAATGGCATTCGGACGCTATACAAACGGTCTATCGACGAGCAGACCGACGCCGTGGTGGCGGCCATGCCCACCAGCATTATGCACTACGATTACCTGCCAGCCAACGGCGGATTTGTATATAGTGCCATGCAAAATGGGTCGATTCATATTGGCTACCGGGCCAAACTCACCGAATCACCTGCCGACGCACCCATGACCCAACGGGCTACCAGCCTGGGATTGACCATAAAGCCGGTGGTCAAACCAGCCCCGGTAACTGTGCGTGACACGACGGCGAACCCTCGCCGCGACACCGTTCCGCAGGCGCCGCGTACCGTGACCCCGCCGCAACCACCGCGTATGGCGTTGGCCCCCGGCGAGGTAGATACGGAGAATTACGAGTTCGACCCCGACGTATTGAAGGCGGCTGAATACCGGCAGCGGCGCACAGCGGCTAGTACGTTAGGTACACCTTCGACAGTGAACTCATCCTTGCCGCGTTCTCGTCGGCGCGAAAACGTGACCGTTCGGGGACCATTTGGCTACAACGGCCTGTTTGTGGTCAATGATTCCAAGTCAGCGTTTCGGGTCGATCCGATCCGGGGCTTCGGTTATTCGCAGAATATTGCTCTGAATGACCTGCTCGAAAACCACATCGTGAAGGCCGGTTTCTTTGTTACGGCCAACCAACTGCGCAACAGTGACCTCTGGTTTGAATACCAGAACCTGACCCACCGCGTTGATTTTGGCCTGCGCGTAGACCGCAACACCCTGTTTGTCGATGCCAACGAATTCAGTCAGCGGTATCGGTACAACCGGGTGGCACTGACGGCTTCGTACCCCATTTCAGTAAACACCCGGTTTAGTCTGTCGCCCAATTTCACCATGACCCGGCAGATTGATCTGTCGTTTCAGGGTAAGCCCGACCGCGTGTCGGACTATGCCGGGGCGCGGGCCGAGGTAGTCTTCGACAACACCAAAATTAACGGCATGAATATGCTGGAAGGCAGCCGGTTCAAACTTCGTTACGACAACTACGCAGGTCTGCAATCGAGCCGCGAATCGTTCAACCGGATCACCGCCGACGTGCGCCATTACCAACGAATTTACCGTGATCTGGTGCTGGCGGTACGACTCTCATATAGTCAGTCGGGGGGGGCAGCGCCAAAAGAAAGTGTGTTGGGTGGCATGGAAAACTGGATCAATAATAGCAAAGACCCTAACACCCGCAACCCGCTGTCACTACCTGTTGGCTACAATGTGCGCAACGCTTTTTTTCTGGATTTTGTCGCGCCACTTCGGGGTTTCCAGTTGGGTAAAGTAACGGGTACCAGCCACCTGCTGGCCAACGCCGAGCTTCGTTTTCCGCTGGTTCGGTTGTTGTATCAGGGAAATATCACCTCCAATTTTCTGCGCAATTTGCAGTTTGTAGGCTTCAGTGATATTGGCACCGCCTGGACGGGTGGCAGCGGTCCGCTCAGCCGTGAAAACAGCCTGAACACCACCATCATTGAAGCACCCGTGGGTAGCAGCAGCCCTTTCCGGGCCAAGGTGACAAACTTCAAAAACCCATTCCTGATTGGTTACGGTATAGGTGCCCGCACCATGTTGCTGGGCTACTATGTGAAGTTCGACTATGCCTGGGGGCTGGAAAATAACGTGGTCAATAAGCCCATTGCCTATTTGACATTAGGCTACGATTTCTAAAAAAATACACGTTTACTGATTGGAAAGGCCCTGCGAATGCGGGGCCTTTTTTTGTGGATGCCAAACAGGAAAATAAACGTATGAGCGCGTAGACAGAGCAGATTTACTTAGTTCATAAACGGCCTGATCAACTTGGTGTAAAACACCATCGACGGGCCTTTTTTGACCCAAATGGCGTGGAAGGGCTGCCTGGTACTGGTCTCTTTGGCATAGTTTTAGCTAAATGCCCAAAATGCAGACCCGTTCAGCATTCACCGTACGTTAGCTTCTTCTGCTAGATACCCCATAAAATAGGCAGTAGGGGAAAATACCATAATCAGCTTAATAAGAGTAGATTATTGAGGTATGTAACGAATTGGCCAGATTGGTCGGGCCTTTGGCATAGTTTTAGATAAATAAGTCATTGTGTAATTCATACAAGCCATGTAGAATGGCCCCCCGTGACTTTTGCGGGTGGGGCAGTCAAATAATTGACTGCGTCTGTATGGAGGTCACCAGTGAGTTAACCGCCACAACTTAGTTGCAGATGAACGTAATCTCTACGCTGATATCCGGCCTGATTCGGACGCATTCAGAACAGAACATGCCTCGGCGTTACGCCATGGCCCCTGCCATTGGGAGCAATATGCTCCGGTTTATTCGGCAGGTGGTCGCACAGATTCTGTGCATACTGCCTGTTTGGCGGTTTTTTACTCAACATCAACCCGCATTTCTGGCTACTACTGCCCGCCGGGCCTACGCACGAAGACCAAATACGTGGGCCGATAAGCCTCCTCACCGAGCCGAACCACCCGATAAACGATCCAGATACGCACCGCTGGTCCAGTTTTTAAGCCTCTTACTACCTCCACTTACAATGAATGATCGATCTCTACTAAACCAGGTCTGGCACCAAATAGGCTCTTATATGGCCTATTTATTGGCGTTTTTAGCCACACCCGCCCGCCCACAGCCTACTGGTGGGCTGAGGTTTTACCGCCGGATTGCGCTGGCTGGATTGCTTTCATTGACCGGATTGCTCACGGGTGCCCTGGCACAACAGAGCAGTCAGGTCAACCTAAGCCTCAACAAATCCATCAGTAACGCCTCGCCAGCTTTGGGCGACGTTGTTACGTATACGGTGGCCGTTACTAACACGGGTTCGGCCACGGCTACCAGTGTGGTGGTGAGCGAATCGATGGCGGTGGGTTACAGCACCATGCTGTCGTCGACGGCTTCGGTCGGTACGTATAGCTCAACCGCTGCCACCGGGCAAGGCACCTGGATAATTGGGTCCATTGCCCCCAACCAAACGGTAACCCTGTTGATCACGGCGAAAGTACAGGCCGAAGGTGTAGCCTTCAACGCTGCCGAAGTGCAATCGATGGATGGCACCGATGCCAACTCGATTCCAGGCAACGGCAACCTGCTGGAAGACGATTATGACAATGCCTGTTTCTCGGTACCCATCACCTGGTATGCAGGCGACGAGTATACCGTTGATAAGCCAACCGGTTTCACCAGCTTCACCTGGTTGTCGGGTGGCAATCCTATTTCGGCGTCAAACACCGAAGCGAGTGTTGATGCCAATGGCAACCTGGTCATTAAAGGACCGGGTATCTTTTCATTTAATGCGGTCCGTAATGCGTGCCCCGTTAGCAACTGCTGCAACATTATTGTTCAACCCGGCAAAACGGCTGGTCTGGGCAATTACGTGTTTGAAGACAAAAATGCCGACGGTATCCAAAATGGCGGCGACGTGCCGATTCCGGGTGTACTGGTAACACTCTACCAAAACGGCAGCGCCGTAGCCACGACCACCACCGACGGGTCGGGACTGTATAGTTTCACTGGACTAACGCCCGGCACGAGTAATAGCTACGCCGTTGGGTTTGCCACGCCGACGGGCTTTACCACTACCTCGCCATTAGCGGGAACGAATGGAGCCATTGACTCAGACGTTAGCCCGATCACGGGCAAAACGGCATCGGTCACACTGGCCCCCAGCGAGTTTAATCCAGATTTAGACGCAGGCTATATCAAGCCAGCTTCACTGGGTGACTACGTCTTCAACGATAAGAACAAAGACGGTATCCAGAACGCGGGTGACACCCCGATTCCAGGTGTATTGGTGACGCTGTTCCAGAATGGATCGGCGGTTGCTACCACCTTGACCGATGGTATGGGTGCTTATAGCTTCACAGGCTTGACTCCTGGCAGCAGCAACAACTACGTGGTTGGGTTTGCCACGCCAACCAACTTCACGGCCACCACGCCGCTGTCGGGTACAGACAAGACCCTGGATTCTGACGCTGACCTCATTACGGGTAAGTCGACCAGTGTAACGCTGACGTCGGGAGAAAACAATACCTCGATTGACGCTGGGTTCTACCAGTTGACGGCGGGTCTTGGCGATTACGTCTTTGAAGACAAGAACGCCAACGGCACCCAGGATGCTGGCGACGTGCCGATTCCGGGTGTACTCGTCACGCTCTATGCTTCTGGTTCAGTGGTGGGTACTACCCTAACCGACGGCACAGGCGCTTATAGCTTCACGGGTCTGACGCCGGGTGTTTCCTACACGGTGGGCTTCGGCACGCCAGCGGGCTTCACGCCGACGCTGGCCAACGTGGGTGACGATATGAAAGACTCCGATGCGGGTGTGGGTGGTTTGACGGGTGCTTATAGCCTGAGCGCCAACGAGTTCAACCCCACCGTGGATGCTGGTTTCTACAAACCGGCTTCATTGGGCGACTACGTGTTCAATGACGTCAATAAAGACGGCACGCAGAATGCAGGCGACTCACCCATTCCGGGTGTGCTGGTAACGCTGTTCCAGAATGGATCAGCCGTGGCCACCACGCTGACCGACGGTTCGGGTGCCTATAGCTTCACGGGCCTCACGCCGGGGGCGACGAATGTCTATCAGGTAAAATTCGCCACGCCGACCAATTTCAGCAGCACATCTGCCAACGTTGGTTTCGACGGGCTGGATTCGGATGCGGACCCGCTTACGGGATTCAGCCAGACCTTGACCCTGACATCGGGTGAGAACAACACGAGCGTGGATGCTGGTTTCTACCAGTTAACGGCTGGTTTGGGCGACTACGTCTTTGAAGACAAGAACGCCAACGGCACCCAGGATGTCGGCGACGTGCCAATTCCGAACGTACTCGTCACGCTGTATGCTTCCGGCTCTGCCGTGGGTACGACGCTGACGGATGGCACGGGGGCGTATAGCTTCACG
>JBBRMP010000122.1:0-17299 GCA_038230755.1 Cytophagales bacterium | reverse complement strand
TTGAGGATATTGTTCGAGGAGGGTAAAAAAAGCTTTATCTTGGTGGGGGCAAGTGGGTAAGTGCATTGGCATTGACGTCTTGAGAAGCCTCAAAACTAAGCACTTAACTCGCTTATCCATTTTTATGAGAAAGCCCTGTATTGGGCTATACGTGACATTATTTGTAATCAGGCAGTTTTCAAATCGTGCTCTACTATTGAAATTAATTACTGCGCCAAATTTTAGTGTTGTTTCACTAAGTAAAAAGTATTCATCAGTTGAATTGCCATCCGCTATTACAAGGTTATCTAAATAAGTAGCATCTGACGTATTACTTAGCTTTACTATATGGAAGCTATTATCATCGCTAGTTACCACACCAATATTACCTGATAATGTAGTACTGGACGGGTAGGTAATAGGACGGTCTTTTAAAAAGGATTCTGTACCAATAAAGCCACCATGAAATTCTACACCTGTTGGGATATTAAAGGCCGCTTTCCGGTCGGTGGTTGTTGTGGGTTTGTAGGTACCCGCTGCTATCCAGAATTGTGATCCGGCGGTGGCTGTGGTAACGCTGCCGGCTAAGGCTGTGCCTGATAGCGCATTGGCCCACGAACTGCCTGAAAAGTTGCCAGCGCCAGTGGGTGTGACCCGGATAATGGGTTGTGAAAGAGCAACAGACAGACTGAAAAAATAAACGAGGAGCAGGTAGCCAAAGCGCATAAACGGTGTGGGTTTAGGGCTAGAATAGAGCAATAATCGTGCAAAACTTGTCGACTTATTGCGTCATTTCGATATTATTTTTTCCATCAAACCAATCCCACATTACTCAAACATACCATGCAATTTTCAACCCCGTCTGCTTCGTTTTATCTTTACCAATGCCCATTCCAGACACCACCGTAACCCCCAAACCCGTGAAGCCCCGTTTCGACGATATCTATATGGAACTGGCCGTCAACCTGGCCAAACGGTCGCACTGCATCAAGGCGCAGGTAGGGGCGGTGCTTACCAAAGAAACCCGCATCATCTCCATCGGCTACAACGGCCCGCCCGCCGAGACCCACAACTGCGACGAGGAATTCCCCGGCGTCGGTTGCCCCCGCGACTCGAAAGGGTCCTGTTCGCTGGCCCTCCACGCTGAGCAGAACGCTATTTTGTATGCCGCCAAAAATGGCTCAGCCATTGAAGGGGCTACCATCTACGTGACGCTGTCGCCCTGCATTGCCTGCGCCCGCATCATCTACAGCATGAAAATTGAGCGGGTCGTCTACCTCCATTCCTACGCCGAATACAAAGGCATTGGTACTGACGAAGGCGTTGATTTCCTCCAAAAATTCGGCGTAAACGTGGAGCGGTACGTGCCAACGACGGGCTTCTTATTGCAGGACCAGGCGCGGCCGGCTGAGGCACCTTTGGCATCGGCCCGAACGGTATGAACCTCCTCGCCCATGCCTGGCTGTCTGACCGAAACGAGGGCTACCTAATTGGTAATTTTATCGGCGATTTCATCAAAGGCGACCCCGCCAACCCCCGCCACGGCCTGCTGCCCGACGAGCTAACGGGCGTCCGAATCCATCGCGCCATTGATGCCTTTACGGATGCTCATGTGGAGGTGCAGGCCGTGCGGACGCTCTTGCACCCGCGCTGTCACAAGTACGCTGGCGTGGCCGTCGACGTGTTTTTTGATCATTTTCTGGCTACCCAGTTCCGCGAAGTGACCGGCGACGACCTGAACAAGTTCGTGCAATTTGCCTACCACACCCTTCAAACGAACAACGACCGGCTGCCACCCCGCGCCGCCCGCATGGCTCACTACATGATGGAGCAGGACTGGCTGCGGAACTACCAAACCACGTCGGGCATCGACCGGGCGCTGAAAGGGCTTGCCCGCCGTACTCAGTTCGAGTCGGGGCTGGATACTACCGTTGATGATCTGGTACTTTTTTATGATCAAATCAATCTCCATTTCCTTCGTTTCTGGCCGCAACTGGTGGCGTATATTCGAGAGGCTTACTTAAGCGGCACCACCTGAATGTTTTTATTCTCGATCCGCGAGAGTTCGGTGAATTGACCCGTTGTGTATTTTTTGTCGTAGTTGACCGATGGCGTCGTGTCCTTATCGTCGCCTTTGTAGTTGATGTAGTCCTGAAACCGGACGCCGCCCACCGTTTGCGGGTTGATAGCTTTGCGGAACCGCGGTCCTTCGTCGCTATAGGCCAGGTAATCCATCGTGTGTGTCTGCTGGTTGAACCAGTAACAGAACGTATCTCCGTGGTCTTTGCCGCCGCCCTCGACGGTGAAACGCACCCGGACTTTATCATATTTTTTGCCCTCCAGAGTCGTCTCGCCCACATAATCGGCAATCACGGCGGGGTCGCGGAGCTTGAACGGCAATAGTGCGAAGTACGACACCGCATTGACCGCCCGGCTGTATTTGCCAAACCCGGCGGCATCCAGCTTCTGCTCCTTACCGTCCAGCGACCGTGTAAACGAAGTATTCGTCAGCACCTCCCGGATCACCACGCCCACCGAATCGGGGTGGGTGCGTTCGTAGCGAAACCGCCCGCCCTGCTGTTGGAGCGTCAGGTGAAAATTGCGGAAGTCGAAGGTGATGGTTTTATTCTGCCAGGCATCGCCGCCGTGGGCCGTAATGGCCTGACCAATAAGGGTTTGCACGTCTTTTTTAGTGTTGCAGGAAATCATTCCGGCCAGGAATAGGCAAGCGATCAGGAAGCCAGAGAAACCGGCGGGGCGTTGAGTGGAGGGGTTTTTCACGAAGCAATTAGGGGTTTGGTGGGCAGTAAAGGGTAACTCTTCACTTGTTGGTATATACGTATTTCGGTAACGCACAGGGTGACTTACACCGTCACTTAATCCGATTATCGAACTGGAATGGTTCAATGGATTAGATGGCTACCTGCAAAAAATCGGGGTGTTGCGGGTTGAAGAGGTAGTTGACTTCGGCGGGGACAATGACCGAGGGCACCCGCAAAATAGCCGTGGCCCGGCTGTCAAGCCAGGCGTCGCCGAGTTGCTGGCAAACGCTGTAGTTTTCGTAGTCGGACCAGTTAGGCGGCAGCGCTTCCAGCGGAATAGTCGTGATGGGCAGCGTGTCGGGAAATTGGATGCAGATCGTCATGAAATCGGCTTGTAGACCTCGTCCGGTACGGTGAACTACGTTTTCGAGGCAGGCCAGTGCCCGCGACGAAGCCGAATAGATCACAAACCGGTCTGCCAAATTCCAGCGGGCGGCCCGGCCCGACGCCACGAGTTTATCGGCCCATTTGGCCAGCGTAATCCGGTAAACCTCCATGGCTAAGCTAACGCCCCAAATTCAATCCGCGACAGTTCATCGTCGATCAAATCGATACCGCCTGATGTCTGCATGAGGTCAAATGGACGTTGATTGCCGAGGCCGTAAGCGGGGACGTCGAGCCAGCTTCTGAACTCAGCAATGGTGCCGAAAATAGCCTCGCCGTGCTGAAACAGAGCCAGCATTTTCAGGCCAAGCTCACCCGCTGTGGGGCTGAGTTTGCGCTTGGTTTCTTTGTAGCGCAGCAGCGTCTTCAGCGACGTATCGAAAAGTGGCGCGATTTCTTCCCGTTTATAGCCCGACAGCTCGGCAAGGTCGAAAAACAACATCGCATCGACCCCGCGCCGCGACGAAAGGACAATGGCTATTTTATCTCTGATGAAGGGTTCGTACCGCCCATAAACCGTTTTCCGCATGGCCCTGATTAACTGATTGTTGTAATGACAACACAAAAATAAAGAAGTTTGTCCCAAAAAAAAGGACAAATGATTTGCGATGTACGAGTTACGAATTACGATTTTTGCTGGCTCGCGTGTCTAGCGGAGCGTTGCTCCGCTGTTGAAGAACAGTTAATCACCCAGTCAATCTCACAGCGGAGCGGGACGCCGCCCGGTACCACCGCACGGGCGGCCCCGTCCGCTAAACAGAGCGCGTCAGCAAAATTCGTAATTCGTAACTCGTAATTCGTAACTCCCTTTGTCAGCCGCCGTCGATACCGTTTTGAGAGACATTCGCAACAAGCGAATTGCGCCCGTTTACCTTATCCACGGCGACGAGCCGTATTACCTCGACCGTATTGCCGACGAGTTGGAAAAAGTGGTCGTGCCCGTGGCCGAGCGGGGGTTCAACCAGTTTGTGCTGTTCGGTAAAGATGCCGACGTGGGAGCGGTGCTCAACTACGCCCGGCGCTACCCGTTCATGGCCGAACGGCAGTTGGTGCTGGTGAAAGAGGCGCAGCAGATTGGCGGCATCAAAGACAAGTCGGGGCAGCAACTGCTGGAAGGCTACGCGCAGGAGCCACTGGGCAGTACCGTCCTCGCCATCTTCCACAACGAACCCCTCGACGAGCGCAAGGCGTGGGTGAAGGCGTTTGGCGTGAAGGGCGTTTTGGTCAATGCCAAAAAGATGTATGACAGCAAGCTGGTGGATTGGGTGGGCGAATACTGCCGGGGACGAGGCACTAAGATAAGCCCTAAAGCCTGCCAGATGCTGGTCGATGCCATTGGTAATGACCTGAAACGGATAGCGAGCGAAGTCGACAAAATCCTGCTCAACCTGCGGGTTGATGAAGAGATTTCAGCCACCACCGTCGAGCGGTTTGTGGGTATCAGCAAGGAGTACAATGTCTTTGAACTGCAAAAAGCCATCACTCAGCGCGACGTGCTGAAGGCCAACCGCATCGTCGATTATTTCGGGCAGAACGCCAAAGACAACCCCTTGGTGGTGATTCTGGCGCAGCTATACCAGTATTTCAGCAAGGTACTGCTGGTGCAGGCCAGCAAAGATCAGAGCGAGCGCGGTCTGGCCCCGGTGCTGGGCGTGAACCCGTTTTTCGTGAAAGATTACCTCTCCGCGGCCCGTGCCTTCCCCCTCGTGAAAGTGGCCGACATCATCCACGCTATCCGCCGCGCCGACGCCCAGGCCAAGGGCATCGACACCGCCACCATGACCGAAGCCGACATTTTGAAGGAACTGGTATTTGCCATGTTGCACTAAATCCAGATCAGGTATGTACCGACGCGCCAACGGCCTCATTGGGCTGTTTCTTGCCTGTTTATCCATCACCGTCAGTAATGGGCAGGCCCGTACCGACACGCTGTTGACAAGGTTGTTGGATTATAATAAAAGCGCTGTTTTTCAGCAGGTTATTGGTAAACCAGAGGCATATCGGCTGCAAATCATCTATACCCAGATCAACCGCGACAGGCACAATAAGCCGTCGTTTACGAACTACTATTTCCACGTAGACAGTACGGCCTACTTTAACCCGGCTTCGACCGTAAAATTGCCACTGGCGCTGCTGGCTTTAGAAAAACTGAACGCACTGAACCTGCCGCAGGTGACGAAGCAAACGGCCATGCAGTTTGACAGTGCCTACGGCCACCAAACCCGTGAGTGGACCGACAAGACCGCCCAATCGGGGTATCCGTCGGTGGCGCATCTGATCAAAAAAGCGTTTCTAGTCAGCGAAAATGACCCGTATAGCCGACTGTACGAGTTCGTTGGGCAGCAGGCCATCAACCGATCACTCCACGCCAAAGGCTATCCCGACACGCGCATCACCCACCGCTTCGTGCGGATGACGCCCGACGAAAATCGCCATACCAACCCGGTCCGGTTCATCGACAAGGCCAGCAAAATGATCTACGCCCAACCGGCAGCCTACAACCCGGACCCGTTCGATTTCAGCCGTGTGGCCAAACTTGGTCGCGGTTATTACACCGGCAAAGACAGCCTCGTCAACGAACCGTTCGACTTCACGACCCGGAATAAACTGCCGCTGGAGTCACTGCAACAGCTATTGCAATCGACGATGTTTCCGCAGTCAGTACCGGCCAAACAGCGATTTGGGTTAACGGAGGCCGATTACCCGTTTTTGTGGCAATACCTGTCGCAGTTTCCCGGCGAGACCAACTACCCGAAATACGACGGCACGCAGTATTACGACAGCTACGTCAAATTCTTCTTTCAGGACAGCACGCACCACCAGTTACCAGCGGGTATCCGGGTGTTCAACAAGGTGGGTTGGGCCTACGGTTTTCTGACCGACGCGTCCTATGTCATCGATTTCACCCACAAGGTCGAATACATGCTCACGGCCACGATTTACGTCAACAGCGACGGCATTCTGAACGACGACCGCTATGATTACGAGACCGTGGGGCACCCGTTTCTTTACCAGTTGGGCCAGACAATCCATCGGTACGAGTTGGCCCGTCCCCGCCAGCACAAGCCTGACCTGAGCCAGTTCAAACTTCGCTACGAAACGCGCCAGCCCGATAGCCGCCCTGTGGTGAAAGACGTCGATAACTAGGCTTTTGTCGTTGGCCAGTTACCGGTGCCGGACACTGCCTTTTGAGAAATCGTAGCGGTAGATGGGTTCTACTTCGTGAGTATGGTCATGTTTGACAAGTTCCGTAAGCAGGCCGGTGTCCAGACCAAAGACCCACCCATGCACGGTAGGGCGCTGCTCGAAGTGCCAGGCCGCCTGGATAACGGATGTTTTTACCAGGTTTTGCACTTGTGCCAGCACATTCAGTTCCACCAGCCTGTCTACCCGTTCCGTCTCATCCTGAATGGCCGACACTTCCGTTTCGTGTTGTGCATACACGTCTTTAATGTTGCGCAACCACTTGTTGATCAGGCCCAGGTCGTCGTGTGTCATGGATGCTTTCACGCCGCCGCAACCGTAATGGCCGCACACGATGACGTGTTCCACCTTCAGCACTTCCACGCCGTATTGCAGTACGCTCAGCAGGTTCATGTCGGTGTGAATGACCAGGTTAGCCACGTTGCGATGCACGAAAATTTCGCCGGGTTTTGCCCCCGTGATACTCTCGGCAGGTACGCGGCTGTCGGCGCAGCCGATCCACAAAAATTTGGGCTGTTGCCCCGACGCCAGGGTGTCGAAAAAGGTGTCGTCCAGTTCGAGCTGGTCCTGCGCCCAGGCTCTATTCTCCAGTAATAGCTTCTCGTAGGCTTGCATGATTTCGGGCAGTACGTTTTTTTAAGAATACTTCATTTAACTCATAATCAATACCTTGCGTCCGGGCAGTAGCCCCGAAATCGGTCAGCATAGTCACAATGTCGTGGTCGATGAACGCCGCGGGCCGACCGTCTACGTAGACTGAATCGCCGCGTTTCAGGCTCCGGAGTGTCTCTTTCAGCCGGGGCTTACTCAGAAAATACATGTCTTTCTGAAGCTTGATAAGCACCTTATTGCCGTCGCGGACAACCTGGAACGTAGACTGTGAATTGGTGTAGAGGACGTAAATTATGCCGATGACGGTGCCCAGTAGAATACCCACCAACAGGTTGGTGAAGACAATACCGATCACGGTCAGGATGAAAGGCACAAACTGGTTTAGTCCGTCGCGGTAGATGCTCATAAACAGGCTTGGTTTGGCTAGTTTGTAGCCCACCACAATCAGGAGTGCCGCCAGACAGGCCAGTGGAATATGGTTCAGTACCGACCCCAGCAGCGCCACCGCCACCAGCAGCAATAGCCCGTGTACCATGGTAGCCACCCGTGTTTTGCCCCCGCCAAAAATATTGGCCGACGTGCGCACCACGACCGATGTGATGGGCAGCCCACCTAACAGCCCCGACAGGATGTTGCCCAGCCCCTGCGCAATCAACTCCTGGTCGGGCGAGGACTGTCGTTTAAGCGGGTCGAGCCGGTCCGACGCCTCCAGATTGAGCAACGTTTCCAGACTGGCCACCAGCGCCACCGTGGCCGCTACGCTGTAGATAGCTGGGTTTTTTAGGATGCTGAAATCGGGAAAATCGAAGATGGCCGAGATGTTTTGTCCAGCTTTGAACACCGGAATACGCACCATGTGCTCGTTGTTGTCGCCCAGATACCAGTTCGGGTAATGGAGCCGGAGTAGTTGGTTGATGCCCACACCCAGCAAGACCACGATGAGTGCAGCGGGTAGGTTTTTGAAGAAATTGACACCCCGGCCTGCAATTCGTTCCCACAATACCAGTATCAAAATAGACACAACACTGATCAGCACCGCCCCCGGACTAGCCGTGACAATGGCGCGGTAAATTTCGGAAACCGTGTTCTCGCCATCGGCCAGTTGGCTGAACTCGAACTCACCTTCATAGTCGTTATCGCGGCCCAGGGCGTGGGGTATCTGCTTGAGGATGATCACGATACCAATACCTACGAGCATACCCTTGATCACACTGTCGGGAAACAAGCTGCTGAATCGACCGGCTTTGATCAGGCCCAAACCAAGCTGGAATACCCCTGCCAGCACGACGGCGACTAAAAATGCCTCGAATGATCCCAGATCAATAATCGATTCGGCCACGATCACGGCTAACCCCGCCGCCGGGCCGCTCACGCTTAGTTCTGACCCGGATAAGCTACCGACCACGATACCGCCGATGATGCCTGCCACCAGTCCCGAAAACAAGGGTGCGCCAGAGGCCAGAGCTACGCCGAGGCAGAGGGGGAGGGCCACCAGAAACACAGAGATTCCCGCCGGAACGTCGTGCCGAAGCCCTGACGGGTGATACTGCTTAAACGAGTTCAACGGACCCGATGCTTTCATAACGTCTTAACTTTTGGAATTGCTTGCCGGAAGCCAGTGAGCAACGATTCGGCCTGCGAAGATATTAAAACACGATTAAAGCAATTGGTTTCAATTCGGGTGCATACGGTTTTATGAAACGCGTCAATTTGACCCCAGGACCCCTTAAACGCCAAAAACCGCCTTTGCGGGGCGGTTTCAAATGACAGATGAATGTTTTTGCTTAAGTAGCGGGGAGCAGGATCGAACTGCCGACCTTAGGGTTATGAATCCTACGCTCTAACCATCTGAGCTACCCCGCCGTATCGTTCTGCAAAAGTACGGCTTTAATTTGTTTGGTCAAGTGGGCTGTCTTGTTTTTGGTGCCTTTTTTCTGTTACCTTGCTGAAACCTTCCCCTCCAGTAAACCCTGTTATGGGGTTTCTCAACGGTAATTAGCTGAGGTTAATGGAAGTACACAGCTTAGTATTCACGAGTTTTTGCCGCTCCCAATCATGGAGAAATTTAAGTTTACTACCGAATATGAACTGCGGGCATCGCCCAAAGTGCTTTTCCCATACATCAGTTCGGCATCGGGGCTGTCGCAATGGTTCGCCGCCAAAGTGAACACCATGCCCGACCATAAATACGATTTCATTTGGGATGATGAAAGCCACGTTGCCCGCCAAACGGCCATGCGTCAGAATAAGAGCGTACGGTTCGATTTTTTGAATACCGGCGAGAATGGCCACGATAGCAACTATGTCGATTTTAGGCTCGACGTGAGCGAATTGACACAGGCTACCTACCTGAAAATCACCGACTATTCGACCAGTACCGATGAAGATGACCTTCAGGAAATGTGGGATGGTATGATTCATAAACTGAAAGAAATCGTTGGGTCGTGAAACCGTTAAAAATGCATAACGACTGCTGACGAATGAACAATGACCGCCGCGAAGCGCGTTACCAATGAAGGGACGCATTCGCCGACACGCACGACGCATTATTCATTCGCAATAGGTGAAAAAAATTGATAAACTGGTACTGAAGTCGTTCTTCGGCCCCTTCTTTCTTACGCTGGCCATCGTCATCTTTATTTTTATGATGCGCCTGCTGATGCTCTATATCGAGCAGTTCGTTTCCAAAGACATCAGCTTCGTCACCATTGCGCGAATGCTCTATTTCTTTGCCGTGCTCACCGTTCCTACGGCCCTGCCGCTGGCCGTTTTGCTCTCGTCGCTGATGACGTTTGGCAACCTCGGCGAGTATTTCGAGCTAACGGCCATGAAGAGCGCGGGCATCTCGCTTACGCGCGTACTTCGTCCCCTTATTTTGCTCGCCGTTGGCTTCGCCTTCTTCTCGTTCTGGTTCAACAACCGCGTAGCGCCCTGGGCTAACCTGAAGGCATTTAGCCTGCTCTATGACGTAAAAAATACCAAGGCAACGATGAACCTGAAAGAGGGTATTTTCTACAACGACCTGCCCGGCTACAGCATTAAGGTTGATAGTAAAGACCAAGACGGCGTGGGGCTAGACGGACTGGTGATCTACAAACACAGCACGTCGGGGATTGAATCGGGGAACCGTGAAATCATCCTGGCCAAGTCGGGCAAGATGTATATTGACCCCAGCCGGTCATACCTCGTGTTTGAACTCAACAACGGTAACGACTACCAGGAATATAGCGACAGCCGGTCGGTGTCGTATGGCGCTGGAGCCTCTGCTAAACCGTCGCAGTTTATGCGCAATGCGTTTCAGCATTATAAGCTGGTGATTAGCATGGAGTCGTTCGGATTGCACCGCACCGACGAGCAACAGTTTGAGTATCACCCGTATATGAAAACGCTGTCGGAGCTAACCACCATCGCCGACTCGCTGCAACGCGATGCGAAGCGGGCCAGTTTGAGTGTGGCCAGTTCGTCGCGCAACTACTACACCTACCAGTTTCGGGCTGACGACGTGGTGAAATCGAAACGCGTGAAAGACGGGCCGTGGGTCGATAGTTTACTGGCCCGCCCGGCGACGATGTCGAACCCGGTCGAGGTAGGCCAACAGGCGCTGACGCAGGCACAAAACATGCTTTCCTACGCCCAGTCGAACATTACGTACCTGGCCGAAAAGCAGAAGAGTTCGTATCAGTATGATCTGGAAAGCCACCACAAGTTCACGCAGGCGATCTCGGTATTCATCATGTTTCTGATTGGCGCCCCCCTTGGGGCCATCATCCGCAAGGGTGGATTTGGCCTGCCCGTGCTGGTATCCATCCTGTTTTTCATCGTCCTCTACGTGCTCACGCTGCTGGGCGACAAATTCGCCAAAGATGGCGCGTGGCCCGTGCCGATGGGTGCCTGGCTGGCCAACCTTGTGCTGCTGCCCGTGGGGCTCTACCTCCTCCGGCAAGCCCGCCTCGATTCCCGCGTGTTCGATAAAGATGCTTACCTGATTGCCTGGAATCGGTTTCGGGCAAGGCTTAAGAAGGCAGTTTGAGGGAGTTTTCAGTTCAGCGTTTTCGGTTTTGCTGACGCGAACGCGAAGCCACACGCGTCAGTAACTGAAAACGCTGAACCTATTTTAACTCGCTGATTTGCTTCGTGTTACGTTTCGTGTCAATGTGGCTGGCCTGAGCCAGTTCGAGGGCGCGGTTGGCGGCCTTGCGGGCGTCGGCAGTGCGACCAGCGCGGCGGAAAGCGTCGGCCTGTTCGTAGTAGAGATCGGCTTGTTCGCCCGCTGTTGTTTTCAGCGACAGGGCCTTGCTGACCCACTTCGTCAGGTACGGCACGTCGGACGTGTCGGGGCTGCTACGGTTGAAAAGCCGGGCTACATAGAGGTATTCGGCCGGCACCAGCGAATGGGTGGCTACGTGGCTGTCCATGCGTTCGGCGGCTTTTTGACCCTGTTTCAGTTTGAAATAGGCGTTCACTTCCGGCAACAATGTGCGCGACCCTGCCAGGTTGGGATCGATACCGATGCGCACTAGTCCGTCGTACACCTGTTTGATCTGAGCAGGCGAGAATTTCAGCCCCCGGCTGCTATATAACGACGACATCAGGATGTTTTCGGCCACGTCGACGGCGGGTTTACCATACTGCTGTTTAAAGATGCCGATGTTGCTCACCAGGCTCTTCGCCAGCGGGTTATCCATGTCGATGATGATTTTTTGTAGCACCAGCCAGTTGGTATTGTTGCTGTGGGTGTTGGCGGGTTGCTGCTTGGCGTAGTCGTCCATCGCGGCCATGTTCGTCACGGTATCACCCACGACGCGGCTGAACATCCCCAAATCAATCAGGAAATTCGGCGACTTATCACCCCCGGCATAGCGCTGTTTCCAGCTCGACGACCGGGCGGCGGGTGTGGTGGCGTTGTTGCCGTGCCGAATCACCTCATCGGTCGAGTTTTGGCTCATGGCGAAGTGAATCAACTCACCGTCGGGGCTGAAATACAGAAACAGCGGCAGCGACGGAATATAAAACTTCTTCGATTGAAGAAACGCCCGCGTAGCAGGCTGATCGACGTCCAAACGGGTGCTGATGAATTTGCCGTTGTACGACTTGCCCACGCGGTTGTCGGCCAAGGTCGGCATGAAGCTCTGGCAGACGTGGCACGACGGCGAATAGATTTCCACAAAAACGGGTTTACGAGCCGCCTGTGCCGTTTTGAAGATCGAACCGATGGGGGCCTGCACGAACGAGATGCCCTTTTGCGCTACGGCAGAAAGGGTAACGAGGCAGGTAACTAGGAGGATGATGGCGTTACGCATGGGGGAAAGCCCCCTGCCCCCCGAAGGGGGAAGTGCTGACGCAAGCGTACTCAGGCGTCAGCACTTTCCCCTTCGGGGGGCAGGGGGCCGTTTTTTACTTTTTCTGATTTTCCGCGCGGAATTCGGCTTCCACGCGCTTACTCATTGTGCGGCAAAGGGCATCGATTTCGTCGGCCATAACGGCATCGTTGGTGGCGGTGCGGACGGTGCTGGCAATGCCGCCCATGATCTCGATCATAAACCGTTTCATGTCGCCCACCTCCATATCTTTCGTCCACAGGTCGATTTTCAGGGTGTTGTGATGGTAATGGTCCCAGACGGCGATAGACACACCTTTGGTATCGTTGAGGCCTTCATTGGGGTTTTCGGTGGCGTCCCAATAAATTTTATCGGGTACGTTCTGATCGTCTAATTCGACGGTGAAGTTGATTTCTGATTGGCGCATTCTGAAGGGGACTTTCCCCAAAATTACGCATTCGGCTGCAAAACTGGCTTCGTCAGGGCTTGCCAGATTACGTCGTAGACAGCAATCGCGTCGATTTCGGGTTGGGGCGTGGGCTGGTTGGTGATCAGGACGGGGTAATATTCCTTGCCGATGTTAACCCCGCCGTGTGACCCTTTCACGAGCGTGGCATCCAGCGAAATCACGTTCATCAAATACCGGAATCCCAGCAGCTTACGGGCCAGTTTGTAGCCCGCTTTGGCTTTGATGAGCGGGTTGGTCTGGTCCATAAACAGCTCCACAGGGTCATAGCCGGGCTTGCGGTGGATGTCTACCAGTTGGGCGTAATCGGGCTTTTTGGCATCGTCGAGCCAGTAATAATAGGCAAACCAACTGTCGGGCGCGGCCACAGCGACGAGATCACCGGCCCGTTCGTGGTTGAGGTGGTGCCTTTTTTTGCCCGCTTCGTCCAGCACTTCAGCCACGCCGGGGAGCGCCTCGATCAGGGCCTTCACGCGGGGGATGTCTGCCGGGTCGCTGACGTAGACGTGGGCAATCTGATGGTCGGGCGCGGCGAAGGCGGCGGAGGCTCCAGCGTCCAGCAGTTCGCGGCCAACCTCGGTGCGGACGGCAATCAGGCCCGCCTCGCGCAGGGCACGGTTGATGTACACGGGCCGCGACACGGTGTTGATGCCGTATTCCGAGAGCAGGATCACCTCAGCCCCTTTTTGCTCGTAAAACTTGACCAGTTCGGCCACCAGATTGTCTATGTCCCGCAGATCAGGGGCCATTTTGACCAGATCGACACCGAACTTTTGCAGACCATAGTCGAGGTGGGGGAGGTAGATGAGCGTAAGCGTGGGGTCGTGTTGGTCGTCTACGTACATCGACGCGTCGGCGATCCAGCGCGAGCATTTGATGCTCGTTTGCGGACCCCAGAAACTAAACAGTGGGAAGGTGCCGAATTTGGCGTGTAGCTCGTCGCGGAGGGTGGCGGGGTGGCTGTAGCAGTCGGGCATTTTCAGGCCGTCGGCGTGGTATTGGGGCCGGGGCGTGACCGAATAATCGACGGCGGCGTACATGTTGTACCACCAGAACATTTTGGCGCAGGTGAAGGCGGGGTCTTCGCGTTTGGCTCGTTCCCAGATTTTTTCGGCGTCCACCAGCCGGTTCGACTGTTTCCAGAATTTGATTTCGGCGTCCTGCCGGTCATACCAGCCGTTGCCCACGATGCCATGTTCGGCGGGCCACTTCCCCGTCACGTAGCAACTCTGCGCCGTGGTGGTGACGGCGGGCAGCACGGGCCGCACGTAGGTCAGCCGCCGCCTGGCGATGTACTGCTGTAAAAACGGCGTATGCTCGCCAATCACGCTGGCACTCAGGCCAACAATATCAATGACAACAGTTTTGTTCATGGGGTAACTAGTTGTAAATCAGGCAGTTCATAACGAGGCCAAATCAAAAATAACACGTAAATTTACAACCTACCCATTCACCAGCGAAACATGACCATTGCCCGATTAGATAACGAGGTGTTTTTCAAGAAAGCGTTTACGGATAAAATCGTGTTCAAAGCCTTTGTGAAAGACATTGTCGGCATCGACGTTGACCCCGATTCGATTGAAACAGAAAAGGCGTTTCAACCTAAATTGGGTAACATCAATTTCAAGTATGACATCTTCGCGGAAGACATCAAGAAGCGAATCATTATCGAGATTCAGAAGGTAGAATACGACCACAACTTTGATCGTTTCCTGCATTACCACCTGCAAGCCATTACCGAGCAACAACGCACGGCTGATGATTACACGGTAGAGAAAACGGTGTATACCATTGTGGTGATGACGGCTCCGTATAAAATCAGTAAAAAGACGGGTGAGTTTATCAAAGATGAAGTTTTAATTTCGTCATTGAATCCTAAAAATCTAAAAGGTGATGAGCGCAAAATTTTCAATCACGAACTGATTTACCTGAACCCAAACTATAAAGATCAGGATACGCCAGTCAACTACCGCGATTGGCTGGATTTAATTTACGAAAGTATCCACAGCCCCCAAAACCCGCAGATTAATACCGACAATGCAGGTGTAAAACGTGCCTCCGAAATCATTCAGCAGGAAAATATCAGCCCGGAAGAGTGGGAGCAAGCCAAAATCGAGGTCGGCAAGCGCAAAGTAATTGTCTTAGAGCGCGAAGAGGAAAAAATGGAAATAGCTAAGAAGCTCAAGGATATGGGTTTATCATTCGAAGATATTGCTAAAGGAACAGGATTGGATATTGACGAGATTGAAAGGTTGTGATTCTCGGAATAGTGTTTATGAAACGCTTCTAAGAAATTTTGAGATCCTGTTAAGTAGGTGAGCGAAAAAGAACGACGCTTTATTGCTGATTAACTATCTGACTGTCAGTGTATTAAAAATATACTTGTGTCTCTTATTTTAGCTCGACTACTTACAGACTATTCCTAGAAATAAATTCTGTAACTGTATGTAGCATGAATTCAACTTGCTGCTTGTTGTATTCATCATATTTACCATGTGCTGCCTTGTTTCTTAGATCAAGCCAGGCAGTCACACTTTTTTGATCAAGCTTGTTGTAAATATTAGCAACAGCGAGTTCTGAATTTAGTGAATCCACTTTTTTGGGTATGAGTTTTCCGTCCTTTTCGTACTCTATTGGTAATTCATTCTTTAGGCATAGTTGTCTCAGATGCTCTTCTAGAACACTACCGATTATGACCGCTGCAGGATCTTTATATCCTTCTTTTAATAAATGATCGGCCATATCAATGAAGTTAGAAAAAAACTCTGATGCAATGATACCTTTCAAGGTTAATAACCAATCATTCTCAATTTCTGATTTTATAGAATTTAAAATTCCTCTACCTTTGTGAGTGTCTTGAATAATATTTTTAGTAACATGTTGACTGAAATCTATGTATAAGGGATGTTTTTCGCCATATATGTTTAGTATAAAAGATAGCGACGAAGACCTAAACTCAGAAAACAATTCGTCTCTTAAGTAAATTTTTTCGGAAAGGCCATTGCGGATTAAAAATCTTGAGGCAAGAGCGCTATTTGCTAACTCTATAAGTTGATTTGTTCTGTCTAAAATTTTTTGAGTTGTCATCATCTTAATAGCTTGTTCGTATATTGAATTTTTTGACCTGAAAACAGAGTACAATGAGTAAAGTTAGTTGTCTACTGTTGTTTGCACCCCCTCCACCCATTCAATTTCCCGGCTGATTGATTCGCTGATGGGGGCTTGGAGGTCGGAGGGGAGGACGCCCCAGGTGTAGGTTTCTATTTCGAGGTGGTTAGTGAAGGGGGCGGTGCGTTGGCGGTGCAGGGTTTCTACTACGCTGGCCTGGGTGGAGCCGAGCAGGCCATAGCGTTCCAGAAAGAGCGGGACGTGGAAATGGATGCGCCATTCGCGGTGGGTCGTGGCGTCGTAGGCGGCGAGGGCTTCGGGCAGGTCGGTGAAGTGGGCGAGGCTGCCGTCGGTGAGGCGGGCCACCACCTGATGCAGGTACGTTGGTTCGTTGAACGCCCCGATAGCAGCCAGTTTGTCGGTCGCATCGTCGGTAAAATCAACCTGCAAGGCCGAGCTAATCTGCACTTTCCCCACCCGGATATGGGCCGTTTCAAGGTCCGCCAACACCGTATCGATGGTCTCGTAGGCCACCGCCACATGGCACACGTCGAAGCAGAGCTGGACGTGGTCATACAGGGCCTGATCGGCGGCTGCGGCGCTGAAGCCGTGTTTATCGGCCAAATAGGTACGTCCGGCGGGGCGGAGAACGGTGGTGTACCAGGCCACAAAATCGGCGCAATTGTCGAGCAGGCCATCGGGTTCGGGTTCCACGTCGAGGTGCATGATTTTGCCCGTTGTTTGCTGCAGCCGGATCAGTTCGTCCACCACGGTCAGTACGTTTTCGGTGGCCGTTTGCATGGCCTCCTGTTTGGCGTCGGGTGTGGGCCACCAGAGCCGGTAGGAGAGGGGTGAGGTAGAAATGCCGCCTTCGATTTCGTCGGCGGGCAGCAGTTCGGTCAGTAGCCGGAAGAGCCGGATGGTATAGGCCACGCGGTCGGCGGTGGTCCAGTCGGGGCTGTGGACGTCGTCTTTCACGCGGTCGTGGTGGAAACCGCCGTAGGGAAAGCCGTTCATGGTGAAGACGTAGCAGCCCGTTTCGGCCAGCCACGCCTGGAACTCAGCCAGCTTTTTGGGTTGCATCAGGTCAATACTCGCCAGATTGGCCAGTCGGAGGCCCAGGGCCAGCGGCGCGTCGGGGCTGACGGTGGCTTTCACGGCGGGCACCCGCTCGCGGAGGTGCCGGAAATGATCGTCCCACGCTTCGCCGGGGTGGATGTTGGTGCAGTAGCCGAGGGGCATGGGGTTTATGAATTAAGAATTATGGTAACTGTTTAGGTAGTCCACTGAACTGATAATCAAGCACTTGCAAAGTTAAAAATCGCAAAAGTATTTAATGTCTAAAAGTCAAGTAGTTGATTATCAGCACATTAATATTTTTGCTTAGTTTAACTCATAAATTAGAA
>JBBRMP010000121.1:0-17325 GCA_038230755.1 Cytophagales bacterium | reverse complement strand
TGCGTTCGCACATGTCTAAGCTCGTTGATGGCGGGCAAATAGTGCTTCAGGAGCGCGTAAAGGCCGAAATGCACCAGGCCGTGGTGGAAGTGGGCACGAATATTTGCCATAATATTCAGGAAGCCCGGCAGGAAGTAACCTTCCTGCGGCGTGAGATTATGGAGATGGCCGACAAGCAGAACCTGCTCATTGCCTCGGCGGGTACGCACCCGTTTTCCGACTGGCAGGCGCAGCTTATCACGCCCAACGAACGTTACGACCGCCTTATTGAAGAGATGCGCGACGTGGCCCGCTCGAACCTGATTTTCGGGATGCACGTACACGTAGGCATTGCCAGCCGTAATGAGGGCATCCAGATCATGAACTCGGTACGCTACTTTTTGCCCCACATCTACGCGCTTTCCACCAATTCGCCTTTTTGGTGCGGCCGTAACACGGGTTTCAAATCGTACCGGTCGAAGGTGTTCGATAAGTTTCCGCGCACGGGTATTCCCGATTTTTTCAGTAGCGCGTCGGAATACGATGAGTACATTGCCCTGCTGGTGAAGACGGGTTGCATCGATAATGGCAAGAAAATCTGGTGGGATATCCGCCTGCATCCGTTCTTCGACACCATCGAGTTCCGCATCTGCGACGTGCCGATGCGCGTAGACGAAACCATCTGTCTGGCGGCAATCATGCAGGCGCTGGTGGCTAAAATATACAAGCTGCAACAACAGAACCTCAATTTCAGACCCTACCGGCGTATTTTAATTGCCGAAAACAAGTGGCGGGCCGCCCGCTACGGCATCGAAGGAAAACTAATTGATTTTGGCAAGCAGGAAGAAGTGCCTACCCACGATCTGATCATGGAATTGCTTGAGTTCATCGACGATGTGGTCGATGAACTGGGCAGCCGCGACGAGTGTAATTACGTGACGCAGATTCTGAAAAACGGCACCGGTGCTGACCGTCAACTGGCCATTTTCAACGAAACCAACGACCTCAAAGCCGTGGTCGATTACATCGTGCAGGAAACGTCGTTTGGGGTTCGCTGATTGTGGATTTGTATGACAGAGGAACAACTGATCGAATCGCTCGGAGTAGCATTTTTGGCCGATTGCCAGACATATATTGATTCATTCGACGAGCAACGCCCGACTGCGAAACCTGCACTGGCGTTTTGCCTGTACTATGATTCTGAAAATGGTGGTGCCCACCCGGCCATCCTGCCAAGATCTGTTTTCAACAGCGGGACAGACGTTACCGATGTGGCAGCCTGGTATTTTGAGAATAAATGGCTGCCCGCCGAACACCCTGATTCGACGTTGACGTTGTTAGCTGACTATGAGCAGCTTATGAATCAGGAAGGAGTTAAAAGTTCTATTGTGAGGAAGAGGCAAAAGGGATTTACCACCATGCTTTGGTCTGTACTAACTAGCTTATCTTTTGACAACCTAAGCAGAGACAAGGACTTTATGTACTTCATGGCCTCGATGGATGAGGATGAATCATTCTTTAAAAAAACAGTGCCGGCTTCACTTCTGAAAACCTATTTTGGTTAACTGTTCTGGTCGATTACACCGTGCAGGAAACTTCGTTCGGGGTCAGGTAGTTAGGTAAACGATGAGAATTGCAATCCTTGATATGTATAACAACGTGGCCAACGAGGGCATGCGTTGTATTCAGCAGGCAATCAGGCTGGTGGAAACCAGCGATGGTGAGCCGCTACCGTTTACATTGTTTAACGTCCGTGCCGAAAACGATGTGCCCGATTTATCGTTCGATGCCTACATTTCGACCGGTGGCCCCGGCGTACCATTGCCACTCGGTGAGGCGTGGGAAGCGGCCTATTTCAACTTTATCGACGCGCTATTGGCCCACAATGCCCATGAGGACGTTAAAAAGCCACTTTTCCTGATCTGCCATTCGTTTCAGTTGGTGGCTGGTCATTTGGGACTTGGTAAAGTCAACATGCGCAAATCGACCTCGTTCGGTATCTTTCCGATGCACAAAACCGACGACGGGCTACAAGATCCGTTGCTGGCGGGCCTGCCCGAACCGTTCTACGCTGTCGATTCGCGGGACTTTCAACTGACCGAACCCAACCTGGAACGCTTTGCCGAAACAGGGGCGAAACTGCTCTGTCTGGAGAAAATCCGGCCCCACATAGAACTGGAGCGGGCCATAATGGCCATTCGATTCACACCGGAAGTTTTCGGTACGCAGTTTCACCCCGAAGCCGACGACGAGGGTATGCTCCGCTACTTTTTGCTCGACGACAAACGGCAGCAAATCACGTCGGCCTACGGTGAGGGCAAGTATGAAGAGATGGTCGATTCGTTACAAGACCCCGACAAGATTGCCCTGACCCAGGCCGTTATCCTGCCCGGTCTTTTGCGGGCGGCCATTCACGCGCGGGGTGTTTTGGTGTAATCCGTTAGACAATACCCATGATTCAACCCATTCGTGCGGCGTATAACGCGGCCTTTACCCCCGAACGGTACGCGGCGTTTCTGGAAAAAATCGAGGCTGACGTGCCCGGTCAACTCGATTTTCGGGTGGCCGAAACGCCCGTTTTCGTGCCCAAAGTGCTGACCGATAAGCTGCTTGCGGCCTGCGACAGCATTGTGGCTACGCTGACCCGGCCCGACTACAAATCACTGACCGAAGGCGCTATCTCACCCCACCAACGGGTGCCGAACGAAACGCCGCACACTACGTTTCTGGCGGTCGATTTTGCCGTTTGTCGGAACGAAGAGTCGGGTGAGCTGGAGCCGCAACTGATTGAATTGCAGGGGTTTCCGTCGCTATACAGTTTTCAGCCTTATTTGTCTGAGACTTTCCGTGCCCATTTTCCCGTGCCTGACTCGCTGTCGCATTTGTTTGGCGTGGCAACCAACGACGATTACATCGCCAAACTCCGCGAGGTGATCCTGGGCGACTGCCAGCCGGAGGAAGTGATTCTGCTGGAAATTTTCCCGGAAAAACAAAAGACCCGCGTTGACTTTGCCCTGACCCAAAAATATATCGGTATCGACGCGGTTTGCCTGACCAAAATCAAAAAGGAGGGGCGGGCGTTATTTTACGAAAAAGACGGGCGGCAAATCCGCATCAAACGTATTTATAACCGCCTCATTTTCGACGAACTGGAAGCGATTCCCGATTTGCAAACCGAGTACCGCCTCACCGACGACGTGGATGTGACGTGGGTGGGGCATCCGAACTGGTTTTTTCGCATCAGCAAGTATACGTTGCCGCTGCTAAACAGCCCCTACGTGCCGCAGAGCCACTTTCTGAGCGACCTGGTCACGCCCCCCGCCGATCTGGAAAACTACGTACTGAAGCCACTATTTTCGTTTGCGGGCAGCGGTGTACTCATCAACGTCAACCCCGCCGACATCGACGCCATTCCGGAAGCTGAGCGCGGTAACTACCTCCTGCAACGTAAAGTGCGCTACGAACCCGTTATCGTCACGCCCGACGGTAGCGCCGTAAAATGCGAAATCAGGCTGCTGTTTATCTGGCCCGACGGTGCCGAAAAACCCCAGCTCATGACCAACCTGGCCCGCCTCAGCCGGGGTGAAATGATTGGCGTTCGCTTCAACAAGGACTTTGACTGGGTGGGCGGAACGATTGCTTTTTTTGAAAAATAAGCGGGTGTCGAGACCGAACTATTTACCCATCCGAACCTGGTAGCTGGCGGTTGGAAAAATGATGATGGGGAAGAGAGAACTTCCGTAACCAAAGAAAACGGGTACGTTCACCGAAAGATCGAATGAGTGCCGCCTGCGGTCGAAGCGGATGCCCCCTGCCAGCTTGGCCAAATTGCCGTTATACTGCCCAAGCAGGAGTTGGTTTTCGCTGATGAACGTAATGGACTGGCGCAGCTTACGGACAATGCCAACGGTGAGTAACTGTGCTGCCGAGCTACGCTGCGAGCCAAACCCCAGCCCAAAGGTTACGTTGTTCTGACTATCGCCCAGCGAGAGAATGCCCTGGATAAAGCCGTTGTTGAACTGGCTGTCGAAGAGAATATCGTTGCCAAAAAAATATTGGCCCTGCACCCCAATGCGGGCACGTTGGCCAATTGGTACTGATACTTTGGTGCTAACCCAGCTAAGTGCGCTGGGCAAAAAGGTGAAAAACCCCACCCCGATGCTCCAATTATCGGTAAGGCCTACGTCGAACTGACTAAAATACAAAGTGCTATTCCGAAAGTAAGCCCGACCCCGTTCGGCCTGGTACGCCGTGGGGGTGAAGTTCATATACTGCGAAAACAGGTTGGGATAGGCCTCATTTCGGGCCTCCTGGCGGTCATTTCGGCTGTTGGCCACCGCCCCCCGTTCCATGCGCAACACCCGGTCGGCGGGGACGTAGACGGTGCCGATGGTGTTGGTTTTGATCATCACCCGGCTGCTGTCCTGACTCAGTACCTGACCACTCAGCGTAGTGCCGTCGGTCAGGGAGATCACGTATTGGTTGGGGGCAACGGTAGTTTGGCCGGGCCGCGACAGGCCCGGCCTGTCGCGGCCCGGCCGCGTCACTTCGGTTTGTGTGTAATAGGTCAGGTCGGCGGCGGAGACGGGAGCCGTGCCGCTGATAGACTGGAACAGGGCTTTTTCTACGAACGTAACCTGCCCCACGCGCGGCTTCACCACGTACATGATACTGTCGCTGCGGATGATGCGCCCGTGGATGTGTGAGCCGTCTTTCAGCAAAATATAATAAGACCGCCCGTTGGTGGTATCGATGGGTGAAACCTGCGCTGAGGCCGTGGCCAGGCCAGTCAGCAATAGGGCGAATAGGAGAACTGTTTTCATAAAAGAGCACGTTAGGAAAGGGAGAGGAAGGTTAATGGACAATGAATAATGTACATTAACCTTTTGTCACGCCAAACTACAACGATTCTACATACACAGTGACACACCGTCAACTTTTCTTTCAGCACATTGCCCAGACCACCGATTTCCCGTTAGCGTTGGAAATCGACCGCGCCGAGGGCGTTTATTTATTCGGAAAGGACGGGGAGACCTACATGGATCTCATTTCGGGCATTGGCGTGAGCAACGTGGGGCATCGGCACCCGGCGGTGCTGGCCGCCATTCAGGCGCAACTCGACAAATATTTGCACCTGATGGTCTACGGTGAATATGTGCAGGGTACGCAGGCCGAACTGGCGCGGGCATTGGTAGAGACCATCAATGCCGAAACTAGCTATGGCCCCATCGACAACGTGTATTTTGCCAATTCAGGCGCTGAGGCCATCGAGGGGGCCATGAAAGTGTCCAAGCGCTTTACGGGCCGGAGCGAATTGATTGCCTGTCATAATGCCTATCACGGCTCCACGCAGGGTGCCCTGTCGCTGAGTGGCGATGAGAATTTCAAACGAAACTACCGCCCGCTCCTGCCCGACATCCGGCACATTCAGCACGGCGACTGGTCCGATTTATCCCAAATAACCACCCGCACCGCCGCCGTAATCATGGAAGTGGTGCAGGGTGAAGCGGGCGTCCGGGTGCCCGACCCGGCTTATTTGCAGGCCGTCCGCGAACGCTGCTCGGCTGTGGGTGCGCTACTTGTTTTCGACGAAATACAGACCGGATTTGGCCGCACGGGCACGTTTTGGGCGTTCCAGGGCGTATCGGTCGTGCCCGACGTGCTGGTAAGTGCCAAAGGCATGGGTGGCGGAATGCCCATTGGTGCATTCATGGCTCCGTCGGCGGTGATGAACGTGATCAAAAACAACCCCATGCTGGGCCACATCACCACGTTTGGCGGGCACCCGGTATCGTGCGCGGCCTCACTCGCCACGTTGCGGGTCATTCAGGATCAACAACTGTATGCCGACGCCGAGCGGAAAGGGCAACTGATCCGGTCGTTGCTAACGCACCCTGCTATACGCGGCATTCGGGGGAAGGGCCTGATGATGGCCGTCGAGTTCGATTCATTCGATGTACTCAAACCCATCATCGACCAGGTCATCGTGTCCGCCGATAGTCAGCCCGGCATCATTACCGACTGGTTTCTTTTTTGCAACAATTCGATGCGTCTGGCCCCCCCGCTCACCATCACCGACGACGAAATCCGGCTGGCGTGTGGGCGGATAAAGGAGTCCATTTAATGCACGTACGGCGTAATGAAGGCGTAGAACTGCTGGCGGACGGTGATGAACTGCTGTTCCAGCATCTGGTAGCCGCTGCGCATCCGGCGATGCTGATCGTCGATGTCCATGCGGCGTTGCCAGTTGGGCATACCCTGCTCGGTGGCGAATTGTTCTGCTTCAATCAGTTCCGACAATTGAGCCATCTGGGTTCGCAACCCGACAAACCACTGCCGAAACGAGCCCGATCGGTTCACCAGTTCATAGTCGGCGGTGCTGTTGCACACCCGGCTCAGCAGCGACTCGAAATACGATTCCTGATCGGTATACATCGCCAGTGAACGTAGCCATTGCTGATGCTCCTGCTGGTAGAGCATGAAACGGTCTGTGGAGGGTGAGTTGGCTAACATGAGACTGAGGGGAGGCGTTGGATTGGCTAAACACCATTGTGCACCTACGGGGGAGTAAAAATAACAACCATCGTCAGCAACCTAGTTAACCAACAGATTATGTTTCTATTATTTATCCAACGGCAGGTGACCTGAGTAAAAGGACGAAAAACAGGACGAGTGCTCGCATGGTCAAAAGCTCGCTGCCAGCACTCGCGCTGTTGTTAACAGGGTAACGTTATTGCTTCTTAATCTTCACCGTTTCAACATTCTTTTTCTTGTTGTCGACCTCGACCAGCGCGGTGGCTTGTTCGGTTTTGTTGGTCTCCACGTCCTTCTGCAACTGCTCCAGTTCTTTGGTGTTTTCGTCGATTTTACGCAGCAGACGCTCTTTTTCTTTTTTGTTGCCCTCGATGTCGCGCACCAGCCGCTCACCATTTTTCACCGTTTTCTGGTGACTTTTCTGGGCTTCATTAAAGCCGTCTTCGGCCACACGTACCTCATCATTATAGACGGTTTTCGTGGCAAAATCGGTCAGCCACTTGTTGGCGGCATCGTAATTGCCATTACCTGGAGCCACAAAGTTGCCGCTGCCCAGATCGAAGGCCGCAAAAATTGTGGTCGATTTTCTGTTGCCTTTCACCTGCGTGGTCAGGTTCACCGGTTCCGCTGAAATGTCGCGCATGTCGGCGGTCGTTATCCTGTATACGCCGCGCGACGAGCTGACTTTGCCGTAGGGCTTGATGTAGTCTTCCCACTCTTTTTCCACCTGCCGGTCGCTGAGGGGTAGGGTCAGAAACAGGCCTTTGTAGGTCACTTTGTCAATTACCTGATCGCCCGCATAAACGGTCTGGGCAAAGGTGGTCAGTGCGGTTAACAGTAGGGTTGCGCTCAGGATTCCGGCGCGTACTAGCCTGGTCATTGTCATCGGTTCTTATGTTCGTTACGTCTGTCTATCAGACCTTTTGCGTAACAAGCAGCCGCTTGTCGTTGTTCGCAAACGTGGTGGCAAAAATGTAGGTATTTCCGCCCTCGCGCAAATGCAGTTGCTGGCGGAGGCGGGCTACCGTTTCCGGGAAGTTGCGCACGGTGAGGTTAGCCTGCTGGCTTGGCACCAGGTTGCGCAGGGCCACGCGATCCGGTTTGCAGATGGCTTCGACCCGAAACACGCGCCCCGGAAAGCCGTCCATAATCGCGTGGCTGGTATATAAATGACTGTGGGGTGCCAGTTTGGCCAACCCAAACCGGTACCCCACCAGCCGAAATGCCCCCGCTTTCAACACCGCCGCGTTGGGTTCGTAGAGGTAGGTTTGTGGGTCTGCCAGTGTTACGGGGGCCGTCGATTCGTCGCCGCGCCGGTATATAAACACCTGATTTTGGGTAGATTCGTCGCGCAGGTTCACGGCCACCATCTGCACGTCGGCAGTAGAAACGGGCTGCTGGCCCAGCACAAACAGGGTCTCTTTCACCTCGCCCTGCACCGCCACCACGTGCACCGCCTGGGTGGTAGGCAGTTGCCGGAGCGTGGCCTCGATGTCGAGCAGCGGGGCGGTTTTCAGCAAAATCTGGTTCGCTTTTGCCAGCAGCATTGGTAGATTTTCCAACACATTAGGCTCACAGTCAGTAAGTTGTACAACGCGTCCGCCCTGATCGTCACGGCGGGCGGGGTCCAGGTAAGCCCAGTTGGCGGGCGCAGTGAGGCTGGCTAGCTGGGTGAGGCCGTCACCAACCAGGCACTCAATGTTGTGGTGACCCAGGGCACGCAGGTTATGGGCGGTTTGTTCGGCCAGTCTGGCATTTCGCTCCACATAAATCACCCGGTCCATACGCCCGGCAAAGGCCGCCGCGTCCACACCCATGCCCCCAGTCAGGTCAACCAGCAACTCACCTGACACCAGCGATGCCTTATGCGCCGCTGTTTGTTCCGACGAGGCCTGTTCCACCGACAGTGCCGCTGGAAATACCAGATCGGGATGAGCATACCAGTTGGGTAGTTTTTCGCGGGCCTTTTGCCGGGCCTGAATTTGTTCAGCCACCAGCCGATAGTCCAGCTTTGGCATAGCCGGTGGGTTCAGCAGCAACGCCCGTACGTCGGCGGTGAGGTGGGCAATGATATAGCCTTGTTCAGGACTCAAGGGGTGAAAGGCGGATGGACCGGTGCAAAAATACGCTTGCGTCACTCTTTCGCCATTCGCTCTTTCGCCATTCGTATATTGACCCATCATGAGACCGACCACGCTATTTCTCACCCTGTTACTGTTGCCTGTTTGCCGCCTGCTTGCCCAGACGGTGACCAGTTCCCCGGCAACAGAGCCAGTAGCCAACCTGTTTGCTTCCGAAGCACCCCTCTCATTTACGCTCACGGCCCGGATGCAGGCCATTGTAGGCGACCGGATTGTGCCACGCCACGATAGTCTGGCCATAAAACACCCCGCACTGCTGACGTACACAGCCACGTCGCCCGATGAACATGCCGGGCAAATTCCGCTGGCGTTGGTGGTGCGGGGTAACTTTCGGCGCGACGCGAAACACTGCCAGTTCCCACCACTCTACGTTGATTTCCCGAAGAAAAAAGTGAACAACACGCCCTTTGCCGGACAGAACACCCTGAAGCTGGTGACCAACTGCCAGGACGAAGCCTATGTGGTGCGGGAATACCTGGTCTATAAGCTCTATAATACCCTAACCGACCTTAGTTTCCGCGCCCGGCTGGCCCGCGTAACCTACGTCGACTCGGCCAAAACGAGGCCTACAGAAACACGCTGGGGGTTTTTGATCGAAGATGAAGACGACGTAGCCCGGCGCAATGCACTGCGGGAAAGCAAGACTGCAACGTCGTTGGGCGAGGTCGATTCGGTGAGTCTGGCCACGATGGCGGTCTTTGAATTCATGATCGGCAACATCGACTGGGAGGTGAGCCTGCGCCACAACGTGCGCCTGATGACCGGGCCGGGCCACCTGCCACGCGTTGTGCCCTACGATTTCGACCATGCCGTTATTGTTGATGCGCCCTACGCCAGCCGGGCCGACAACACCGGACAGCGCATCTACCGGGGACCCCGTTACCCCGGCTGGCTGATGAAGCGCGTTTTCGACCGGTTCAACGCGCTGAAGCCCCGGTTTTATGCCCTTTATGAAACAGACAACTGCCTCCAGCCCGATTATGTCAGGCAGACGCTGCTGTACCTAGATACATTTTATGCGCTCATCAACAACCCCAAATCCGTAAAAAAACTCTTTTTTGGGGGTGATAAAAGAGGGGTGCTATTTGCCAGCTTTAACTAGTGTGTCGTTATCTATTCATGCCATGAAACAAGCTATACTTACCCTGCTCTGGGTGATTTTTGCGCCGATGGTAGTAGCGCAAACGCCTGAACCACCCCGGTCGCTCTTTGCTGATGACACCCCGCTGTCGTTTACGCTGACCACGCAGTTGCAGGTTCTGAATAAGGACCGCGCCAAACCAGGCTTTGGCGAAAAAGCCGAAAAGCACCCTGCACTGCTCACGATGGAAGGCCCGGCGGCACCGCTTAGGTTGCCGGTGTCGCTAACCGTGCGGGGCAACTACCGGCGCGATGCGGCCAACTGCATATTCCCGCCGCTGGCGCTGGATTTGCCCAAAAAGAAGGTGAGCAGCACTGTTTTCGCTGAACAGAACCGGCTGAAGCTGGTTACGCATTGCCAGGATGAGGCTTACATTCCGCGCGAATACCTGGTCTATAAGGTTTATAATCTTCTGACTGACCTGAGTTTCCGCGCCCGGCTTGCCCGCATCACCTACAGCGATACGGCCAACCGGAAGCAGGGCGGTACGCACTGGGGTATCTTGCTGGAAGACAAAGCCGACGTGGCTAAACGCAGTCACGCCCGGCCTTCCACCCAACGCACTAAAGCCCAGTTTACCGACTCGCTGACGATGGCCACGGTGGGCGTGTTTGAGTACATGATTGGCAACACAGACTGGTCCGTTACCTACCAGCACAATGTTACTATTCTGGCCGACAGCGTCAAAAATCGGTTGCTGGTGGTGCCGTATGACTTCGACTATTCGGGCATTGTGGGGACCAATTATGCCGTTCCCGATAGTCACCTCAGTATCACCTCGGTGCGGGCGCGGCTGTATCGGGGTCCCAGCTATTCCATGGCCCTGTTCAACCAGGTCTTCGCCCGCTTTATTACCCAGAAAAAAGCCATTTACGACCTGTATGAGCAAAGTACGCTGGTTGATAAACGGTACGTCCAGGCAACGATTCAATACCTCGACGAATTTTATTTTATCATCGAAAACCCCAAACGCAGCCTGCGGGTATTCGGGCCTAATTCTGGTCAGAACAAGGTAATCAAGGGCTTGAATGATTAAACCTCCACCAACTTCCCAACAGGCTCTACCGTGATCACCACGTATTTCGAGGTGGGGGTGTTGCTGATATCGGCTACAGAAGCCACGGGCACGAGCGGGTTGGCTTCGGGGTAATAGGCCGCCGTGTTACCGCGTGGAATGTTATAGGGGATGGCGATGAATTTCTCCAGCCGCCGCTGTTGTCCCTCGAAATGGCTCGTGATGTTCACTAACTGCTTCGCTTCGATGCCCCGGTCGGCCATGTCCTGAGCATTCATGAAAATCACCCGCCGCTCACCATAGACGCCCCGGTAGCGGTCGTTGTAATCGTAGATCGTGGTGTTGAACTGGTCGTGGCTGCGGATGGTCATCAGCACCAGTTGACCCGGCTCCAGGTGGTGCATTACCATCTCTGTTACCGAGAAATTGGCCTTGCCGTTTTCAGTCGTAAAATTCCGTTCGCGGGGGCCGTTGGGCAGGTAGAACCCGCCCGGCTTTCTGATCTTCTCGTTGAAGTTGTCAAACCCCGGAATCACGCGCGAAATGGCGTCGCGGATGGTGTCGTAATTCTGCGTAAAGCTTACCCAGTCGGTGGTGGTTTTATGGCCGGGGCGGCCTTCCGTGAGCGTGGCAATGGCAATCCCCGAAATGATGGCCACTTCGCTCAGCATATCTCCTTCTACGGGCTCCAGTACGCCTTTATTCTGGCTCACCACGCCCATTGAGTTCTCGCAGGAAGTAAACTGATGCCCCGATGCCTGCATGTCGATGTCGACGTGGGTGTAGCACGGCAAGATCAACGATGTTTTGCCCGTGGTGAGGTGGCCACGGTTCAGTTTGGTGCTCACAAACACTGTCAGGCGCTGTTTGCGAATGGCTTCAGCCACAAACTCAGTATCGGGCGACGCCGAGAGGAAATTGCCGCCGAGGCTGAAAAATACGGTCGTTTTGCCCTCATGCATCGCCTTGATCGACTCGACGGTGTCCAGTCCGTGTTCGCGGGGCGGCTCGAAGTTGAACTCCTTTTTGAGGTCGTCCAGAAGCGCCTTTGGGGGCTTTTCCCAGATGCCCATCGTGCGGTCGCCCTGCACGTTCGAGTGGCCACGAACGGGGCAGGTGCCCGCGCCGGGAATGCCCATCGCGCCCTTCATGAGTTGCAGGTTCACGATTTCCTGAATGCACATGACGCCGTTTTTCTGCTGCGTGAGGCCCATTGCCCAGCAGGTGACGAGCTTTTTCCGGGTCGCAATAATGTCGGCGGCTTCCTTGATTTGCGCCTGCGTCAACCCGCTGATCTGCTCGATCTCGGCCCAGGCCGTGTTGCGGATGTTGGCAATAAACGCGTCGTAGTTGGCCGTGTATTTTTCGATGAAGGCGTGATCGATGATGCCAGAACCGGGGTTCTTTTCGTCGGCTTCCAGGAGCAGCTTCATAATGCCCCGCAATACGCCCATGTCGCCGTTTACGTTCACCTGCAAATAGACGTCGCTGATGGGCGTACCATTGCCGAGTAACGTGGGAATAGCCTTGAGCGGGTTGGCGAAATCCTGCGGGTTTTTGAAGCGGCTCAGGCCCACCTCGTGCAGGGGATTGACGGCAATGATTTTGGCCCCCTTGCGCTTGGCTAGTTGCAGGGCCGTCAGCATCCTGGGGTGGTTGGTGCCGGGGTTTTGGCCCATAATCATAATCACCTCTGCCTCGTGAATATCGTCGAGCGTGACCGAGCCTTTACCCAGACCCAGCGTGGGGCCAAGGGCCGAACCGCTGCTCTCGTGGCACATATTCGAGCAGTCGGGCAGGTTGTTGGTGCCAAATTGCCGTACGAACAACTGGAATAAAAACGCCGGTTCGTTCGGCACTTTTCCCGACGTGTAAAAGATCGCTTCGTCGGGTGAACCGAGCGCGTTTAGCTCACCAGCAACTAAGTGAAATGCGTCGGTCCAGGCAATAGGCCGGTAGTGCGTATCGCCGGGGCGGAGTACCATGGGGTGGGTGAGCCGCCCTGAGTTGTTCAGGTCGCGGTCGGTCATGTGGCTCAGCTCGACGGGGCTGTGTTTGGCAAAAAAGTCCGGATCGGCCCGGCGACGGTCGGCATCCGAGGCGATGGCTTTGGCCCCGTTTTCGCAGAATTCGGCAAAGGAGCGCTTGCCGTCGGGGTCGGGCCAGGCGCAGGATGAGCAGTCGAAGCCGTCTTTCTGGTTCAGCTTCGAGAGGGCGTACGTACCGCGGCCTACGCCATCCCAGCCCCAGGCATACTGCGCCGATTTGAGCACGGCCATTAAGCCGGTAGCTACGGTGGGCAGTGGCTCCAGTTTCAGGTCGAGGAGTTCGGCGGGTGGTTGGGCCAGAATGGGGTTCTGTTCGTTGTTGGGGGGCTTTCTCATTAGTATGTTTAGCGGAGCGTTGCCGGGCGGCGTTCCGCTCCGCTGTGATGGATTAACTGATCAAAAAATCTCTGGCACGCTATATAACGGCGGAACGGGACGCCGTCCGGTGGCACTCCGCTGAACAAGTCACCCGCTCGGCCCCTGAATAGATGTTAAACGAATTGTTTCGGACGAAGCCCAGCAGCGTCATGCCCACATCCTGCGCCATCTGCACGGCCAGGCTCGACGGGGCACCCACGGCAGCTACCAGCGGAATGCCGGCCATGAGGGCTTTTTGTACTAACTCGAAACTGATGCGACCGCTTAAAAAAAGGACTGAATTACTGGCTGGCAGCATCCCCATTTGTAACGCCACACCAATCACTTTGTCTAACGCGTTATGTCGCCCCACGTCTTCGCGGAGCAACAGCAATTCGCCGTTCTGGTTGAACAGGGCGGCGGCATGAAGGCCACCGGTATGCTCGAAAACAGCCTGAGCGGCACGGAGTTTCTGGGGTAACCCGTGAATGATTTCGGCATCGATAAAAGCCTCGACGGGGGGTAAAATAGGGCAGCCCGTGTTCCTGGTGGCATCTATCGACACTTTTCCGCACACGCCGCAACTGGATGTTGTGTAAAAATTCCGCTCCATATTCCGAAGGTCAACAGCCACGTCGGGGGTCAACTCTACCCGAACAATATTGTCGCCAGCCTCCTGCCGCCCCAAATCCGTGCAATACCGGATGCTGTGTACCTGTGCCCGCGACTGAATGATACCTTCGGTAAACAGAAACCCCAGCGCCAGCTCGAAATCATGGCCCGGCGTGCGCATCGTGACCGATATACTACGCTGCTGCCGGTCGGTAGCTTCGCCATATCCCAGCCGGATTTCCATCGGCTCTTCAACGGCCAGCAAATCGGGCTGTGGGTCGCCTATATGGCCGCTCTCTACTTTCTGAATGGTAATGGGAGCTACACGTTGCATGGTCAAAAACAGATCGATTAGTAAGTTAACCAGCAAACCGCCGAATCGTTATGGCCAGTTGGATTAAGTCTTCAGTAGGTGTAATGCCCCGTGATTGGCCAGTTGAACAGGCAATCAGCCACGTTCTGTCCACCCCCAATATTATGCACGATCAGGTGGCGCGTTTGGTCGGTAGAAAGGCGGTTGACAACGATACCGATATGGGTTAGGTTGCCGGGCAGGTTCCAGGTCACGACGTCACCCGGAACATAGTCGCGTCCCCGGTTTGTATTGGGTTTCACCTGCCCGTGGCGCGAGAAAAAGGTCATCAGGTTCGGCACGCGCCGGTGGTCAATATTAGTGTCGGTCGTTTTTGATCCCCACTTGCTGGGGTAAGCCCCAAAATTCGCTTTCATGTCGTTGTGAACGGCCTGTTGCAGGTCAACACTCAGTTGTCGATACGTACGGATAACCACGTCGGTACAAACACCCCGGTCGGCGGGGACGTCGCCGTTGGGGTAGGGGATTCGGAAATAGGCGGGGTCATAGCGTACCGGTTGTTTTGTCAGGTTCAGGGCGGCTGCCGACACCCGCAGCCCCCGCGCCGACGGTGCGGGCAGGCTGGCGAGTGTGGTGACGGTGGTTTCCTGTTGTGGGTGTTGGGCCTGCCCGCACGAGGCAAAAACAAACGCCATGACAATAAATGGGCTGATGGGCACAATCGCGTGGGTCGGGTTATTCTCGGACTTACCTTGCAATTATAAAACAGAGTATTAAAATTGCAAGGATGATTGATCGTTTAGCGCAAGAAGAAATAAACCAGTTGCTGGATGAATTTCCGGCTGTGGGGGTATTGGGTCCCCGACAGGTTGGCAAAACAACGCTGGCCGATTTTGCCGGAACGGGTTGCCCTTACTTATGTCGGAACCAGCAATCGAGACGGTCAGCTTCGTAGCCTTTAAAGCGGGTGTTGACAGGTTGTCCATGAATGAGGTGCCTGGCGAATTGGGTACGGGCTACATAATTGAACGCGCCCATGTCGAGAGTATATGGTGTTTTGTTGTGTACGGTATAGGTCCGGTGCAACTGCGCTAACTGATCTATCAGCTTTTTCATCACATCGATGCGGCCACCAATCACACCACAGTTTAGTAGTGTCTGCTGCTTATTCGCCAATTCATAGGCTGCAAAATCTGGAATGGATTGCCGCAGATGCGTTGAGTGGTCATTCATCCAGTCATTGTCAAGTGGTTTCGATTCATCGCCGCAAAACAACGCATCCGGATTAGAGGTAAACAGCGGATGCGTAAACGGATTGATCACCACTTCAACATCGGATATATCCGTCGCAAAAAGGTGCTGGATAGCGTTATAGTTTGCCTGAATAAAATCCTGATAAATCAGGTAGCGAGCTACATTCGCGTTCAGGTGATCGGGGATATCGACGCGAATGAATGTGATGTACTCATTCGTATATCGCTCAGTCGTTTCGGCAGAAAATGTGTTATGAAAAATAACGCCCTGTAGTCTTGCCTGTATGATCGATTCATACCAAAGTGATACCCGGCTAAAATCGCCCTCGTTTATTGTCTCGTTTCTATTGACGTCGTAAATGCCGGTGAGCAAAGTAGCGCAAACCAGGTTACACGGTTGCTTGAGAAACATGAAATCGTAAATGGAGAAAATTGCAGGTCAATGTATTGATAACCAATATATTGACCTAGTTGTGGTTAGGCAAAAGCTGCCTGATTTTCTTTTAATTTGGCAGTAATGCTATGGCTACCGTTTCGATAATAAACATACGTTTTCAAGTTAACTTTTTTGGCAAGATAGTCTAGCGATGCCCGACTGTAGAACTCTGAATCAGCACTGTACATCGTTTTAAATCGTAGCGTTTCAAATACTTCCCGCTTGCCGAAGAGTGTGGCAAAGAGCGTACAGTCATCTACGTGAATTGATTTCTTGTGATCGAACCTGTCGGGCACAAAATGATCGGCTTCACACGTTACAATCGTTTCTGTGAACGAAGAAATCAAATCGGCATACCGCATTTCGTTCAGGCACGCCGATAGATGGTTGGGCCTATATTCATCATCTGAATCAATAATGGCAATGTAGGTACCTACACTGATCTGCACACCCCGATTGATGGATTGCGATTGTCCGCAGTTTTTATGTTTGACGTAACGAATTTTTGATTGATGAATTTGGCAATAGCCAGTTACCTGTTGGCTTAGTTCAGTTTCGCTACCATCATCAATAACGAGTAATTCAAATGATTGACAATCTTGATTCAAAACGGAATCAATGGCCCGCTTAACCAACTCAAACGGTGTGTTAAACACGGTCATTAATACACTGATAGCTGGTTGACTGGTGGTTGACATCGGTTGAATGCAGTAAAAAATAGACTGGTTTTACGTCAAAAGTACTTATGCCTACTCAGGATTATGCTAAAGATAAGTTGCTTTTGCTTTAAAAAATTCCTCAGATGACCCCTTAGTGAACCAATAACGGAACCACCCCGGCGATTTTACGGAGGATGCGTTGCCAATTTTGCCGGGACGGGTTTTGGGAGCCTGGCTGAATTAGCCCATAAATACCTAACCAAAGGCAGCTTAGTATAGGTGGAGGACCGGTTGAAGACCCGCAGTTACGACGATAAGGATGGGCAGAAACGCTACGTGACAGAAGTAGTAGCCGACCAACTTAAGAAAACGGACGGTGCTTGATGAGCACTAATGAAGCTCCTCAGACTGAGCCACAGGTGCGCTATAAACCCGCCCTTCACAAGGGCAAGGAGGTAATTTTCATCCGTTTCGAGTATGACCGTGACCTGAATGCCCGCGTCAGAAAACTCGTGGGCGTACAGTGGAGCCACACCGAAAAAGTATGGTACGTAGCTGATAAGTAGTCGGACAGAATTATTTTAAGTTTTTACCGCCGAAAAATTGATCTTGTACTCGGTGCCAAATTTGGCCCAAATTGAATTCAAGGCTTGGCGTAATGTCGCTAAATCAGTGTAAGCCTGGGGAGGAATCCAGCGATATTTTGACTCTTTCCATATTCGGTCAATTCGATTTAGGTGAGGTCTGTTAGCTGGTATTTAATTGATTTTTTAACCCTTTTCCTGCCTACTTTCGATACACGATTGAATCAGCTTCGCATGGTGAATACGGGCATTA
>JBBRMP010000120.1:0-17508 GCA_038230755.1 Cytophagales bacterium | reverse complement strand
GTCAGGGTAGGTACGTTGGTTGTACTACCGCCCCAACCCGTCCAGCTTACAGCTTGGGTAGCTGTACCTGACCCAATGGTCGTAGAAATGGGCTGTCCACCGGCTTTCAATGCTCCGTTAAACCCTTTTCCTGATGCGTCATTGACGTTGCCATCCATTTTCAGGTAAAGAATCAGGTTAGCCGGGGCGATTTCCTGCACCCGTTTCGCCGCGAAGTTGGTCATGCCCACGCCCAGGTTCGCATAGGCGTTGGTCGCGTCTGTCTGTGTGGCGGCCGTGTTTCCATTCACGATGGTGGCGGCGTCGACGTAGTTTTTAAACGTGGCCTTCGAGCCTACTTCGTAATTACCCACCTGCACGCCTTCAACGGCGGCGGTGTAAATCGCGTTGGCGCTGTCAATGCGCGCCTTCAACCTGGACTTGTCAACGGGGATCACCACGGGATCATCCGTTTTTTTGCAGGCCTCGAACACGCTCAGTAGCAGCAACATAGCCAGTACTGATTTTAGGAGCGTCTGGAGAGAAATCGACTTGTTTTTCATATATAAGCGTAAAAAAAATGGTTGCAAGAGGGGGCTACCTCACCCCCAACCCCTCTCCTGCTGAGAGGGGAGCCGCACTACAATAGCTCCGCCAATTCATACCATGCGAAGCTACGGTAGTGCGGCCCCCCTCTCAGCAGGAGAGGGGCTGGGGGTGAGGTATCATTTCAACGCCTTGTTCGTATCGCGTTCACTCTGTGGGAGTGGTACATACCGATTTTTGGCGAAGGAATAATTCTTGTCGCGGAGGGCGGCTTCGGCGTAAGCCTGACCGTAACGCGTCAAGTCAAAATAGCGGTGAAACTCAAGGCCAAGCTCCACGCGCCGCTCGTGCCGGATGGCATCGCGGAGGTTGGTTTGGCTCGTGTTCACCACGTCGGGCAACAGGTTAAGGGGTATTGTTGGGGTGCCCGTGACGGGGGCAAGGGCGGGGTCGTTGAGGTAGCTTTCGCGGGCACGTTTCCGAACCCGGTTCAGATAAGGTAGGGCCTCGGCACCCCGATTTAATTCGTTTAGTGCCTCGGCGGCGATTAATAGCACGTCAGCGTAGCGGATCATCACGTAGTTCAGGTTGCCATCGCCTTTGGTGGCGGCGGGGACTTCGGCCAGAGGTTGCACGTGCTTTTTGCTCAAATACCCCGTCGGCGACCACGATGGGTCAAACGGTTCGCCATTCAGCCACGTGCTGCCCGCCCGGCCCACCGAATAATCGAGGCGGGGGTCGGCTATTTTGGCGGTGGTCTGTTCAAATTCAGCTACGAAGTTGGGCGTGGGGGCATCGAAAAAGTAGCCGTTTTCGTTGGGGCGTGGCGCAAACCACTGGTTCAGCCGGTTGCCCTGAAACGGCACCTGCCCCGACAGGTGCTGCACCGCAAATACCGACTCGCGGTTATTTTTATACGCCGCCCGGAAGTTGTTGGCATACACCGGCAGCAGGTCGTATTGTCCGCCGTTGATCACCAATTGTGCCGTTTCCAGCGCGGGTTGCCACTTTTGCTCAAACAAATACGCCTTCGCCAGCAGGGCCTGCGCCGCGCCTTTGGTGGCCCGCCCCACGTCGGGACCGGCGTGGGCTGCGGGTAAATTCTGGATCGCCACCAGCAAATCGGCTTCGATGGCCTGCGTGTAAATTGTGCCCACCGGCGACTGTGTCACCTGCAACTTATCGGCGTTGAGCGGCTCCAGAATCAGCGGCACGTCGCCGTAGATGTTCATGAGGTAGACGTAGTACACCGCCCGCAGAAACCGCGCCTCGCCCAGGATACGGTTCTTCAACGTCATGTCCATGTTGATGGCCGGTACACGCTGCAACACCAGGTTCGCGCGGTTGATGCCTTCGTACAAAACACCCCATTCTGACTCCACAGGGCCATTACTAGGGAAAATCTGGAAGTTATCGACCAGCCCAATATCGGCCTGATCGCCGGGGTCGCCGCCCTTTGCCGCATCATCCGACGCCACGTCGCCAAAGACCCACAGCCGGTTATTGTCCGAGGCAAACGACAGTGGCTGGTAGGCCGCGTTGATGGCCAAAACCGCCTGCGCCGAGGTCTGGTAAAACGCCGCTTCGGCATAGTCACCCCGTGGCTGCTCGTTCAGCATATCCGAACAGGCACCGAGGGCAAAGACGCAGAGGAAGGTAAGGAGGTATGTTTTCATGGCGGTCCGCCGTTGCGGTGGGGGTCAAAAATTCACATTCAGTCCAACCGTGTATGTTTTTGCGGAGGGGTACGTACCCCAGTCGATGCCCACGGCCACGTCGCCGCGAAACTGTTCGGTGTTGAGGTTATCACTCGATTGTTGTTCGGGGTCCAGGCCGGGGTATTTCGTGAACGTCAGCAGATTTTGCCCACCCACGTAGATGCGCAGGTTCGAGGCTCCAAAACGTTTCAGAATGTTGCCCGGCAGGGTGTAGCCGAGTTGCAGATTCTTCAGGCGGGTGTACGAGCCGTCTTCCAGAAAGCGCGTGGACGGCAGCTTGTTGTTCGACGATCCCCGCCACGACACGCGCGGCTGGCTGTTACTCGTGCCTTCGCCGGTCCAATGTCCGTCGACCACCCGCTGCGTGATGTTGAACGCCCGGTAATAGCCCTCAATGTCGGTGGCCACCTGGTAATAGATGCTGTTGCCCGTGACGCCCTGAAAAAATGCGCTCAGGTCGAAACCTTTCCAGTACACATTGGCCGTGAGGCCGTAGGTCAGCGTCGGAATCGGGCTACCCACGTGCGACCGATCAGCGCTGGTAATCAGGCCATCACCGTTGAGGTCGGCGTAGCGGACGTCGCCGGGTTTGATGCCGTTACCCTGGTTGGCGCTGGTGAACAACTGGCCTTCGTTCTGGAAAATACCGGCCTGCGTGAGCAGATAAAACGACCCGATTGGGTAGCCCGGCTCCGTCAGCGTGCCAAACACGCCGTTGTCGATTCGTCCGCCGGGAATGGGCCGCCCGTCAGCCAGCGATACCACGCGGTTGCGGATGAACGAGGCGTTGGCGGTGATATCGTAGGTGAAAGCGCCTTTTTTGTCGCGGTAAATCAGGTCAATTTCCAGCCCTTTATTCTCCACCCGCCCGGCGTTCACATACGGGGCCGAAGCCGTGGTCCCACCCGAACGGGGCACGGGTACGGGGATCAGAATGTCGGACGTAGTCTTCTGGAAAACGTCGAGGGTCAATTGAATTTTGTTCTTGAAAAACGCCATGTCGAGGCCAATATCGGCCTGGGTCGACGCTTCCCATTTCACGTTGGCGTTGCCCCGGCTCACCACTGTATAGCCCGGCTGCTGCACCTGCGGCGTCCCAAACGGGTAGTTGAATCCCGACCCGATGAGGCTCGCAAAGGGGTAGTTGCCAATGTCCTGATTGCCCAACTGCCCAATGCTCGCCCGCAGTTTCATGAGCGAAACCGTGTTGGCAATGGACTGAAAAAACGCTTCCTGATCGATGTTCCAACCCACCGATCCCGAAAAGAACGTGGCGTACCGGTTGGCGGGCGAAAACCGGCTCGACCCGTCGCGGCGGACGTTGACCGAGGCCAAATACCGGTCTTTGTACGCGTAGTTGGCCCGCCCAAACAGCGAAAACAACGCCCAACGCTGGTCAGCTTCGGTGCTGTTGCGGCCCGTGGGGTCAACGCCCCGACCGAGGTAGCGGAGACTGGGGTCCTGGTCGATGAAGTTCCGATCTGACCCGCCTACGGCCCGGCTCACGTTGCGGATGGCTTCGGTGCCAACCAGCACCGTCACGTCATGCACCCCGGCAAATTTGCGGGTATACGTCAGCGTGTTATTCCAGGTCACGGTGCTGATGGGGCTGATGGTATTGCTCAGCGTGGCGGGGCTGTTGATGCGCCCGTTGGTGCCCCAGTTTTCGTTGAATCGCTTGTCGTTCAAGATGTTAAGGTCAATGCCGCCGTTGGTGCGGAACTTCAGATCGCGGTTGATGTTCCACTCGCCAAACACGTCGCCGAAGAGGCGGTACTGCGTTTGGTTGTTGTCGGCTTTGGTGGCCAATCCAACCGGGTTGTACCCGTCGCCGAACAGGTCTGTGCGGGTGGGCAGGTCGAAAAAGGTGCCGTCGGGGTTGTAGATGGGCGTGGCGGGGGTGTGGAACAGCGCATACCGGACAATGCTGCCACCGTTGCCGCCGAAGCCATCGCCCGAACTGCCCACGATCTTGCGGTTGCTGTAGGTCAGGTTGATGTTGGTCCCCACGCGTACCTTCCCGCCAATGTCCGTGTCCACGCTCGTGCGAAGGGCATACCGCTCGTAACCGGAGTTGAGGATGATGCCCTGCTGGTTGAAATAGTTACCCGAAATGAGGTAGTGCGACTGTTTGCTGCCGCCGCTAAACTGCAACTGATAGTTCTGGATGGGCGCGGGCCGGAAGATTTCCTTCTGCCAGTCGGTGTCTACCAGTGTGGCGGCAATCGTCGGCGTGATGGGCCGACGGAATAGGGCCGGATCGGTGAAATCGGCGTTGTCGTTGACCATCGCTTCGTTATAAATCGACACGTATTGGGCCGTGTTGGCCATCGGAATCAGCCGCCCGTGGGTTTGCACGCCCGTGTAGGCATTGAACGAGATGCGCGGTGCGCCCGACGCCCCCCGCCGGGTGGTGACGACAATGACCCCGTTAGCCGCCCGTGACCCGTAAATGGCGGCTGATGAGGCATCTTTCAGCACCGACATGCTCTCGATATCAGCCGGATTCAGGACGCTGAACGCATCCTTGGTTGGAATGCCATCGATCACAAACAGTGGACTGTTATCATTGACCGAACCCACGCCCCGAATCCGCACGGCCACGCCCTCGCCCGGTGCCCCGGTTGACTGCGTCACCCGCACGCCCGACGATTTTCCCTGCAAGGCCTGATCGATACCCGCCACGGGCAACCGGGCAATGTCTTTGGCCGTAATCGTGGAAACCGCCCCGGTAAGGTCGGATCGTTTTTGGGCACCGTACCCCACCACGATCACTTCATTCAGGGTCTTGTTGTCTTCCGCCAGCGTAACGTTGACGACCGTCTGGTTGCTCACGGCTATTTCCTGCCCGGTGTAGCCTACGTAGGAAAACTGCAAAACGGCCTGATCAGACGTGACCGAAATCTTATAGCGACCCTCCACGTCGGAAGTAGCGCCAGTGGCAGTACCCTGCACAATAACGTTGACGCCGGGCAGCGTTTGGCCCTTTTCGTCGCTGACCACCCCAGATATAGTTCGGCTTTGTGCCAGGAGCGAGCCAGGCAGCAGAAGACAAAGCCATAGATATAGCGGAATGCGCCGCCAGGAGCGGGCGGGTAATTGTGCGTTCATAAGACGTTGGGTAGTAAGAAGCTAGGCTGTCAGTTTTCGCGAAAAAGGACAGTAGTTTCTGGCAATTGTACTATTCAACTAAGCTGAACGACTTTTGTTTCTACTTACCTGACGGAAATAATCGAGTATGTGGAATTAGAACGCCACGGTAATCAACCCCGGCTCGACGTGCAGGCAATGGATTTGCAGCGTTTCGTCGTGGTCGTGCAGGCGCACGTGGCCGGTTAACAACGTCGCACCGGTGGGGAAAGGGTCAACCAGCAAATGTTCGCGGAAGGTGAGATGCCGTTTGCCATAGAGCTTATACAGGGCTTCTTTGGCGCACCAATACACCGCTAGCCGGTCGGGTTGACCGTTGGCATCAGCGATTTCCGACGGTGACAGCACCCGTGGCACCACACGGGTAAACTGGTCGCGGATGGGTTCAATATCCAGTCCTACGGGGCGACTTTGGTGCCACACCGCCGCCGCCCAGCCCGGCGTATGCGACAGCGAAATATGGCCCCGCCGGTCCGCCAGTGCGGTGGATTCGCCGGGTAAATGGCATAAATGCGGTTTTCCGAATTCGTCTTTCCAAAGGCAGGTGTAAACCTGCCCCCGCGCTTCGACCAACATTGTCAACGCCACCCGGCAGGCCAGCCATTCCAGCCGCTGCCCCGGATGCGCAATTTGGGCCAGATCAGCCGCTTCCTGATCAGTCAGCGTCAACTGCCTGGCCAGTGTGGGTTCGTCTTCGGTAATCTGCCAGCGAATCAGTGTACAGTCGGGGCCAATGGCGTGGGTGGCGAGGTGGGGCATAAGGTGTAAGTTTACAGTTTTCAGTTTGTAAGTTTTCAGCGGCGGACTGTTGAAAACTTTAAACTGAAAACTGTAAACTTACACCTTATGCCCCTCCATATCCAACGCCTCGATACCTTCGGCGGGCACCGCGACAGTGTCTTTACGTTACTGGCTTCAGCCCGGCCGGGGCATTTCTATTCGGCGGGGGCCGACGGGCAGGTGGCCGACTGGGACATGGCCCGGCCCGATTTGGGGGCGTTGGTAGCGCAGATTCCAGCGTCGGTTTATGCCCTGGCCCTTGACCCAGCCAGCGGGTTGCTGTGGGTGGGGCAGAATTACGAAGGCCTCCAGTTTATCGACCCTGTGGCCCGCACGGTGGCTGGTTCGTTGCAACTGACCACCGCCGCCATCTTCGACATCCAGATTTATGGGCAAACCGCTTTCGTAGCCCTTGCGGATGGCGTAGTGGTGGTACTCGACGTGCCATCGCTTTCAGTGCGTAAGTATTTGAAAGTCAGTGATAAATCGGCCCGTTGTGTGGCAATCAATCCGGTTGAGCGCGAAGTGGCTGTGGGCTACAGCGATCACCGGATTCGCCTGTTCGACCTGAACACATTGGAACTGAAACGCACGCTGGAAGGGCCTGCGAACTCCGTTTTTGCGCTGACCTATTCACCCGATTTCCGGCATATGCTGGCTGGTGGGCGCGATGCCCATTTGCGTTCGTGGGACGTGGAAGCCGACTACCGCCCCGATGCCGACATTGTGGCCCACATGTATACGATCAATCATATGGCTTACAGCCCCGACGGGCGTTGGCTGGCTACGGTGAGCATGGACAAGGCCATCAAAATCTGGGATGCCGACTCGCTCCGGCTACGAAAAGTAGTTGACCGGGCGCGGCACGGCGGCCACAGCACGTCGGTCAATAAAGTGCTTTGGCTGAACAACACGCAGTTCGCTACCGCCAGCGACGACCGAACCGTGGTGGTGTGGGAGATTAGGGAGTAGGGCACTGGACACTGGATTACGGATGCTGAATGGTAGGCAATTCCGCCACCCTCACTGCCAACGGCCAGTATCCTGTTGGCGGTTTTTAGCAAAAATTGTCGTTAATTTCCATCAGGAACCAATTTTCCAACCTTTCACAGCCAGCCTTTTTCGTCTTCCGAGACACCAGCTATATGAAAATTACACCCATCGAAATTCGGCAGCATACCTTTGAAAAGAAGCCATTAGGCGGTTATCGGGTCGATGAAGTTGATGCTTTTTTGTCATCGCTTTCTCAGGAATGGGAACGCGTAACGGGCGAGAGTAAGATGTTGAAAATGCAGCTCGAACTGGCCGAAAAAGAACTCAACAAGCTCAAAGAGATTGAACTGACCTTGTTCCGTACGCTAAAAAATGCCGAAGACAGCAGCGCCCATATTGCCGAACAAGCTAACCAGCAGGCCGAGAAATATTTGGCCGAAACCCGCCAGAAAGCCGACGAGCAAATTGTGATCGCTAAGCGTAAAGCCGCCGTGATGGTGCAGGATGCCGAAAATCAGACGCGCTACGTCCGCGAAAACCTGTCGTCGGAATTGAAATCGCTCGAACAGGATTTCAAAGCCATGGAACGCTACAAAGACAACCTGATGGTGCAGATTCGGGCGTTGGCCACCAACGCCATGGAAAGCGTAGACCGGTTCGAGAAGAAATTCGCCAAACAATCGGCCAAGCAGAAATTCGACGAAATAGCTGCTTCAGATGCCCATCCCGCCGCCGAAACCCCCGCCGAATCTGTTCGGTCTGCCGATGCTCATGCCGAGCCAGTAACGGATGAGACAATGCCAGTCCAGCATAAGCCCGCCGATGCCCCCGCCGAATCTACGCAGGCGTCAGCCCCGGTTGAGCAGCACTTCGATGAGGACGAGCAGTTCGACGATGACGAGTCGCAACCGTTGCCTACCACGGCTTCTGTTTTGGCCGCCAACGCTACGGCCCTCCCCGCCGACGCCGACGTGCCCACCGATTTGCCCACCAACGAACAAACTGCCGACGAACCATTGGCCCTCGCCGGGGCTGATGCTGCCGCCCACATTGCCGATGGCGAACAGTCTGAACCCGCTCATCAGGAGGTTGCTAAGGAAGAGGACAGCACTAAAAAAGGCGGGTCATTTTTTGACCAGATTTAGGCGCAAAGAGCTTAGGGATCGATGCGCGAAGCTGTTCTTCGCGCTATGCTATAAAAACACAACCCATTGGGAACCATCGCTTTAGAAGGGCTTGAGTTTTTTGCTTACCACGGCTTTTATGACGAGGAACAGAAAATCGGCAACAAATATGCCGTCGACATCATTGTCTACGCCGATTTCTCGGAGGCCGCCCGCCGCGACCGGCTCAGCGCAACGGTCAATTACGAAGACCTCTATAAAATCACGGCGGCGGTGATGAAACGCCCCGCCCGCCTGCTCGAACACATCGCCCACAGCCTGATTGCCGAAATCAAACAGCAATACCCCGCCGTAGAAACCGTCGAGGTGAGTGTCTCGAAATTCAACCCGCCCATCGGCGGTGTTTGCCACCGCGCCCGGATTACGTTGAAGGAGTGAAGGGAGGGAGGAAAGCAGTACTGGAGGAAAGGAGAGAGGGTAGCTGACGAACAAGCAAAACACGTGCGTCAGCCACCCTCTCTCCTTTCCTCCTTTCCCACTAATCTGGTTGCCGGAATGACTGTGCCTGATCGCGGGCACGTTTGAGGCGCATCTTCATGGCACTCAAACTGATCTGATCTTCGCTGGCAAGGGTGGCCACATCTTTGTTGCCCAGATAACGACGGCGCAATAACGACTGGTCGCTCGCCGACAATTTATCGAGGGTTACTTCGGCCCGATTCCAGCGTTCGTCGAGTGTCAGCTCGTCTGATTCTACGTGGACAACCTGATCTTCGTCGAGCAGATCCAGCGAAATCTGCGTGCGGCGTTTTTGGCTGTCGATTACAGACAGGCAGTGAAACCGGCTTAGGGCAAATAGCCACGTCGAAAATTTGGCCTCACCCCGGAAGGTGTCGAGCTTCGCAAACACTTTGCTGAAAATCTCCTGGGTCTGATCGTCCGCGTCATCGGGATCGTCCAGGTACCTGAAACAGGTTTGGTAGACTTTGGGTCTGTACCGCCGGTAGAGTTCGGAGAATACCTGATTACTGTGTGTGCTGATAAACGCCGCCACAAGCGCCTCGTCGGAGTAGATTTTTTTCATACAAATCGAAACGCGTCTGTCATTAAAGCGCGCAACATACTCAACTGTGAAAAAAAGGTATCCCGATGAGGCGTGTAAGTCAACAGGGCAAGTGCCTTCGGGCACTTTACTCTATCGAAATATCAGGACTAATAGACTTACGAAAGTAGCATAGACTTGGATTAGATGTAACTACACATTTTAATGTAAAAGTGGTGATTAAAACATGAGTTACTGAAAATTAGTGAGTTACGCAGAAGAATTTAATAAAAAAGCAGTCACACTCACGACGAGTAAGACTGCTTCAGGTATGAAAAGTAACGTTTACTATACCACTTGGGCCAACATTCGAAAAGAAATAGCCATATGTGAGGCATCGTACACACAGTCACCATTGTGAATAAGCAGCACCTGCGGCGACTGGTGTTCAACGCCAAACGCTTGGGCAACCTGAGCCGAGAGCGATCTATTGGTCAGTAGATCAAGGTAATATGGTTTAATGCCGGCGGTGTCTGACCAGTTGCGCTCCATTCGGCTTAGGGCCATAGCACTGATTGAGCAGGTGGTGCTGTGCTTGAAAATCAGAATAGGCTGTGCCGTTGATTCTTCTTTGATTTGATCGAGTTGGGTCGCGTCAGTTAACTTAGTCCAGTTCATTTGTTGTTGGTTATTGTTGCACAGAAAAAGGTTTTCGACCCTGAAAAGTTCAGCGTAACTTTCCGACAAACACCCCGATCAGTCGCCGCCATGCAAGATCTTGATGCCCTCCGTTATCCCGTTGGCGCCATGCCCGTTGACCAACCGCTGGCCCCCGGTCAGGCGCAGGGCTACATTGCCGACATTGCCGCACTACCCAAAAAGCTGGCTCAACTGGTTGCCAATTGGCCCGACGAATGGCTTGATACACCATATAGACCCGAAGGCTGGACCGTGCGACAGGTGGTGCATCACGTGGCCGACAGCCACCTGAACGCTTATATTCGTACCAAACTGGCTTTGACAGAAGAGAACCCGCGCATCAGTCCCTACGAAGAAGCCGAATGGGCCAAACTCCCCGACGCTAAACTACCCGTTGCCCCCTCGCTTACGCTACTTACAGCCCTGCACGAACGCTGGGTAGCCTGCCTCAATGCATTGACTGATAAAGACTGGCGGCGTACCTATTACCACCCCGGCAGTGAGCGCACGTTTTCGCTGGCCGACGTACTGGCCCTGTATGCCTGGCACGGCGAACACCACTACCAGCACATCAGCCGTCTGGCCGAGCGGAACGGATGGGTATAAGGGATTGTTGATAAATCAAACGATCTCCCGTCATGCAGACGATTCTTATTTTCCTGTTTTTTGCCGCAGCGCTGGGTTACCTGGGCTGGCGTGGCTACCGGGCCATCGCCGCCAAAGAGGCGGGTTGTGGCAAGGGATGTGGCTGCGCTGCTGATAAGACGCCGTCATACGGTAAGACTTAGCGGGCAACAAAAACCATTGCCATTGGCTGACGGTTCGTTGGAATATGATCCCCCAACGTTATTTCAGCTTTTTTTTGGTCACCTTAATCGTCGGTTTGGCCCTGAGCTGCAACCGGGTAAAGCCCAAACCACCACAGGCTGGTGGCTATGATTCGGCCATTGCGCCCGCCCGTTCGTTTCTGGCCGGGCCTATCACTTTCCGAATACGGAGCCTCGAAGACAAGATCAATGCGGCATTAAAGCCCGAAATTGTCAACACCGACGATATAAAAGGCAGTACTGTCAGCCTGCGTGTGGTGCGAACAGGGCGCGTGCAGCTCCATTACGCCAACCAGCGCGTCACGTTTTCGGCACCCATCACGGTTTGGCTCGATAATCCATTGCGGCTTAATAAGAAGAAACGGGCCACCCACCCGCTCTGTAAACTGTCTGTACAGTTTCAAAGCCCATTGCAGGTGTCGAGCGACTGGCGGCTGTCGACAAAAGTTAAATTTGTCAATTATACCTGGCTGGAGAAACCCAAAGTGCGTATTCTGGGCATTAACATTCCCGTGCAACGCATCGCCGAAAAGGCCCTGGACAAGCGCCGAAACTATATTGAAACGACCATCGACAACGCCGTGCATGACGAACTCCGCCTCGACAAACAGGTGCGCCCCGTCTGGCTCGATCTGCAAAAACCACTGCTGATTACCAAAAAACCCGATACCCTCTGGATCGTGCCCACCCCCTTCAGCGTGGCCGTTGGCGACGTGACTGGCACCGAAACTACGCTGACCATTCCTATCCGGGTGGCGTTTTATACCAGCACCCATTTAGGCCCCAAGCCTGTGGTTGCCGTTAACCGGGCGCTACCCGCTGTGCGAAAAGACCACCATATTCGGCAGGTGTCGGATATTCATGTGCTGAGCCTATTGCCTTATTCCGACATTAACCGGGTGTTGACTAAAGCCCTTGAAAATCAGGAGATTAAGCTAATTGCAGGCTCGCTTAAGGTGAAAAAAGCATCGGTCTATGGCGCGCAACATGCCCTCATTATTCGTACTGACGTGGCCGGAACCGTGAAGGGCGTACTGTATTTCAGGGGGCAACCCGCCTACGATACCCTCTCGAATACGCTGCTGATCAGGCACATCGATTTTGACGTGGAAACGGAAGAACGCCTGCTCCAAACGGCTGACTGGCTCCTGCATGACCGCTTGAAAGACACCCTCCAACAGGTGCTGCACATTCCCCTTCGCACCCAGGTGCTGAGCCTGCCGGGACTAATTGGGCGGGCATTCGAAAGCGGGAAAGTGGGGCGTAAAAATGACCTGGCTATCCAGTCATTTCGGTTCGTACCCCAGCGATTCGCTATCCGGCCCGAAGGCATCCAGATTCTGCTGAAAGTAGAAGCTAAAGCCGCTTTTTCGGTAAACGCGCTGTGAAGGGATTGTGGATTTACGATTTTTGTTGCCGCGAGAGTTTGGCGGAGTACCACTCCGCCAAACTCTCGCGGCAACAAATCCCTGTATTCCTATGTCTCCCATTCGCACCGTTGCCGTCACGCGTTACGTCACGCCCCTGCGTGAGGGCGGGTCATTACCCGCGCTGGCCGAAGCCGACGACGGCTTTATGTATGTGCTCAAATTCAGGGGGGCGGGGCAGGGCCTGAAAGCACTCGTGGCCGAACTCATTGCGGGTGAACTGGCCCGCCTGCTGGGCCTGCGGATGCCCGAAATTGTGTTTGCCCAACTCGACGAAGCCTTTGGTCGTACCGAACCCGACGAAGAAATTCAGGACTTGTTAAAAGCCAGCACGGGCCTGAATATGGGCATCCATTACCTCTCCGGGGCCATCACCTTCGACCCGCTTGTGACTACCGTTCCGGCGCGGCTGGCCTCGCAGATTGTCTGGCTCGACTGTTTCGTGACCAATGTTGACCGCACCGCCCGAAACACCAACATGCTCATCTGGCACCGGGAACTCTGGCTCATCGACCACGGCGCGGCGCTCTATTTTCACCATTCAGAAAAGCCCTGGCAGGAACAAAGTCAACGGTCATTCATACCCGTGAAGGACCATGTTCTGCTGCCGCAAGCGGCTGAACTAGAGCAGGTTGCCGCCGACTGTCGCCGGTTGATCACCCCCGCGCGCATCGCTGAAATTGTCTCGTTGATACCCGATGAGTGGCTGGTTGATGCCAATGACCCTACGGCAGAATCGGCAGAGGAACGGCGGGCAGCGTACGTGGGGTTTTTGCAGGACCGGCTCGCGCATTCAGACATCTTTATTCGAGAAGCAATCAACGCCCGCCATGCACTTGTTTGAATATGCGGTAATCCGCGTGGTGCCACGGGTGGAGCGCGAAGAGTTTCTGAACGTCGGGGTGATTCTATACTGCCCTGCGCAGGGTTTCCTGCAAACGGTCTACACGCTTGATGAAGTTCGCCTGGGCACTTTTTCGCCCGACGTTGACCTTGACGAACTGCGCACCCGTCTGGACTCATTCACCAAAATCTGCGCCGGTCGGGCCACGGGAGGGGTAATTGGTCAACTCGCCGTGGCGGCCCGGTTTCGGTGGTTAACGGCCACGCGTAGCACCGTAGTCCAGACCTCAGCCGTTCACCCCGGCCTGTGTATAAACGCACAAGAGACATTGGCAAGGTTGTTTGCGGAATTGGTGGACATGTAAAGGAGGAAAGGGAAGAGTGGGGAGAAGGGGAGGAAAGGAGATTGATGCCAAAGTAGATATGGTTAGTGATGTATATTGTGATTAAACAACCACCTGCCAAGCAGGTGGATTTGTTAAAAAGAAGCGGGCATAGCCCGCAGAGTACTCATAAGGGAGGATCAAACAGATCGAAATTCGTAGACTGTTTTTCTTCTTTGCGATCCTCTCCTTCCTGATACTTAACATATCGACGAATATGGTCCTCATTAATACCTACTGTATTGACAAAATAGCCCCGTGCCCAGAAGTGATTTCCCCAGTAAGGCTTTTGCTTCAACTGAGGGTAACTTTTGAAAAGCTTGATGGCTAGCTTACCCTTGAGCGTGCCGCATCGGCGGACCGCAACTAACTCGGATACAGACACTTTAGGCGGAATACTCACCACCAGATGAACGTGATCGGCCTGCACATTCAACTCGATGACCTCACAACTTTTCCACTCACTTAATTGCCGGATGTCATGCTCAACCAAGTCCTTAACTAAGCCTGTCAACACCCGGAAGCGGTATTTGGGCGTCCAGACAATATGGTAGTCGCATTTCCAGACTACATGAGATTGCTTTTTGTACTTGCTCATGACCTAAAGCTACCCAAATGGCGTAGCCATCAGTACATCACCACCGCCCAAGGCGGTGGATTTCGCAGTTGCATTAAATTACAATCGTGTATTGCTCCAACTGAGTTGCGTCACATCTTTGACAATCGCATTTCTTTTAAGTCAATAAGGCTATGACAATGAGAATCTTAGTAGTTGTTTTTATTTTGATTAGTTCATCATTTATTGATACTGTGGGGCAAGTTATGCCCTACCAGACTGAATTGATCTATAGCATAACACCTCACGCTAAAAATTCGAATAAATACATAATTACGTCTATGAAAATATATTTATTCAATGAAAAAAATAAGATGTAAGTAATGACACAAGATTCTAAAAATGCGAAGCTGAAACAATCAACTGTTTTTATAAAAGACGATAAAGGTGAATATAGTATGAGTGACGGAAATCTGGAGCCTGACCTGTTCAGTGGTGTAAAAGTGGCTATTTTTCAGAAAAAGCCGATCAACTTAGAAGAAGAAATGAGGCGATATGGTGAATCTGATTATTGTGGTATCGAGTGGACTAACCAAGAATTAAAAATTCAGAATATTGTGGCGAAAAAAGTGAGATTAACAGCTTGTCATCTTCCTACCAAAAATGCGATAATATACGCGCTTCCTAAACCATATGTCAATCTTGGTGTTTATTATCCAGAGGTGCAGTATGTTCGTGGTATTCCCGTTATATTCAATGCAACGGTTGGTAATACTCCCGTGAAACTTACTGTTACCAGTGCAAAGAAAATGCCTGTCAATGCTGCTTTATATAGTGTTCCCAAAACGCATAAAATTATTCTGCCCAGGCGGCATTAGACTATCTAAAAGGGTATCGCTAGTGCAGATTAAATAAAAACTCTAAACTGAAAACTTGTTATGGTTTCCACCGCCACAGATACCGGCAGGCGAGCGTGCGGTGGGGTTGCCAGGGTTGGGCAATGTCGTGGAGACGACGGACGAGCGGCTTGCCCGTTTCGGTCAGCTCGTAGGCCCGGACCATCTTTTGCCGAATCACCAGGTCATCGACCGGAAACACGTCGGGGCGGTCCAGTACGAACATCATCACCATTTCCACCGTCCAGCGGCCAACGCCTTTGATGGGCGTGAGGTATTGAATAATAGCCTCATCGTCAAGCGATTGCACATAGTTGAAATCGAGTGAGTTGGTCAGCGCAAACTCGGCTACGCTGTGCATGTACTTGACTTTCTGCGACGACAGTCCTACCGCCCGGAGTTCTTCCACGGTGGTTTCGGCCAGTTGGGTAGGGGTGGGGTAGCCTTCGGCTTCGGCGGTTTGGCTGAACAACATGCGGAACCGCCGGAAGATGGCGTCGGCGGCTTTGACCGAAATCTGTTGCCCCACAATGCTGTCGAGCAAAGTGACGAACAGCCGGTTATGTTCGGGAATGTCGTCGTGCGAATAGGCTGGTTTGGGGAACTCGGTTATGTCAATGAGTTTGGCCAAAACGGGGTCCTGGCGCAGGTGGTCAAGGGCAGTTTGCATGGGGCAAACCTACCGCTTTTTGTACTGCTTCCGAAGTGTACTCACCACCGAACTACCCGCCCCGCTGATGAGGTCCCTGAGCAGATCGCGGCGCGATGGACACGTACCTGTAATGGTCAGCAGGGTATGGCCATTGAGGGCGCGGTCATCGCCGGTGAACGTCTCCCAGGTGCCGGTCCAGTCGCGGGTAACGTAGTCGGTATCGGTCCATACTATTTGGTCGGTCTGCGTGTCGAGTGCCCGTAACTGGAGATACAGCCTGGCCTCGACGTGGTGGGAATGCACGCTAATCACGCCGCTCACTTTTTCCATGATATCGACCACCGTAGAGTCGTTGATGCGCTTTTCGCCTACTTTATAAAGCTGGTTGCTTTCTACAGATTGTGTACTTACGTTGAAACTTTCGGAGTAAGGCACGTAATCTGTTACCTGATACTGCACCGTTTCATTGATGGCCAAACCGTCGAACAGCCTGTACGCACCATCGGACGCAATTTCGACCTGGTCGGGCTGATACATATGGACGTAGGGGGCGGGGGTGTTGTTGCGCACCAGATCGACAAACACCGACTGACCCAACTCATGGGTATCGTCAGGGTCCAGTTCGGGGCTAAGTGTGGGCGGCTCCACCAGCACCCGTAGCATAGCAAAGGGCGAGACCTCGCGCATTTTTTGGGCCGCATCACGGTAATTTGAGTCCCAGTGCAGGGCCTGCTGGTACTGTTCAAAGGCTTCACGGGCAGCGTAGCGGTTGGTTGAGTGTTGGGCGTCGGCGACTTCGGCAAGATCGTAGCGTTCGGCGGCGGCCAGGGTACGGGTTTCGGCCAGTTGAGCGCCATAATCACCGGGATAACCGGCCAGCCAGTTTGAATCGCCGCGAGACACTGCCGCTCGCACGGCCTCGTCGGTCATGGTTTGCAGGGTCTCGTATTCGGCGAAGACAACCTCCCGCCGGAAGGGTCGGGACGCGTCAGCACTGAGCTGCCTGATGGTTTGCTGGTGCTGGTTGTAGCCCCGTACAAATGCCCGTTGCAGCACCAGCGCGGCCAGGTCGTGCCCCCGGTTGCCCCAGCCCCGTTTCTGACTCAGGCGCGTACTGGCTTTTTGTACAGCCTCGGCATAATCGCCGCGCCGGTAAGCCGTTTTACCGCTGCTACAGGCGCTCAGCCCGGCGGTGAATAAGAGTAGATAAAAAATGAGCCGGCCCATAGTGTAATCCCCGATATTTGGCCATTGGACACACTTTCTGGTGCTTGGTTTAACTAAAAAGGTTGGTTGTTTTCAGCTTATAGTTTACAGTTTTGCTCAGGCGAGCGTATGCAGACGTGAGCAAAAACTGTAAGCTGAAAACCCTAAACTGTCTTTCCTCTTGTCACGCCGCCGCAACAAATCAACTAAAACTAACCTGGGTGCCTCGCCGGGTACGCTCACGTATGTAGGGCCGGAGATCGACCATGCCACTCATATTCAGCGCATTGAGTACAATGAAACTGATTATAAAGTAGATGATTCTGGGAAACTCAGCGCCTGCCAACTGCCCAACGGTGCGGCACCGCACGTGCTTTGGCTCGACGTAGATGGCATCCACGAAGCGCAGGTGGTAGCCACGCTGGGGCATCAGTTTCGGCTGCACCCGCTGCTGCTGGAAGACGTCATGAACACCGAACAGAAGCCCAAAGTCGAGTTTTATGACGATGAACGGGTGAGTTCGCCGTGGTCCGGCAATCCGGTGATTTATTTGACCATGAAGATGCTGCATCACGACCCCCGGCAGCACGAAGTAGACGCCGAGCACATCAGCTTTGTGCTGGGGCCATCGTTTCTGATTTCGTTTCAGGAAGAACGCACCAACGATATTTTTACGCCCGTGCTGAC
>JBBRMP010000119.1:0-17514 GCA_038230755.1 Cytophagales bacterium | reverse complement strand
GTCATAACGTCCTGCGCCGCCACCGTCGACTGGCCAGTCTTTGGGCACCGGCGTGGTGGGATTGATGGGCAGGCTGGTTACCATTGCGGGTATTTTTTCGTGTTGCCAGCAGATCAGCACGACACCCGCGCAGGCCATTGCCGACGTAATCAGGCTGGCTTCTTCGCCTTTATTAAACGAGAAATTGTGTGGGGTAGCCGGGCCGAGCTTCTCCAGCAGCGGCGTTATGGTCTCCTGCGGACGGTGGCTTTTGCTGCCAATTTTTTCGCCATCCTTATCCGAATCATCCTTTTTGTCTGATTTGACGGCGGTGGCATAGATAAAGGCCGGGACGGTAATGGCCGAGTGCGTTGGCTTTAGATCTGGCGAAGGTGCGAAAAACGAAACCAGCGCCCCGGCTCGTTGCCACCCGCGAACGGTCAGTGACTCGAAATCCTGATCACCATTAGCGGTTATACCAAAGGGAGGCGGGACCAGCGGCGGCTGTGGTGGCTTTTCGGCATGGCGGAGAATCATTAGTTTAGTGGCAACAGGTGTTGTACTCATTGGTTAGTGGGTTAGGCTACGGTGATCTGTCACTGCGACTGGTTTACATAGCGGTGCTGTAACGAAAGGTACAACATTCGGCTGCACGGCAAAATCTACTTCATCAAGCCCAATTTTTGTAGGCAACCGACAGTGACGCTTTTCCGGGCGGCGGGCCAACTGCCAGGTACGGGGGCGGGGCTTTTGAGGCGCGTGGCGAAAATATACTGACGGCCACCGGTATGTTCCAGATAGCCTACATACCACCCATAGTCGATTTTTTCTTCAGGGGCGGGTAACCCTTCTTCCCGACCAAAACCAACCCAGCCCGACTTGGCAAATAGCTTGTGGCGGGCTGTTGACTCAATGCGCATCAGATACCGCAAAATGGCCCGATTATCAGCCGAAAAAGGGACGTCGCCCGCCAGGAGTTTTCGCAAAAAATAAACCTGGTCGTAGAGCGAAATGGTCGAAGATCCCGTGAGCCAGAAATTGGCGAGCGTGGTGCGGTCAACAACCAGGTGGCCATAATCGAGCTTGCCCAGATACGCCCGCATATCATTGACACCGATGCGCCGGGCCAACTCCTGGTAATACGGCACCACCGACCCCCGGAAGGCCGATTCGAGCGTGTGGGCACGGTTCCAGTCGGGCACGGGCCGTTTCACGCCATCCCAGGCGATGACGGTTTCCGGCCCGGTGAGGTTGCCCGTTTCCAGGCCAATCAGCGTGTTCACCATCTTGAACGTCGAGCCGGGCAATGTACCCAGGCGACATTCGTCGGGTCGGTAGGCCGTGAATTGATTCGTCTGTGGGTCGAACAGTAAAAACGCACCGTTTACATGAAGGCTATCGAAAACGGTCTGTAAATCAGCCCGTTCAAACGTCGTTTGGGCGTGAACAGAACTCCGTGCTACGAGGGCCAGGTTAAGGAAAATGAATAAACTGAGCCGAAGCATGGCGAAAACAGACAGAGATAAGTTGTACGGAGGAGGCTTAACGACGATAGGTACAAACCTCGTGCCTACTTTTGATGCCAGATGAACGATTTTCTACGACGCTACGGTTGCCTTGCCGCGCTTTTCGCTACCCATCAACTGATGGCGCAATCTACGGAGTTAACCGCTGATACCCTCACCGCGAGGCCCTTAAATGAAGTGGTGGTACGGGCCTACGAGTCGAACCGGTCGTTGCTGACCACGGCGGCATCGGTGGGCCTGCTCTCACGCCGCGACCTCACCCAACGATTTGCTACACCTACGCTGGTATCGGCCATGAACACGCTGCCCGGTGTGCGCATGGACGAACGGTCGCCGGGGAGCTACCGGCTCTCGATACGGGGGAGCCTGATCCGGTCGCCGTTTGGGGTGCGCAACGTGCGGGTTTATTACCAGGACATGCCCCTCACCGACGCGGCGGGCAATACGCCTATCAACGCCCTCGACGTGAGAATGTTAGGCCGGATAGAAGTCATAAAAGGGCCGTCGGGTAGCCTCTACGGGTCCAATACGGGCGGTACGGTATTGCTCAGCGGTCCGGCTGTTTCGGCGGGAACGAACCAGGTGGAAGTGGGCTATCTGTCAGGTAGCTACGGGCAAAGCGGCTACAGCGCACTGGCGCAGTCGGCAAGTGAATCGGCGAACATAACGCTGAGCGTGAACCACCTACAGGCCGATGGCTACCGCGATCATAGCCGGTCGATGCGGGACAATGTCGCCCTGACCGGCACGGTGAATTTGGGCGAAAAGCAGTCGCTGACGGGCCTGTTTATCTATTCCGATTTGTACTACGAAACGCCCGGTGGCCTCACCGACGCGCAGTACCAGGCCAACCCCGCCGCCTCGCGCCCGGCCACCAGAACCCTCCCCGGCAGTGCCGATCAGGGCGCGGCCATCAACCAGAAAGTGGCCTATCTGGGGGTATCGCACCGCTACGGGTGGAACCCCCGCTGGCAAACCACCAACGTGCTGTTTACGTCATCTACGGAGTTCAACAACCCGTTTATCACCAACTACGAACGCCGCACCGACCAGGGCCTCGGCGGGCGGAGTGTGACGCGATTCAGCCCCACCGGTAAGCGGTATACGTTGACGGTTGGCGGCGAATGGCAGACCAACCGCACGGGTTCGCGCAACTTCGGCAACCGCAAAGGCCAGACCGACACGCTCCAAACCGACGACGAACTCCGCGCCCAGCAGTGGAATGTATTCCTCCAGAACGAGCTTCAACTCCCGTTTGGCTTAATAGGTACGTTAGGCCTCAGCTATAACCAGACGCAGTACCAGTTTACGCGGTTTTCTGTTGCGGGCAAACCCGGTCCCGGCCCGCAAAACCGGGCGTTTAATCCCGTTGGTCTCCTGCGCGTGGCGATGTCGAAAACGCTGGGGCAACAGGCCGCTATTTTCCTCAATGTCAGTTCGGGTTATTCGGCCCCCACGAGTCAGGAAGTGCTCTCGTCGGCGGGATTTTTCAACGCCGATTTACAACCCGAAAGAGGCCTGCAGGCCGAACTTGGCCTGCGGGGGCGGCTGTTCAATCACCTTCAGTTCGACGTGGTGGGCTATTCGCTGAACCTCAGCAGCACCATTGTGCGGCGGTCGCTGGCCAACGGGGCGGAGTATTTTGTCAACGCCGGACGTACCCAGCAGTTGGGTCTGGAGAGTTACCTCGGCTATGACCTGCTGCCCGCCCGCGCCACCACCAGCGGCCCCGTTTTGAAACTCTGGCAAAGCCTGACCCTCACCGACTATACCTACCTGAGCTATCAGCAACTGACCACTGATTTGTCGGGCAAAAAGGTACCCGGCGTGGCTCCATTCACGGGCGTCTGGGGCCTCGATGCGATACTGCCAGTGGGTCTGTATGCTCACCTCACCTACCAGTTTCTAAACCAGTTCGCCCTCAACGATGCCAACACCGCCATCAGCGGTCCAACGCGGCTGCTACAAGCTACGGTTGGCTATAAACAGGTGATTGGCAAACATTTAACCGCTAATCTGTATGCCGGTGGCGATAACCTGCTCGACCAAACCTATAGCCTCGGCTACGACCTCAACGCGGTGGGCAACCGCTACTACAACGCCGCCCCCCGCCGGAACTTTACGGTTGGGTTGCGGTTGGGAATAAGGTAAAGGGAGTCGTAAGTGGTATTTAGTCGTGAGTGGAAAGGAGTCGTAAGTGGCTGGCGCACGAGCAGAGTTCACCTGCGTCAGCCACTTACGACTTACGACCTACGACTTCTTCCACTTACGACTTCTATTCTCACTTACGACTTTCTTTTATGAACATCGGCGATAAAGTACGGATGTTGCGGGCAAAAGAACAGGGCGTGATTACGCGGTTTTTGCCAGGCAACCAGGTGGAAATTGAGATTGAAGACGGCTTCAGAATCCCCGTCATGCAGTCGGAACTGGTGATTGTGTCGCCTATGGAGGCGGAGCGATTCAAGCCGTCGGGACAAGCGGCGGAGGTGCGCGAGGCGTTCGCGCCACAACGCACGCCGGGGCAACCGGGGCAGGTACTGGCCAGCGTGGGTCTGTACCTCGCCTACGTGCCACAAAACGACCGCGACGTGGCCCTCTACATCGTCAACAACACCGACTGGGAGGTGCTTTTCACCCTTGCCGAAGAACGCGAAGGGGGGTATCGGGGTATACAAAGCGCGACGTTGACCGCCAAAACGCAGGTTAAAATCAACGAGGTCTATGCGATGGCCAAGTTCGAGCAGTGGCCCACGCTGCTAGTGCAGGCGCTGTATTTCCGGCCCGGTGCTGGGCAGCCCGCCCGGATGCCGCTGGTGAAACGGATGAAGCCCCGTGCCCAGGCATTCTATAAAAACAAGCAGACAGTCCCCATCCTCGGCCAACCCGGTCACGTCTTCCAACTCGACGACGAAACGACTAACGCCAGCATGGCCCCAACCACGCCGGACGGACTGAAGGCGGCCATGCTGACGCCAAACGAGGATGTACCGGTGGTCAGCGTGGAGCGGCCCAATTCGGTGGTGGATTTGCACATCGAAAAGTTGCTGCCCACGGGTAATTCGGGCCGCAAACCCGACGAGATCGTGGAAATACAGTTGCGGGCGTTCGAGAAAAATTTGGAGAACGCCATTGCTTCGGGAATGGGCGATATTACGTTTATTCACGGCGTGGGTACGGGCAAACTCCGGCAGGAACTCCACCGTCAACTGAGCCGCCACCCCAATGTTCGCTTTTTTGAAGATGCCCAGAAACAAAAATTCGGCTACGGAGCCACAAAAGCTACGCTTAAGTAAGTGGGCGGTGGGCTACGGCCTGCTGCTACTGCTTTCGGGCTGTTCGCCGAAAAAAGAGCGGCTCAATCCCACGGCTCCCGCGGCCAACTACAAGGCTACGAATATGGACGTACACAACGAATCGCTGCTCTCGACGGTTAATATTCCCGTGGCCATTGCCCTCGCCGATGTGGAGCGGCAGATCAATACGCAGGTGGCCGGGCTTATCTACGAAGACAATACCTTCGACAACGACGGCGACGCTACGCCGTTTATGGCGAAGGTCTGGAAACGAACGCCTATCAAAGTATCGGCGGGGGTGGTGAAAGGTGACAGCCTGTTTTATTTCCAGGTACCCCTGAAAATCTGGGCGAAGGCGGGCAAGAAAGTACTGGGCTTTATGCAAACCGGCGAAACCACGTTCGAGATCGACCTGAAATTTGCCACCCGCTTTTCCCTCGACCCCGACTGGAGCGTTTCGACCCAAACCAGGGCCGAGGGCTACGATTTCGTGACCACCCCCACCGTCCGGCTCGTCGGTTTCGACATACCCATTACGGGCCTTGTCCGAAAAGCCATTGACGGAAATCTGGGTACGGTCACGCAGGCGCTCGACAAGCAGGTAAAGGCCAACATCGACCTGAAAACGCCCGTTTTACGCACCTGGAACCTGATCCGGGAGCCATACAACATCTCCGAAGAATTCAAAACCTGGCTGTCGGTGGTGCCCCGCCGGGTGCTGATTACGCCCCTCCGCTTTGAGCAGGGAGAGATTAGAACAACCCTCGGTTTAGAGGGTCACACCCTCACCACCATCGGCCCCAAGCCCGCCATCCGCGCTGCCACCGCCCTGCCCGACCTTACGGTGGTACCCACCGTGAACGATGATTTTCGGGTGGGCATCATCGCCGAGGCGACCTACCCCGAAGTGGCCGAACTGGCGAAGAAACAATTGGTCGGCAAATCGTTTTCGTTCAGAGATGGGGCTTATACCATCACGATAACCGACCTCGATTTGTACGGTCAAAACGATAACCTCATCATCAAGGCGGGCATCACCGGCAGCGTCACCGGCGACATTTATCTGCGCGGCCAACCCTACTATGACCCCCAAACCAAGTCGGTCGCCCTGCGGAATTTAACCTACGACCTGGACACCAAAAACCTGCTTCAACGTGCCGCTAGCTGGCTGTTGCAGAGCACGTTAGCCAAAACGATGGAGAAGAATATGTCCTTCCCCATCGGTGAGCAGATCGACGCCATCAAGCAGTCGGTGCAGGAACGGCTGACGAATTACCCGCTGGCTAAAGGCGTGACGCTGAAAGGTAAAATCAACGACGTCCGCCCCGACAACGTCTATTTGACCCCCACCGCTCTGGTTGCTGTGGTGTATGCCAGCGGTAAAGTAGATGTGAAAGTAGCGGGGTTGTAATTGTTTGGCGGAGTGTTGCTCGGCTGTTTGACATAATATACTTCTCGCAGCGGAGTACCACTCCGCTAAACATGCCATGAAACTCTTCCTCTTTCTTTTTCTGGCCCAACTGGCTCAGGCACAGACCACCCGCGAACCGCTCTTCACGGCAGCCGATGGTACCAAAATCCATTATGATACCCAGGGGAGCGGCCCGGCGGTGGTGCTCATTCACGGTTTCATCGGCAACGGCGACTCCTGGAAGCGGGCGGCGGTAACGAAAATGCTGGTTGATAGTGGTTTCTCGGTCGTCACACTCGATTTGCGCGGCAATGGTCGGTCCGACCGGTCGCACGACCCAAAGGCGTACATGAATGACGTAGAGGCGAAGGACGTGATTGCGTTGATGAAGTACCTCGGCCACAAAACATATGATGTGGTGGGCTACTCGCGGGGGTCGATCATTGCGGCGAAGATGCTGGCCATTGCGCCCAGGAGCAGTATCCACAAGGCCGTGCTGGGTGGCATGGGCACGGGCTTCACCGACCCGAACTGGTTCCGCCGCCGTAATTTCTACGAAGCCCTCGCCCAACCCGGCAGTCACCCCGACTTGCTCCCCGCCGTGAACTACGCCGTCAAATCCGGGGCCGACACCACTGCGCTGAAATACATGCAGCAGTTCCAGCCCGTGACCACGATGGCCGAGCTAAAACGCGTTCACCAGCCCGTACTGGTCATTTCGGGCGACAAAGACGAAGACAACGGACAGGCCTCTGAACTAGCCGCCGCTTTCCCCCACGCTACCCTCGCCACCGTTCCCGGCGACCACGGCAGCACCATGGGTACGGCCGCTTTTGCCCAGCGGGTGACGGCGTTTTTGACGAAGTAGCACCTTGTTTTTCTTTACCTTTGCCTCTGCGCAACAACGGCCCGGATCGTCTTATCGCCTCGCTTTCGGGTGGGGAGGAAAGTCCGAACAGCGTAGGGCACCCTACTTCCTAACGGGAAGGCGGGCGGCGGGTAACCACCGCTCGACAGCCAGTGTCACAGAGAATATACCGCCGGTTTTTAGTGGCAGTGGGCAACTGCCCACTGCCACTAAAAACCGGTAAGGGTGAAAAGGGGGTGTAAGAGACCACCGCCCGGATGGCGACATGCGGGGCAGGATAAACCTTAGGGGCTGAAAGACCAAACAGTGCCGGATGCGGGGCGGCTCGTCTCCACACCACTTTCGGGTGGTTGCCGGTACGGGTAGGTCGATAGAGGGGGTCGGTGACGGCCCTCCCAGATAAATGATAAGACGGTCTGGCACGCCCACGGGTACGACCGGGCCGACAGAATTCGGCTTATAGATCCGGGTCGTCGTTGCGTTTTTTTTTGTACTTTTGCACCCTTGTTTAACCCGGAGGACGTGTTCCTCCTTCGGCAGGATTCGGTCCTGCCGGGAAAAAACTCCAGAAAATGGCAGTTAAAATTCGCTTGACGCGTCGTGGACGCAAACGCATGGCTATCTATGATATCGTAGTGGCCGAATCACGGTCACCCCGTGATGGTAAGTACATCGAGAAAATCGGTTCGTACAACCCCAACAACGACCCCGCCCGTATTGTACTCGACGCCACCCGCGCCGTTTATTGGCTGATGGTTGGTGCCCAACCGAGCGACACTACCCGCTCTATTTTCTCGCACGAAGGCATCATGCTCAAGAAACACCTGCAAGTAGGTGTGGTGAAGGGCGCCATCACGCAGGAGCAGGCCGACGAGAAGTTCAACCAGTGGAAAGACGACAAGGCAAACCGCGTTGCCGACACGAAAGACACCAAAGTTCAGGCTAAAGACAAGGCCCGTCAGGACCGGTTGGCTGCTGAGCAGAAAGTGAGTGCCGCCCGTGCCGAAGCCATTGCCGTTAAATACAAAGTAGAAGAACCAGTAGCCGAAGTAGCACCTGAGCCAGTTGAAGTAGCTCCTGAGCCAGTAGCCGAAACCCCCGTTGCTGAAGAAGCACCGGTCGCTGAGGTTGCCGAAGCAGCACCTGCTGCTGAAGTAGCTCCTGAGCCGGTTGTCGAGGTTGCCCCAGAGCCAGTTGTTGACGCCGCTCCGGCTGCTGAAGCCCCTGCTGCTGAGGTAGCTGAGGCGCCTGCCGCCGAAGCTGCTCCCGAAGCAATTGAGCCGGTTGCTGGTGTGCCTTCAGTTGAAGCCGAAGCAACGTCGACCGACGAAGCACCCGCTGCCGAAGTAACGGAAGCCCCTGCCGCTGAGGCTCCATCGGCTGACGAGAAGCCCGCTGCTTAATTCATTCACCTACGGGTAGTACAAAGAGCCTGTTCTTCCGAGCAGGCTCTTTGTGTTAGCCGACCTTTTACGACATGACCAAAGACGATTGTTTCCAGTTGGGGCATATCACCAAAACCCACGGCCTCCACGGCGAAGTCGTGTTTTTCCTGGACGTTGATGACCCCGACGAATACGATGATTTAGAGTCGATTCTGATCGAAGTACGGGGTGAACTGCTACCCTACTTTATCGAGTCGATGTCCGTCAACCGCGACCGGGCCATTGTGGCACTCGAAGGCGTCGATACCATCGACGAAGGCAAAAAACTCATCAATTGCCCGCTGTGGATGCCCCTCGATAATTTGGAGGAGATCACCGATCCAGACCGGTTCTACTACCACGAAATCATTGGTTATCAAGTTGTTGACGAAGCCGATGGTGCGCTGGGAACGGTGTCGTCGGTGGTAACGATGGCCACACAGGACCTGATCGAGATGAATTACAAGGGACAGGAGATGTTGATTCCGATCAACAGCGCCATTGTGAAAACCGTGGACCGGGAAACCAAAACCCTGAATGTGGCCCTCCCCGAAGGCCTCCTGGCTGTGTACTTATCGGACGTCAATGCCAGGCCTGACGATGCCGACCCGGACGGTTCTGACGACGACTGACCATGCGCATCGACATCATCACCTGCCTGCCCAAACTGCTCGATTCGTTTTTCGGGCATTCCATTTTGCAGCGGGCGCAACAGGCGGGTCATGCCGAGGTGCTGGTGCATGACCTCCGCGACTATACCGCCGACAAGCATCGCCGCATCGACGATTACCCCTTCGGTGGTGGTGCGGGTATGGTGATGCAGATCGAACCCATTGCCAACTGCATCCGCAAATTACAGGCCGAACGCACCTACGACGACGTAATTTATATGACACCTGACGGCGAACGGCTGGCCCAACCGCTGGTGAACCGGCTGTCGCTGGCGCAGAACCTGATCATCCTGTGCGGCCATTACAAGGGCGTAGACCAGCGGGTGCGTGACCACTTCATCACCCGCGAAATCAGCATCGGCGATTACGTGTTGTCGGGCGGAGAACTGGCGGCGGCGGTGCTGGCCGATGCCCTCATCCGCCTGATTCCGGGCGTACTGGGCGACGAAACGTCGGCCCTGACCGACTCGTTTCAGGACGACCTTTTGGCCCCGCCCATTTACACCCGCCCCGCCAATTTTGAAGGCTGGACCATTCCCGACGTGCTGCTGTCGGGCCACGAAGCCAACATAGATGACTGGCGGGACGAACAGGCCCTGGCCCGGACAAGGGCAAGGAGGCCGGATCTTTTGAATGAAAACTGACAACTATGTTCCGTCAACAACGACTCGACGCATTTATACAGCTTGGCGAACGGCTGCGCGACCCCGCGCGGCTGGTTGAGCGGGAGGAAGCCGCCTACCGCGCCAACTCGAAAAATAATTGGTTTGTAGTGCCCAACTGCCTGATGGCAATCGATGCCATTGCCAATGAGATGCTTACGGCTGAGGTACTTACAAACTGGCTGGCGGAGTACCCAAACGAACCGCAAGTGCCTCGTAATGTGGGGGTTGTGATGGCGGGGAATATTCCAGCGGTGGGTTTCCAGGATCTGCTGTGCGTACTCATCAGCGGCCATACGTTGCTGGCCAAACTGAGTACACAGGACGAAATGCTGATGCGCTACCTCATCCAACAACTGATCACGGTTGAACCCGCCTTTGCCGAACGTATTGTCATTGCCGACCGGCTCAACGCGGCGGATGCGTTTATTGCCACTGGCAGCGACAATACCGCCCGTTACTTCGAGTACTACTTCGCCAAAAAACCCCACGTCATCCGCAAAAACCGGACGAGCGTGGCGGTGCTGACGGGGGTGGAAGACGACGCCCAGCTCGAACGCCTCGGCGACGATATTCTGACCTACTACGGCCTCGGCTGTCGTAACGTCTCAACGCTGTTTGTGCCCGATGAACTCGACGGCAAACCGTTCGATTTTGTGCCGCTGCTGCGGGTGCTGGAACCGCGCATGAATCAGTACCTGAACCTGCACAAGTACCAGAACAACTACGACTACAACAAGTCGATTTACCTCGTAAACCGCGTTGAACACCTCGATAACGGCTTTCTGATGGTCACACCCACCCCCGACAGTACGCCCGGCAACCTGGTGTCGCCCATTTCGGTGGTGTATTATCAGACCTACAGCAGCCTGGAACACCTGCGTGAGTTACTGGCCCAAAACGCCGAAAAAATTCAGGTTGTGGCCGCTGCCGACGGCTGGTATGCCGGTTCCATCCCCTTCGGCACCACCCAACGCCCCGGCCTGTCTGATTACGCCGATGGGGTCGATACGATGGCGTTTCTGGCGCAACTCTGATTACAGAAAATAAGCGGGTGAACAAACAAGGTCTTTAAGGTCAGACCCGTTAAGCAGTGCTGAATTTATGGCCTTGAATTCAGCGCTGTGGTACAGAATAGAATAAACATTGTCGGATGATTGCGCGTGTTTTAGCCGCTCGGTGCAGACGGCTAAAACAAGGTTATAAATTGCGTCTTTAGAAAAATGGTAAGTTGTTTTATCACTTTCGGATTTATAAATCACATAGTCATCTGAATACGCTGGTTCTGGAATGAATAATCGACAATAAGCAATTGGAATAAACCGATACAGCGCAAATGCCAGGTCTTCATCATCGTGGTACGTTTTAATTAACTCAACCAGTTGATCGTGATCAGCGCCTACATTATTGTCAAAAACCAGAATAGCGTTGTTGACTAGTAGCTTCAACTCAATTTCGTCGATGTTCGTATTAAAATAGGTACCACCAGGAAAACTTGACTTATGCGGGCTGCTTCTCCGTAAAAAATTGAATAATTTCATAATCGGATGAGATTAATAAGCGTATTATTTATAATTGGGCGGTACAGGCGTGGCTATATATGCTGGTCGAACCCCGAAAAATGCACTGCTACCCAATTCATTAGTTGATCAACGGTTTGTATGTCCACCTGATGACCCTCTTTGGCTACACTACGAACGGAAATAGATTGCCCATTTTTTAGCCGTTCGGCCAGGTCAACAAAACGGCTGACAGCATACCGGTAGGGCGTTGCCGTGTCATACTCTTCCGCACTTTCGAGCGAAAATAATAATACGCCGTTAGCCTGAAATTTATACTTCATCATAGTTGATCAGGGCTTTTCCCGTAACTCAAAGTAATCGGTCAGTGCTTTGTCGGTTTCGTCGGTGTAGGTACGTACCTGCGCCAGGGTGAGGCGGGCGTCTTTGCCAGTGGCGAGGTAGACGATTTTGCCCGGCATATGCACCTTTTCGGACAGGCCACTGTACTCATCGTTTGCACCCTGACTATCCAGCATATAACGGATGCGGCCATCCGGCTCTACCCGAATCAGGTACGCTTTGCCCTCGTGCCTGCCTCTGAACGTCCGCGCAAAGTCTCGCTGCTTACCATAAACAATCCCGATGATGTGTGGGAAACGGTTGTACCTATCGGTGGCAAACTGACGGTCAATGCCGGGCCATGCTGCTTTCATAAAATCGGCATACCGGGCGAACGCATCCGGGCTAAAGCGTGATGGAGACAGGTAGAGCATCGTGGCCTGATGGTCTACGGCGTTGTCAGGCTCATTACGGTACGCTATGTGATCCGGGCGGATGTAGACCCGGCGGGCATTGCCATACAGATCGTCGGCGTAGGGGGCGCCCCAATCGGTGGTGATGGCGTCAATTTTGGCCGATTTCCAGCGGCCTAGGGTCAGTTCGTAACTGATTGAATTGGTGCTGAATCCCTGGGTTTCAACTGACTTTAGTTCATACGTTTCGTTATCGAACGTACCGGTGTGTATGGTCTGCCTGTTGGCACAGCCCAGCGAAATAAGCAGCATTGATAGCATGGTCGGAAAAAAGTATGGGTTTCGGTAGTTCATTTTTCAGTGTGCCTATACGTCCTGTTCAATGATAGAACTGGTTTCTTTCAACAGCGCATCGATTTTTTCAGTCTTGCGCATCTGGCAAATAAATACTGACTTACGCTTGTTGTTCACGTTGAAAACAAGATTGATATCAGTACCTGCATAAATAAAATTGTACCGACGGTGAATAACTTCGTACGTTATAAATTGTGACAGCGGATACGTATTTTTAAATAAACCACCCGTGAACTCTGTTTCGAGCTGACCATGTCTAAATTGCTTTGATTCTGTTTGTATGAACAAAAGAAGTAGCGCAACTAACGAAGCCGCAATAGCGCCATTCAGATACTGAAGACGTAATGATGGTGTACTAAGTATCAACAGGGTTACGCCAAACAGTACCACGACGTAGACGTTGTTTTGCAGGTTTCTACCATACACGTTTTTCAGTTTGTAACATCCGCTATCGCGTTGATAATAAACCAGACTCGAACCAGTTGCCGGTGATTGAGTATTGACTGGCGGTGGTGTCGATTCGCGGCTGGTTGCCCACAATTTAGGCAACACACGATCCTGGAATTCAGCGAACGCCTGATCACCTTTCGTTGAATTGACATAGTGGGGACTGACACGAACGGGGTTGATGGCAAATAGGTTATCCCGCCCAAATAAAGCAAGATAGGTGCCGACGACGTTAGTGCTGTAGGGTTTTATGGCCCCAATATCGGCGAATGCCATCAATTTTTTCCTGCCCAATACAGACTGACTATACACGCACTGATCCCGGACGGAAAAAATAATCTTTTTACCTCTATTAATCAGGTTTGCCACCACCGTACCCACGAAAAACAGACCATATAGCCCGAAAAATAGTGGCGATGACAGCCAGCTAAAGGTAGATGAATCTAGTCGAATCAACTGATAAATAACAAAGACCAGCAGGGCATTGATGGCCACAAACACGAGCAGCTTTTTCTGCATATGTACGTGAATTGAGATAACCTGATCGTTGGCCATTTTGGTGTAGTAGTTATCGGCGTGAAATAGACCGGAACGTGCCTGATTTTTCCAGACGCATAAGGTCGGTTTTGGTGAACGAATGCGTTCGCTCGGTGAGCAGCTTGTCTCGGCCCGTGTCGGGGTCTTGCCTGAAGACCCACCAGGTCGTTTCAACCGACTGACCAGAAACTGATTTGATGATAAAAACAGACGTTAGTCTGGACTTTTGATCTGCTATGTTGAACGCGTAGGTATCGCCCACTTGTGGGTCAGCGGCCAGGGCCTGCCGTTTTGCGTTGGGGGGAGCAGCCTGAGCGGTATCTGATCTGGTTTCGGCCAGGTGTTCGGAGTAAGTGCGGAACCGGCTTCTGCCAGAACCGGTCTGTGCCGTCCGCCTTGCTCTGGAAAATTCGCCCAATTGCCCACCCGTTGCTTCCTCCCGATTAGTGGCGTTGCCAATAGCCGCCAACACAAGGATATAGCCCACCAACAGGCCAATCAGCCCCAGTCCGGTCCATTGCCAGGCGGGCATACGGGCTTCGCGCACGGCCTGGTCAAGGGCCGGTTTCAGTGAGGGCAACGGCGCTTTGGTGTCATGGGTGGCCAGGCAATGGGTACACCGGATAAGCCCCGTTTTCTCGAACGGGAAAAGGGGAACCCAGAACAGGTGGGCATATCGGCTGTACACGCTGATGGTGTGGGGGCCTGTTACCCGGCATTGCTGACAGGCCGCCACCGCTGTGGTTGTGCCGACGTGGACGTTGCTGGTGCCGTAGAGAAAAAACATGGATATCCGTTGAGTTAGCGGGAACGGTCAGTGGCTGTTACGGAGCCGAAACCAGCTCCACAGCCGCCAGATGCCAAACCCAATGAAAACGAGACCAACCACCAGCGTCACCCCGAACACGGCATATTTGCCGCCCGCCTCGTAGAGAAACTTATCAAACCAGTTGACGCGCATCAGTGGCTGGAAGCCTCCGTGCAGGGTCGTATTTTCAAACGCTTTAAATTTCTTCAGATCATCGAAGGCGACGATGATACAGCCGATACCCAGCACAAAATAGCCCAGCAGTGCCCATACGGGCGGGTATTTTGACTGGTGGCCGCTGTATTCAAAATCTTCAGGGTCATTCAGGTTTCGCATCATGTGGGTTGTTAAACAGGATTGGCCAGCTACTTGTCAAGCAAACCAAAAATGACGTATTCGCAGTGTTTGGTAGGGTTGCCCACGGCCTCCGACCGCATCAGGCACTTATCGGCGAACTTGATGGCAGAGTAGTCCAGTGCTTCGGCAGTGAACTCACTGTCCGGCATCGTTTTCCAGCCCGTTTCGTGGAAGAAATCGGTAAGGGTTCGGCTACCGGTATATTTTTTGAGCCATACCACACCATCACCCGTGCGGCTGACCCGCCAGGCTTCAAAACTGCTGTCAGAACCGTTACCAACCGCCAGGGTCATACCCGGTTTGGGCTGATTCAACACGGTTTGCCAAGCTTTCGCTGTTGCTTCGTTGTCGGTGCGTTGCTTCCATCCCAGCGGTATCATAACGAGGGAAAAAAGGACGAAAAAAGCCACCACCCCGTAGCCGATGCGCACTAAGCCAGTCCAGTATTTTCGGGGTGTTTTGTAGCCGGTTTTCAGGCGCACAAATGCCCGGTGCATATCGTCGGTCCATCGGCTGGCCGGTATGGTATGGCCGCAATGCAGGCAGTGTACCACCCCAAACACCCCTCTGGGATTGATACTCATTGTCCCAAACTCGGCGTATCGTTGCCGCAACTCCATATCCAGACTAGTTGTCTGGTGACAGTGAGGGCAGGCATACCCACCCAGCGCCTGGGTTTTTATAAGATCGGATTTTATGAAGAGAACAATCATTTGTTTTGCGGATCAATAGGGTGTTCACGGCTGGTTTGGCCGGATTTATTCAGGGACATAGCCTATCGAAAACACGGCGTCGAGGGCCTGTCCGGTGGCATTCCGAAACTGGTGCCAGTCGGTTTTAATTACCCGGTGCGGGTCCCGGATGACGATGCGTCGTCCCGGCATCTGCACGGTGTCACCCACGAAGTTGTAGAAAACAGGCCCATTGGGTGCTGGGTCGGGCCGGTTGGGTTCGTACTGGATGGTGCCGTCGGGAAAAATGTCGATGTAGGCTTTCCCGGCGGTGAACCGTTGCGTAAAGTCGCTGGCGTTACCCAGCACCAGGCCCGCAAACTGGTAGTCCTGCCCCAGCGTAGGGATATCCATTGCCTGCGTCAGTGCGTCAGCGTGTGTACTGAGGCACTGATAGATGGCGTCGAAATCGGTTTTCGAGTAAACCGCCGGGTCTAAATACAGCATCACCCGGTCGCGGGGGTAGTGAAACGGCTTATGCTGACTGTAGCCCAGGGTGGTGTCGATCAGTTTCCACGGCGACTGCCCATAGATGGCCGTGTCGTAGGGCAGGCTATGGGGCGTGAACTTGTCTTGCGGTCGGATGGGGGGCCGGTTGCCCACGGTCAGTTCGGTATAGAGGCGATGGTTCTGTAACGCGCCCGGATCAATGGCCCGCAGGGTCAGGGTTTCGCCCCCGCAGGTAGCCTGATAGAGCGTCAGATCCGCCTTGTTGGTACACCCAAACAGCGTGGCTAGTGCGAGCAACATGAGTTTGTTCATCAGGATTAAAGCCGAATCTTTTTGAGGTGCTTTCCAAACAGGAGACTCACTACCCACGCCAACAGCCCGAAAGCCCCACAAATCCCCACGAAAAGGGCTGTGCCCCGCCCCCAATCTGACCAGAAGTCGACACTCGCCTGTCTGCGTTCGCCCGGGGCGAGTTGCAGGTTTCGGATGTAATAAAAGCCCGGTGCGGCCTGCCCGATGTCGGCCCGTATACACCGTTTGTTACGCAGCAGGAAATAGTTGGTGCGCGACGACTCGAAGCGAAGCACCTTATCACCGTACTGGATACCGATGGTGCTGCCGGTGTAGGTCGTTTTGGCGTAATGCCTCTTGACATAGGTCACGTCTAATTCCTGCAACGCCGCCGCTGACGTGGCTTTGGGTACGTTGGCCAGCAGGACGAACTGGGGCAGGGCATCCATCAAAAACAGGAACCCAACCAGCAACATCATCACCGGCATCGACCCAGCGATTTTGCCCCCGTCGAACAGATGGTATCTCCGGGTAAAATAGATCGCTGTCAGCAACGGCACCAGGAGGCTCACCCCGTATACCCAGCCTGGGTGGTACTTTGTGCGCAACTCGAACTCATTGTCGGCCTGTTCGTTCAACCAGTAGCAACCAACTGTCACCAACAGTAGCAGCACCCAATCTACGTACCTGACGTAGCGCCCCATGCTCACCTACTTCTTGCCCGCCTGCTGATTGAGGTACTGCGATAGGAAAATATCCGGATCGCACTGACCCGACAGTTCCTGCGAGTAGCTGATAGGCCGCTCCATCTGCTCGGTGCCGTATTTAGAGACGAACAGCGTGGACTGCCCGTAGCGTTCGCGCATGACGAGTACCACAAACGGGCGACCGTTGTTCTGGATCGTGAACTCCTGCCGCCCATCGGCAGTGACGACTTTAGCCTTGAAAATTTTACCATCCCACGGATGGTCGAAGCCGTTGAAGCCAATCAGTGTTTCGTTGTTGGCGTCGGCCCCAACCCGCACCAGCGATACAATTAATCCTTCGCCCGCCCGGTACAGCTTGCAGAATTTGCCAACCTCCGGGCGATTTGCGTCTTTTTTAGGCATCTGAGCAAAACCGGATAGGCTCATCAGGGAGAGTAGTAATCCAGCGATTAGCGGCTGTGTGGTCATGGTTCGGTTTAATAAAGGGTGGTTTGGTCCGTTTTATCGACAATAAAACTCTTGTTGGCCGAGCCACTACGGGTGCTTTGTACCGCCACGCGCCCCTGGAGGCCATTGGGGAAATACATGAAGTGCAGGTTGTTCACGTAGCATTTGTCCGGCCCATACGCCGATTTGGCAATGGCATCTTTGTACACGTTGTCGGCCTTGTCGAAATCCAGAACGGCCGATTTTTTGAAGAGCGACGCTTTGAACCCATCGTAGGTGTCGATGAATTTTTCG
>JBBRMP010000118.1:0-17520 GCA_038230755.1 Cytophagales bacterium | reverse complement strand
TTAGCCGTGTTGGTGTTACCGTCCTGCTTGATTTTGGCGTAGTTGTCGTTCGACAGGGCCGGACCACCGGTAAATTGACCCAGAAAGTCGCCCTGATGAATCTGGGCGACGTTGCCCATCCCTGTGGTCATCTGGTCGATGTGGGCTTCGTTGCCCACGCCGCTGGCGTTGACATCGCCCCCGCCTTCCTGAATAATTCGGCCATCGTTGTTCGTGCCGCTCTGCTTGATCTCGGCCAGCGCATAACTCGACCCCTGCTGCTGTTCAATGAGTGCATATCCAGTAACGCCGCTCTGGGTCACCATCGCCTTGCCGTATTTGGCGTTATCGCCTTGACGAATGTCGGCAAAGTTGGATGTTCCCGTTTGCATCACCGTGGCAATATTGTTCTCGCTCAGGTTGCTCTGGCCTACATAGGCCGTGTGCTTGCCCGTGGTTCCCGCCTGGGTAACGGTGGCCTGGTTTTTATCGCTGGCTCCCATCGACCCGGATACCTGATTGACATAGGCTTCGTGAAGGTTACCCGTCTGCATCGTTTTGGCCTGGTTGGCGTAGCTAACAAAGGTGCCCACACCATCGCCCAATTGGTTGATGATCGACTTGTTTTTCTTTCCGTCTTGCATCACATCGGCCGTGTTACCAGCCGCCGCGTTGTTCCCGCCGCTGAAGTCACTTTGGTTGATGGTGGCCATGTTGCCATTGCCCGTCGTCGAGCCTTTCTGGTCGACCGTGGCCTAGTTAAAGCCGCTGCCGTTGTTCTCGTTTACCGTGGCTACGTTATCAATATCCTGTTGCGTTACTGTCGCTTTGTTAAAGATTGAGTTGCCTTTCGCACCACTGTTCTGATTGATGGTGGCCTGCTGGCTGGTGCCCTTCTGGTCGGTAATAGCCTCGTTACCCAGACTGTATAGACTGAAAGGATTGGCGAAATTGAGCCCGTTACCGTTTTGATTGATGGTGGCCTGGTGCAACAGCCCGTCCTGCTTCGCGGTGGCCTTGTTACCAAACATAGGACCAAATGGATGGCCGCTGAAGTCATTCTGGTTAATAGTAGCCGTGTTACCGTTGCCCGTCGTCGAGCCTTTCTGGTCTACCGTGGCCTGGTTAAAAGCGCTCAGGTTGTTTTGCTTCACGGTGGCCACATTGCTCTGGTCCAACTGTTGCACCCGCACGTTATTGCGCAGCGAAAAGTACGCTGTGCCCCCGTTCTGCTCTACCGTCGCCTTGTTATTATTGCTTACCTGAGCCGTCGCATTGGGTCCCACGTAGCCCTGAAACACCTCCGCTGAGTTATTGAGCGATTTGTTACTTTGGCTGATGGTGGTGTTGCTGTTGTTGTTGCCGTTCTGCCAGATCTCCCCCGAATTGTTCATGCTCAGGTTGTTCTGGTCAATGACCACGCCCGTGTTATTATTGCCCATTTGGGCAATGCCTGCATAGTTGCCGTCGGGGGTAGGCGTATTGAGGTTGCCAGGGGGTGGGGTGGTGCCGCCCCCACTTACGCCGAGTGCCCCGCCGTTCTGGTTGGTGGTGGCGTCGTTGCCGCTGCCCCCGCCCTGGGTGATGCCCGCCCGGTTACGCTGGGAGCCGTTGGCTCCTGCTCCGTTCTGGTTGACGGTGGCGTTGTTGGCGGCGGTCCCGGTTTGTTTGGTGTAGCCCACGTTGCCGTAGTTGACCGCCGCCCCCGCGCCTTTGTTCTGGTTGATGGTGGAGGTTTGGAAGTTGCCCGTCTGGATCTGGGTGGCGGTTTGGGCGTTACCGTTTTGGTTGAGCGTCGCCGTGTTCTGGGCGAGCGATGCGGCGGCGAAGGCCAGCAGGGCCGTACCGGTGAGGAAGATCTTTTTCATGAGGAGATGGTATTTTTTTAACAAAGGATATAAAAACCGCAAGAAATCGCAATAGTTACTCCTGCTGACATATTGAACGGTCACCCACCCTGGCGACTAAGTATAATTTGTTATATTTGATGAAAGCTCCTGTTGTGGTTTATATGGAAATTCGATCCTATTTATCTTTCATTCATTTCATGGCAAACCGTTGATAGTAAGCTTATTATAAGATAAATTCTATTGATTCAAGGAGCTAAAATTTCGTATAGATAAATAGAGAGTACTAATACAGATGAGTATTTTTTTGTATCTCTGATTTGGGTAATGACCGTTTAATCAACCATAAATAAATTAATCGGTAGCAAAAAGCCGGTCAGCCTTTTGGACTGACCGGCTTTTTGCTACCGATTGCTAGCTGTTCACTGTTGGCTGTTCACTGTTCATCCTGCCCATTGCTGGCGCCGCCTTCCTGCTGACGCTTGCGCTTTTTGGGCTGGAACGTCATCTTGCCAAGGCGGTAGTTGAGCGTCAGCTTCACGTTCTGGTTATAGAGCCGGTTCACGCTCTCCTGCATCAGCGTGGGCGAAGCAAACGTAGAGGTCATCTGTACGCCGCCGAAGAAATTGTCAGTAGCCAGGCCCAGGCTACCCTGTTTGTTGGCAAAATCGCGGCGCACCCCCAGCGAGTAGGAATAAAAGCCGCCCTGCTGCCCCTGTAACTGGATGCGTGGACCACTCATAAAGCCGTTGGCCTGCATGGCCCAGCCTTTGCCAAACTGGAGTTGAGTCATGAGCCGTCCGCCCAAAATCAGGCCCTCGCTGCGTAGCGTAACCGAACGCCCTTCCAGGTTGGCCACCTGACCCTGAACCACCCGGTAATAGAGGTCAACACCTCCGTTGACGCTCCATTTTGGCGTAATCTGCACGTTACCGAAAATGTTGCCGCCCACCGTTTGCTCGAAACCAATGTTGCGGAAGGTGGTAATGATGGCACCCGGCACCGAATCAGACGGGATACGTACCTGCGTGATCTCATTGTTGGTTTGCCGCCCGAAGACACTCACGTTAAGGTATACTTTTTTGATGGTCGTACTGAGGCCAAGTTCCACGTTGTCAGTTAGTTCGGGGCTGAGTAGTGGGTTGCCTACCACAATATTCTGGGGGTTGGCCTGGTTCACGTTGGGGTTAAGCTGTTGCAGGCCGGGACGCTGAATCCGGCGGTTATAGGCGGCTTTCAGGGTCGTGTTTTTGGTTAGTGGCCGCGATACGTTTACGCTCGGCACCAGGTTGCCGTAGTCGGGTATGGCCAGCCGCTGCCCGTTGGTGCCATAGGCGTCAATGCCCGTATGTTCATAGCGCATACCCGCCTTGATGTTATACTTGCTGCGGCTGGCATAGGTGTAGGACAGATACCCCGCCTGAATGCCCTGCCCGTAGTTCAAACTGCCCGACGGGCTTTTGGTATCGGTATAGAACAGGTCGCTACCGCCGGTGGCAAACAGGTATTCATATTGGCTATCTACCTGACGCTGAATGGCTTTTCCGCCAAATTCAAGCAGTTGACGGCTGCCCATCGGTGTCTGGTAATCGGCCTGAAACGTCAGTTCCTGGTTCGTATTGTCGTTCAAATTACGCTGCCGACGGAGGGGTTCACCGCTGACATTGAGGTAGTTAGCGGTGAAATTGTTGGCCACGTTGGCGCGGCTCAATTGGACCGATAGGCTCAGTTCGGGCTGTGTTTGCTTCTGGTCAGCAACGCCGTAGGTATGCACATAGTCGATGCTGGCGTCGATGGAATTGGCCAGGTTTCTACTAAGCACGTCGCGGCGGGTAGTGCTTGAGAAGAGATTGTTCAGGTACAGATCAGTGAATTGATTCTGCTGCTGCACAAAATTGCGCGTTCCGTAGCGGACGTTGGCCGACAGCGATTCGCTGGGCTTCAGGTCATAGTCGAAACCCAGGCTATATGACCCAAAAACGGGCCGGTCGTTCGAGTTGGCTTCCTGGATAATCTGTTGCGAACCCAGTGTAGAAAAGGTAGTCTGGTTCAAACTCGACGCCGACCGGTTATACATGGCCCGCCCGAAACCACCCAGCGTGATGCCCAGTTTGCCTTCGCGGTAGGAGCCGTTCAACCCCAGGTTGGACCCCCGTGTTCCTGCCCCGGCATCAACCGTCAGCGTGGCCCCGTGGAGGGTGTTTTTCTTGGTAATGATGTTGATAATGCCCGCAGAACCCTCGGCATCGTACTTCGCCGATGGGCTGGTGATTACCTCCACGCTCTTGATCATGTCGGCGGGGAGTTGCTTGAGGGCGTCGGCCACGCTGGCGGCCACAATGGTGCTGGGTTTGTTATTGATCAGCACCCGAATGTTGCTGCTGCCGCGCAGGCTCACGTTGCCGTCCAGATCGACGGCCAGCAGGGGCACTTTGCGCAGAATATCTGAGGCGTCGCCACCACGGGCGGTGAGGTCTTTTTCGGCGTTATACACCAGCCGGTCCACTTTTTCTTCGATTAATGCCCGCTGCCCGGTCACGGTCAACTCGCCCAGCGTGCGCACGTCGGGGGCCAGCGTGACGGAACCCAGGTTGAGGTCCGATTTTTTGTCGAGCGTAAATGGTTTTGATTCGCGGGTCTGGTAGCCGATGAACGAGTATTGCAGTTTAAACTGGCCTTCGGGCAGGTTTTTGAGCGAAAACTTGCCCCGCCCGTCGCTAATGCCGCCGTCTACGGGTTTTCCCGTGGCCACGCTCATCAGCGCTACCGTGGCATACTCAACGGGGTTGCCGCTGGTCGAATCGGTGAGGATGCCGACCAGTTTGGCGCTGCCTTTGGGCGACAGCGATTCGTCTACGCCCGGAATGAACTCTTTTTTCTTGCGGCTGTCCTGCTGGTCGCCAAAGCCGCCCGGCCTCCGGTCGCCGCCCCCGAACCCACCGCCCCCACCACCGGGGCCAAATTGAGCCTGACCCAGTTGCGGAAGAGCCGCGAGGCAAAGGAGCAGAATAAATGTGTGAAAGTGTTTCATTGTCAGTATGTTATGCATTGTATGCTGACAAAGGTTAGCCACGTTTTATGCCCATAAAAATGAGTGCCGAGATAAAGTCGGTATGTGTCGATGAAGAAAGAGGGAAGGAAGATTAAACCACAGAGCCACGGAGGACACAGAAGTAATTCACCTTTCTCTGTGCGCTCTGTGCGCTCTGTGGCTCTGTGGTTTAATCCTTCTCTCTTTTCGTCTTCACATCGACACATCCCCTTCCTTGGTCTACAGTAGGCTACGGTCTGGCACCAAAACCTGTACCTTTCGGCATGAAATTCAACACATTAGATCGCTACCAGGGTTGGCTGCATGGCGTGGGGTGGGTCATTTTTGTGGGCCTGCCCTTTCTTACCCTGCCCTCTTTTCTCTGGAATCCCACCGACCTGCTCAGTATTGGTATGGCGCAGTTGGTGACGTGTTCGCTGATAGCCGTTTTCTTCTATCAGAATCTTAATAAACTGACTCCCAATCTCTTAACCGCGCACCAACTCAACCGATTTGTCCTCACCATGTTGGGTATGTTGGTGGCGGTGGTGGTCGTGAAGATTGCCTGCTTCTACGGTTTCCCCGGCGGAAATCACATCCCCCCCGGTCGCCTCATACCACGTCGGCGATCATTCTGGCCGGGCGCGCTCAGCACCGCGATGTCGTTCAGCTTCGTGATGATGCTCAGTTCACTCATTGCGCTGGGTAGGCACCACGCCCGCCTGCGCGAACAGCAGCAGCAGATGGCCCTCGGCAAAGTGTCGGCTGAACTGGCCATGCTGAAATTGCAGGTCAGTCCGCACTTTCTCTTCAACACGCTCAATAACATCCGCTGGCTGGCCCGGCAGAAATCGGACCAAACCGAAGCCGCCGTCGTGAAGCTCTCGCAACTGTTGCGCTATATGCTCTACCAGGCCCAGCGCGACCGGGTGGCCCTGACGCAGGAAATTGAACAGTTGCACCATTACATCGACCTGCAACAGATGCGCCTCAACGACCGCCAAACCGTCGATTTCATCGTGGAAGGAGCCGTAGACGGGCTATCCATCGAGCCGTTGCTGTTTATCCCGTTCGTCGAAAACGCGTTCAAATATGGCCTGCACGGGCAAGCCGCCAGTCATATCCAGATTCGGTTATGGGTAGACGACAATCAGCTTACGTTTTTTGTAGAAAACCCTGTTTTTGACCAGGCTGCCACATCGTCCGAAGACTCCGGTATCGGTATTGCCAACGTGGCGCAACGCCTGTCGCTGCATTACCCTGGTCACCATACTCTGCACTACGGTGTAGACAAGGGAAGTTTCAAGGTGGAGTTGAGCCTGGAACTACAAGGGCAGTTAATGAATGTACACTGAAAATGCGCTGCATAGCTATCGACGACGAACCCTTTGCGCTGGATTTGCTGGCCGACGATATTCAGAAAATACCGTTTCTGGAATTGGTTGGGCAGTACAGTAATCCGCTGGAAGCGTATGAACCCATCCGGCGCGGGCAGGTCGATTTGCTGTTTCTCGATATTCAGATGCCCACGCTGACCGGGCTGCAATTCCTGCGCACCCTCAGCAATCCGCCCATGGTGATCCTGACCACCGCCTATGACCAATATGCGCTGGACGGGTATACCTTCGACGTGGTCGATTATTTGCTCAAGCCCATTCCGTTCGAGCGGTTCCTGAAGGCCGTTTCCAAGGCGTATGACCTGTTTTTGCTGCGAAATAACCAGCCTGCGCTTTCGGCTACACTGGCTCCCGAAGCCCCGGCAATGCCCGTTCCGGTTGCCCCGCAACCTACCGAACGGACGTTCTTTTTTGTCTTTGCCGAATACCAGGAGATTCGCATTTTTCACGACGAAGTGCTCTATGTGGAGGGGCTGAAAGACTACGTCAAAATTTTTCTTTTGGGCCAGCCAAGGCCCATTCTCAGTCGCCTGACCCTAAAAGCCATCCATACCAAACTCCCCGAATCGCAATTTTGCCGGGTCCACAAATCGTATATTGTGGCCTTAGACAAGATCACGGCGTTTCAGCGCACCAACCTCACCATTGGCAAACAGGTTATCCCCGTCGGGAGCAGCTACGTCGATGAATTTGAGCGGTGCTACGGCGTGATCTGACCGCAACATTGGTTTGTATGACAACGTATTACGGCTATTTCAACGGCACCATCCTGCCCACCGACCAGATTGGCGTGGGCGTAACCGATCTGGGCCTACTGCGCGGGTTCGGCCTGTTCGACTATTTTCTGACCTATAACGGCCAGCCGTTTCAGTGGGATTGGTACTGGGAACGGTTCCGCAATTCGGCGGAAAAAATGACCCTGACGCTGCCCCTGTCGCAGGAAGAAACCCACGCTATTCTGCTGGATTTACTGGCTCGGTCTGGCCAGCCCGACGTGGCGTTCCGGCTCGTGATGACCGGCGGCTATTCGCCCGACAGCATCAGCATTGTGAAGCCGAACCTGCTCATCCTCAGCGAGCCCATTCACCCCGTCCCTGCCGAGCAGTACGAAACCGGCATCCGCGTGATCCTGGATGATTACGTCCGCCCGATGCCCGAAATAAAGGCCACCGACTATCGGCACGTGATGATGCTGGCGGGCAAAATTCGGGAGGCCGGGGCGCAGGACGTGCTGTATCACAACGACGGCGAAATCAGCGAACTCAGCCGCAGCAACCTGTTTTTGGTAAAGGACAATCGCCTCGTCACGCCCAGCCGCCACATTTTGCGGGGCATCACCCGCCGCACGATCATGGATCTCGCCCGCCCCGATTTCGAGATTGACGAGCGGCCCGTTCTGCTCTCGGACCTCTACGACGCCGACGAAGCATTCACCACCAGCAGCAACAAAAAAGTGCTCCCTATCGTCAAAATCGGCGATCGTACCATCGGCAACGGTCACGTGGGTCCGGTGGCGCGGGAGCTATTGACGCGGTTTGTTGAGTTTAGTCTGGATGGTCAGAAGCCATAAGTGCGGTCCCATGTCCAACTATTTTACCAATTTGGTCAGTTGAGCTTTTGTGCAGACTTAAACCCTAGTTTTAAATCTGCGTAAAAAGGGGATTTTCTTTCAAAGCCACGTACCCCAGTTGCCCTGTGCTTTCATCACCTGCTCGATCACGTCGCGAACCGCCCCCCGGCCACCAACGGCGGGCGAGATATAGTCGCAAACGGCCTGGATTTCGTCGGCGGCATCGGCGGGGCAGGTGCTCAACAGGGCCTGACGGCTCAGAATGGCATGATCGGGGAGGTCGTCGCCCATGTAGAGCACGTGGTTTTCGGGGATGCTGTCGCGGGTGAGGTAGCCGAGGTAAGCGTTCACTTTCTGGTCGGTGGGACCACCCATAAACACGTCGTTGATGCCCAGAAACGCCAGCCGCTTCCGCACGCCGTCCTGGTTTCCTGCCGACACCACTGCCACGCGGTAGCCTGCCTTAATGGCCTGTTCAATACCGTAGCCGTCGCGGATATAGAAGGTGCGGTACATTTCGCCGGAGGCCAGCGCGTTTACGGTGCCGTCGGTGAGTACGCCGTCGACGTCGAAAATGAAAGTGGTGATTTGTTTGAAGCGGTCAGTCAGTGTAGTCGTCATGGGTACAAAGTTCGTCTTATAGGCGAACTTTGTACATATGCAATCACTCACCCTGCCTGCCGCTTTCGTGGCGCAGATGCAGCACCAACTTGGTCCCGATTATCCGGCTTTTGCTGCCGCACTGGAAACCCCGCCCCCCGTCAGCATCCGGATCAATCCCCGCAAACCAGCCTTCGATACAACGGACCTGACCCCCGTGCCGTGGTGCGCCGAGGGCTTCTATTTGCCCAACCGGCCCGTTTTTACCCTCGATCCGCTCTTTCAGGCGGGGGCTTATTACGTGCAGGAAGCTTCGTCGATGTTGCTGGCCGAGGCCATTCGGCAAACGGTGGGACGGGCCAAAACCTACGACGGTCAACGACCACTGAAGGCCCTGGACCTCTGCGCCGCACCGGGTGGAAAAAGTACATTAATGGCCTCAGTCCTGCCGTCCCACAGCGTTTTGGTGTGCAACGAAGTGATCCGGTCGCGGGTGCCGGTGCTGCGCGAAAACATTGATAAGTGGGGCTACGCCAACGTGGTGGTCAGCCACCATGACCCCGAAGATTTTGCTCCGTTGGCCGGTTTCTTCGACCTCGTCATGATCGACGCACCCTGTTCGGGCGAAGGACTTTTCCGCAAAGACCCGAAGGCCGTGGGCGAATGGTCGCCGGAACACGTAACGCTCTGTGCAGCGCGGCAGGGGCGTATCTTGGCCCACTCGGCCCCGCTAGTGGCCGAAGATGGCTGGCTCATCTACAGCACCTGCACCTACAACGACGCCGAAAACGGGCAGGCTATGCAATGGTTATCCGACCACGGTTTCCAGAATCATCCCCTCGATCTTCCCGCTGACTGGGGTATTACCGAACGCGTTTTTGGCCGGAATATGGGCTACCAATGCTATCCCCACCGGGTCATGGGCGAAGGTTTTTTTATCAGCGTCTTCCGCAAAACCGCGTCGGCCCCCACGCCCGTGGCCAAAACGCGTGGGTTCAAATCGGCGCGGCTGGTGCATCATAAACAGGTGGGCGCTCTCAAGCCCTTTCTGCGTAACCCCGACCAGTTTTCGTTTTGGCAAAAACCCAACGACGACATTCTGGCCGTGCCTATTGCCCTTGAAAAGGAGCTGGTCATGCTCGACGGTGCTCTGCGCAGCAAGGGCTTTGGCATTGAGATGGGTATGTTCAAGGGCACCGATTTTTTGCCCAACCACGCCCTCGCGCTCAGCACTGAACTCGCCCCCAACCTCTCCGGTGCAGACCTGAGCCGCGACGAAGCCCTGCATTATTTCAAGAAGGAAAACCTTGTCTTGCCCAATGCCCCCCGTGGCTGGCTCCTGGCCAAGCACGAGGAGTTGCCACTGGGCTGGATGAAAAATCTTGGCAACCGCATCAACAATTACCTCCCCAAAGACTGGCGTATCCGGATGGAGATTCCAGAATATGTATGAAACGTTTCCTCCAAATTGTCGGCGGCCTGCTGGTGTTGCTGGTTGTCGTTTATTTACTTGGCCCAAAGGCCCGATTTGACCCCGTTCGCCCCGAAACCGTGACCATCGGCCCTGACATGACAAAGCTGGAACAATCCATCACGACTGCCGAAAAACAAGCCGGTTTGAAGCCCGACAACGAAGCCCGTATTGTCTGGGCCGATAGCACGCGCAAGCAGAAAACGGCCTACAGCATGGTCTACATCCCCGGTTTTGGTGCCTCCTGGGCCGAAGGTGATCCGGTACATAAACGACTGGCGAACAATTTCGGTTGTAACCTCTACCTCGCCCGCCCCCATGAACACGGCCTGAAATCGCCCGATGCGTTCAAGACGCTCACCCCCGCCAGCTACGTTGCTTCTGCCGAACGGGCGTTGGCCATTGGCCACGCGCTGGGCGAAAAGGTCGTTGTGATCGGTACGTCGGCGGGGGGGATGCTGTCGTTATACCTGGCGGCTAATCACCCCGACATTGCTGGTGTGGTATTGTATTCACCCTGCGTGGCGGTGGCCAATCCGGCGCTGAAACTGGCTACCATGCCTTGGGGACAGCAAATCATGAACCTGACCGTCGCCGATGAACACGTTAACGTTACCCATTACAAACCTGATCGGGCGCAGTATTGGCTCACGCGCTACCACACCAACGGCCTCATTACGCTCCAAACCATGATGGATATCTACATGGCACCTGATCAGTTTGCGAAGGTAAAACAGCCATTGTTCATGGGCTATTATTACAAAGACGACACCCATCAGGACAACGTCGTGTCGGTACCCGCCATGCTCACCATGTTCGACCAACTGGGTACACCCGTCGGCAAGAAAGTGAAAATGGCTTTTCCCAACGCGGGCGATCACGTCATCGCCTCAAACTTCACGTCGGGCGAGCTGGAGGGTATTTACCGGTCGACCGAGTTTTTCCTGAACCGCACGGTAGGCATGGTGCCAACAACTCGGCCACAACCCACGGCGAAGGGAGCACCCTTGGCGGTTCATTAGGGCCGGTGTAGTTTTGTGAATGAACCAATTTTCTCGTTGATGCCCATCCCTAACTCTGTTGATGTTGCCGTTAGTGTCTATGGCAAACCCTACATTACGGCCGTCACGCTGTTGTCGCTGTTGAAGCAATCGGGTCAGTGGATCGACACGATCTATTTCATCGAAGAACGGCAACAGCCCGCTGGCACGAATCTGGCTTTTTTGAAACGCCTGTTGGCCCCATACCACGTGGTTTATTACCGTCCGTGGATGAACTACGGCTACCGGAATATGACCATCGACAAACGGCGGCATCTGTTGCCGTTGCTGCCCTTCCGGCGGTCGATCCGCTACCAATATGCCTGGGAAAAGACCGACAAAGCGCAGCTATTCATCACCCACAACGACGTATTGTATACCGGCGATTTGGTGAAACAGTACGTCGATGCCATCGGCGATGGCATTGGGATTGGCAAAGTGGGGCAATGCTGGAATTGCCCGGCCCATAAAGAAGGCCTCTGTGGCGGTGACCGCTACACCCAATACCGCCCCGATCTGGCTGAGGTAGAGGCACTTTACCAAAAGTACGGCGACCCACGCGGGGGCAATTACAAACGTCAACTGGCTGCCCAGGGCGCGTGGCCCCTGCCCGAATGCCGCCTGAATGAGTACGCCTGCCTGATCGATTTGACCAAAGCCAAACCCATTACCCAACCCGTGGGCAAGGCCCATCCGTTTGGCTTCTTCGGCAACATCGACACCGCCAGCGAGTGGTTCAAGGACATCAGCCACATGGGCTATACCGTCACTAATTTCGACTATGACCCCTACGCCACGCACAGTTGGGTGAATGGCATCAATAACGGCCACCGCGCCCTCTCTGACCGCTCTATTTACGATGTCGAAGAAGATACGGCCCGGCAGTATCTGCAAACTGAATTTGGCCTCACAGATGCCCAACTGGCCTAAACAGGGCAAATAGCCTTACTTTTGCCCATTATTCATTATCCATTTTACATTGACACACATGGCCTACGGACTACTGAACGGAAAGCGCGGCATCATTTCGGGTGCCCTCAACGAGCAATCAATTGCCTGGAAAGTGGCCCTCAAGGCTAAAGAAGAAGGCGCTATTTTTACCCTCACCAACGCCCCCATTGCCATGCGCATGGGCGAAATCAATAAGCTTGCCGAGCAGTGTGATGCCCAAATCATCCCCGCCGACGCCACCTCGACCGATGACCTCGACAAACTCTTTACTCAATCGCAGGAAGTGCTGGGTGGCAAAATCGACTTCGTGCTGCACAGCATCGGGATGAGTCCCAACATCCGTAAAGGCCGCGCCTACACCGACCTGAACTACGAGTGGTTCAAACAAAGCCTCGACGTGTCGGCCATGTCGCTGCACAAAATGTTGCAGGTAGCCTACAAGCAGGACGCCATCGCTGAGTGGGGTTCGGTGGTGGCGCTAACCTACATGGCTGCCCAACGCACGTTCCCATTTTATACCGACATGGCCGAAGCCAAAGCCATGCTCGAATCGGTAGCCCGTAGCTTTGGGTACCACTACGGCAAGTTCCGCAAAGTACGCGTAAACACCGTATCACAGTCACCCACTGTCACCACGGCGGGTTCGGGCATCGACGGGTTCGATAAGTTCTACAACTTCGCCGACAAGATCGCCCCCCTCGGCAACGCCTCCGCCGACCAGTGCGCCGATTATTGCCTGACCCTCTTCTCTGATTTCACCCGCATGGTCACGATGCAAAACCTCTTCCACGATGGCGGCTTCGTCTCCACTGGCGTATCGCAGGAGGTGATGGAGGGGTTGTAGAAGGAAGCCCCCTAACCCCCCAAAGGGGGAATGTGACGGGCGACTAATTTGCTGGGATCAGTATTCCCCCTTCGAGGGTTAGGGGGCTACTACTCCGTCACCCGCACCCGGCTATTCCCATCACTACCCTTATCGACCTGGATTTGCACAAGGATGCGTTCCTTTATCTCATGACGGTGCGAGATGATACCGATGGTTTTCTGGCTGTCCTGTTGCAGTTTTTCCAGCATCACAATGGCTGTGTCGAGGGCTTCGGGATCAAGTGTTCCGAAGCCCTCGTCGATGAATAAGCTGTCGATCTGCACCTGCTGCGAAGCCAGGTCAGACAGGCCCAGAGCCAGTGCGAGGCTCAGCGTGAAGGTTTCCCCGCCCGACAAGCTCGTGATCGTGCGTTCGGCCTGACCCTGATACAGATCCACCACGTAAAGCTCGTCCTGTTCATCTTTCGGCATCAGCAAGAGATAGCGGTCAGTGAGGTCGCGGAGGCGGCGGTTGGCCAATCCAATCAATTGCGAGAGGGTTAGGCTCTGGGCAAATTTGCTGAACACGTCGCCCTTCGCACTGCCGATGAGCGTGTTCAATTCGCGCCACGGCACAATGGTGTCTTCCAGCGAACCCAACTCAACAATGCCCTTCTGGTGGGCGACAAGGCTCTTTTTGTTCGTGTCTAACTCCCCCCGCGCGTGCCCCGACGTTGACAGGGTCTTCTGCTGTTCGCGCTTTTGGTTGTCCAACTCGCGGCGTACATCGGCGGGGACGAGGTCGGTTTTACGGGCTTTTTGGGCATCGGTCAGGCGACGTTGTTCATCGGCCCGGCGTTGATCGAGTTCAATGTGTTCGCGGTCGAGCTCGTCCTGAATTTTCTTTAGTTTCAGGGCCACAGGAGCGTCCAAAAGCAAAGCCCGCGCCGATGCTGCATCGGTCATACCCCGTTTTTTGAACTCCGGTTTTAGTGCCGTAATCAGGTGGCGCTCGTCCTTGAGCGCGGCTATTTCATCGTCAGCGGCTTTTTGTTGAAACCCCGTCTGCGTGGCCGTCCGCCCCTGTAAATCGGCCAGCGAACGCAATAACGACGCCGCTCGTTGAGACCAGTTATCGCCTGGATACAGTGCGTTTTTCTCGGCTAGCAACGCGGCTAGATTCTGTTGACTTTGGGCCAGATTGACAAGTTGCTGCAACAGCGTTTCCACCGTCCGGTACTGTTCCCAGGCTGTACGGAGGGTATTCAGGGCTTTTTGCGCATCGGCAAGCCCGCGCTGCTCCGACCGGAACGCAGTAGGTCCTTCCTCTTTATCGATGCCATTTTTGTCTTTCAGTTTATTAATCTCAATTCGTTTCTGGCTGTACATCTCCCGCAGTTCCCGTTGTGTCCGTTCGGCCTCGGCGAGTTGGCCACGCTGCGAAAGCTGGGCATCAGCCAACGTTCTGGCGGTAGTTTGGGTCTGTTTTTCATCGGCCTTGGCCAGCAACAATCGCGCTGCCACCGTACCCAACTGATTTACGTAATGCGTGGCATACGGATGTTCCAGCGAGCCACACAGCAGGCACGGTTCGCCGCCCACCAGCCCGTCACGTAGGGCCGTCAAATCGGCTTCCTGACTCAGTCGCCGCTGTTCGATTTCCAATGCCTGCACCACCTGCCGCGCTGCTTTTTCGTGGGCTTCGGCTTCTGTTAATAGAGGAGCGTTGGTTTGCAGGGCCGCGCGAAGGGCATCAATGGGTTCAGCAATTTTTATGCCCTCAGCAATGCGTTCCTGCTGTTCTTCTTCCATCAGCGCCAGCATACCCAACAGGTTGTAGCGGTCAATGTATTCCTGCAAATGACCCGCCAGCGTAGCCGGCGTCACATCGGGATAAGTCTGTTCCAGGGCATCGACCTGCTGAGCCAACCTGGTTTTTTGCTTTTGAACATAGTTCAGGGCCTCGTCAACCTCATGTACCAGAAACATGGGTAAAGCCAGTTCTGCCGGTGCCGCCTTTATCTGCTGCCGAATGGCCTGTACAAACGGGTCAGCCAGGTTCTGCTCGGATGAAATTCGGTCCTGTATCGCTTTAAGCCGGTCTCGAAACGCCTCAATAACCGTTGCTGCTGTGTGGCCGTCTAAGGCCGATTCGCCTGTAAAAGCGCCAGCTTCAAATAGCACATCGGTCAGTTGATTACCAAGGCGGTCCAGTTCTGCAGCTACGTCAGCGCGGGCCTGACTGGCTCTGGTGATGGCCCGTTCGGCACTGCTCAACTCGGCCAGACGACCGGCAAGAGGGGTAGCATTTTCGTGTTGGCGCAGCCGTTCGCGGTCATCGGCAAATAGAGCCAGTTTGTCGGCTAGTTTGGCCGCATCTTTTTCGGCCCTGGCCAATGCTGTTTCGGCCTGTTCAGCAGCGTCGAGGTACTTTTTCTCCGTTTCAAAGAGCTTAATCTGCTTCGCGAGGTCATCCAGGCGGGCGTCAGCCGCAGTTAATTGCTCAGTCAGTTCGGCCACGCGCTCCTCGCCCAGCATCCGGATACCGGCAATGGTTTGGCGTTTAGCGGTTATCTGGTCCTCCAGGAATTTGTTGTGCTCATATGCTTTCCGGCTTAGCTGACGGTAGATTTCGGTGCCCGTCAGGCGCTCAAGCATCTTGCTCCGTTCGGTAGCGCGGGCCTTCAGGAACTGGTCAAAGGCCCCCTGTGCCAACACAATAGAGCGTACAAACTGCTCGTAGGAAAGACCAATCAGCTCTTCGTTTTTCTTCGGAAAATCGCGCAGGTCTTTTATTGGAAACAGCACCCCATCAAGCCGGTCAGCGGGCAAATGCGCCACCTCCATTTCGTAGTTATTCCAGTTGTTGTTCCGGTTCTTCCGAATCGACCACCGCGACCGGTAGCACTGCCCGGCCACTTCATACTCTACTTCGGCGTAGGCAGCGGCCTGTGGTTCACCCGCCGCCTGCCGGTTCACGATTAGCCCTTCGTCGGCAATACTGGCGATCGAAATGCCCCCCGTCAGCCGGGGCATCCGGTTAAATAGGGCCAGTGTAATTACGTCGAGCAACGTTGATTTGCCCGCGCCGGTTGGCCCCGTAATGAGAAACAGGCCGGTGTCGCCAAGTATACCCCCTTGGAATTGAATGGGGGGGTGTTCGCCGTAAAAGGAATTGATATTACGAAAGCGTATTTGCCGAATTTTCATGAAGTACAGGTACGGGCTGTTCGGTCACCATCTGGTATAATTGCTGAAACGTGTCGGTGAGCATATCCCGTTCCAGTCCCGACACTTGCGCCTGATCGAGCCGCCGGGCAAATACCTCTGTGTGTGATAAATCAGCCAGATGAGTTTCGGCGGCAAACAGAGCCGCCAGATTCTTACGCCGGTTGCGGAATTGCAGCCTCGTCTTAGTAAGCACAAACGGCGCATGGACGTAATCGCGCTGTAGTTGCCCAAAGTGCATCCGGGTGGTCAGGCTTTCGGTTTCTTCTTCCACCAAAACGTCCAGCAGCGTAGTCAGTGGCAGGTCAGGCTCGATAGCTTCCAGTTGCTCCCGAACTTCCTCCAGTGAACCTGTAACAAACCGCAACCGCCGCATGGGCGGTACCGGCACTGTCTCTACAGATACCAGTTTGCCGTTGTCAAGGGTTACTTCCAGAAGCTGATGCGAATGATCACGCTCACTAAAACTCAGCGGAATGGGTGAACCGCAGTACCGAATATGGTCTGTTGACCCCACGCGTTGTGGCCCATGAATATGGCCCAGGGCTACATAGGTGAACCCATCCGGAAAATGTTCCGACGAAAACGCCGCCTGCCCACCCACCGCGTGAATCTCGCGTTCACTCTCCGACGTGGCGGCACCCTGTACGTATAAGTGGCCCATCCCCACCACCGGAACGTCGCGGTGGGTTTCGTAGCAATGGTCCATCACGCGCTGGTAGTGATTCCGGATGCCCATCCGCACTGCTTCTATTCGCTCGGCGTAGGATTGTCCTGAAATAGACTGCCGCAAATCAGCATCGCGTAAATAAGGAACAGCCGCCACCAACACGGCTTCCGAACCTGCCGTAAATCGGAGCACATCGTCCACGCAATTCCCTGACGCGCACCCAACAACGTGGATGTTCAAATGCCGCAGTAGCTCCTTTGGTGCATTCAGTTTTGTTGCCGAATCGTGGTTGCCACCCGTAATCACAATTTGCACCGACAGCGGGAGCATCCGGGTCAAAAACTGATAATATAACTGCATCGACCCGTCGTTCGGGTTGGTCGTATCGAATATATCGCCCGACACCAGCAGCACATCGATTTGCCGTTGCTGAACAGTGTCGACGAGCCAATTCAGGAAACACGTGTGGTCATCGCGCAGATCGGAGCGGTATAAACGCTTGCCTAAATGCCAGTCGGCGGTATGTAAAATCTTCATATAGTACCAACCTACTAACTATGTTTTATCCTATTTCGTGCAAATACAGGATATTACATGGAAGTGCTTGCCAAAGGGACTGGGCTGTTTGTTGTTTGCACTGACTAAAGTACAATTTCGACCACTAAAATCCGTCTTTCAGCTCAAAGCTTTTGACTTTATAAATTTCTTCGGTGTGCCTTGGCTTGATTTAGAAGTACTTAAAGCTCTTTTGAACTGAATTCTAAACTATTTTTAGTGTGTTCCTTGACACAGTGTGTGTAAAGGCCTACTTTTGCACTCCCAATCAACGGAAACAGCATTAGGCTTCGGCCTGGAAGCTGGCTCTGAAAGGGGGGAAGGGCGGTCAGCAGCCCGGCAGAGTACAAAAAATAAATATCGCCAAAAACTTGACA